>NZ_JBVIGX010000061.1:0-21393 GCF_055570595.1 Streptomyces sp. NPDC031132
CCCTCCCCCCCCCCCCTCCCCTTCCCCCCCTCCTCCCTCCCCCCTCCCCCCCCCCCCCCCCCCCCCCCCCCCCCCCCCCCCCCCCCCCCCCCCCCCCCCCCCCCCCCCCCCCCCCGGTAACGTTTCTGCTGGTCCTGGGCGCAGGGACTAGATGTCCTCGTGCGCCACGGCGCGACGCGCATCCGCGTCGAGCACGCCCCAGCTGATCAGCTGCTCGGTCAGGACCGAGGGGGACTGGTCGTAGATGACGGCGAGGGTGCGCAGGTCGTCCTGACGGATCGACAGCACCTTGCCGTTGTAGTCCCCGCGCTGGCTCTGGATGGTCGCCGCGTACCGCTGCAGCGGACCGGCCTTCTCGGCGGGCACGCCCGCGAGGCGCTCCAGGTCGAGGCGCAGCTTCGGCGGCGGCTCGGCGGCCCCGCCCGGGGTCGTACCCGGCAGCAGCTCCTGCACCGGAACCCCGTAGAAGTCCGCCAGCTCGGCGAGGCGCTGGACGGTCACGGCGCGGTCCCCGCGCTCGTACGATCCGACCACCACGGCCTTCCACCGGCCCTGGGACTTCTCCTCGACACCGTGGAGGGAAAGGCCCTGTTGGGTGCGGATGGCGCGGAGCTTGGCCCCGAGCTGTTTGGCGTATTCGCTGGACATAACGCTCCCGGACGCTGTGACGCTGTGACGACATGGACGCTGACGACATGGACCACGTGCGGCTCCGCCGCGCGGCTGGTAACTCACTGTGAGGTTACGCAGCGTTACTTGGATGCGTCAAGCCGAATGCTGTCCGACGCCCACGTACGAGGGGGGCGCACAGGCCCGGTGCCGGCTCCCCGCCAGGGCCCTGGTAACGTGGAGGACGTACATCAGACGTCCTTTAAGGTCCGTCCCGTGAGGCGGAGAAGGAGGTCCTTTTCATGGACGCTCAGGCTGCTCAGAACGTCGATGCCCAGGGCATCGAGGCGATGCGCCCCGTGCTCGAGGCACAGGACATCGCGCGGGTACTGACCCGCATCGCCCACGAGATCGTCGAACGCGCCAAGGGCGCCGACGACGTGGTGCTCCTCGGCATTCCCACCCGCGGTGTGTACCTCGCCCGCCGGCTGGCCGCCAAGCTCGAAGAGATCACCGGCACGAAGATCCCGGTCGGATCCCTCGACATCACCATGTACCGCGACGACCTGCGGATGAAGCCCGCCCGCGCGATCGGCCGCACCGAGATCCCCGGCGACGACATCGACGGACGCCTCGTCGTCCTCGTCGACGACGTGCTCTTCTCCGGGCGCACCATCCGAGCCGCCCTCGACGCACTGGGCGACCTCGGCCGCCCCCGCGCCGTCCAGCTCGCCGTCCTCGTCGACCGCGGCCACCGCGAGCTGCCGATCCGCGCCGACTACGTCGGCAAGAACCTCCCCACGTCGCTGCGGGAGACCGTCAAGGTCCAGCTCCAGGAGGAGGACGGCCGAGACGCCGTGCTGCTCGGCCAGCGGACCGACCGGGCAGCCGGGCAGTAGCCCGTACGCGTGAGGGGCCCCGAAGGCGGGGGCCCGCGCGCGAGCCTGCCTGCCGGGCCGCACCCGTCCCGTCCGCCGCTCTGCCCTCGCCACCGCTCTGACCTCATCGACTTACGGAGCACCCTGATGAAGCGCCACCTCATCTCGGCCGCCGATCTCACGCGCGACGACGCCGTCCTCATCCTCGACACCGCCGAGGAGATGGCACGCGTCGCGGACCGGCCGATCAAGAAGCTGCCCACCCTGCGCGGCCTCACGGTCGTCAACCTCTTCTTCGAGGACTCGACCCGCACCCGGATCTCCTTCGAGGCGGCCGCCAAGCGGCTCTCCGCCGACGTCATCAACTTCTCCGCCAAGGGCTCCTCGGTCTCCAAGGGCGAGTCCCTGAAGGACACCGCGCTGACCCTCGAGGCCATGGGCGCCGACGCGGTCGTCATCCGCCACCACGCCTCCGGCGCCCCCTACCGGCTCGCGACCTCCGGCTGGATCGACTCCGCCGTCGTCAACGCCGGCGACGGCACCCACGAGCACCCCACCCAGGCCCTGCTGGACGCCTTCACCATGCGCCGCCGCCTGGTCGGCCGCGACGCCGGCCTCGGCAAGGACCTGAACGGCCGCCGCATCACCATCGTCGGCGACGTCCTGCACAGCCGGGTCGCCCGCTCCAACGTCCAGCTGCTCCACACGCTCGGCGCCGAGGTCACCGTGGTGGCCCCGCCCACCCTGGTCCCGATCGGCGTCGAGAGCTGGCCCTGCGAGGTCTCGTACAACCTCGACGAGGTGCTGCCGAAGTCCGACGCGGTGATGATGCTTCGTGTGCAGCGCGAACGCATGAACGCCGCCTTCTTCCCGACCGAGCGCGAGTACTCCCGCCGGTACGGGCTCGACGGCGACCGCATGGCGAAGATGCCCGAGCACGCCATCGTGATGCACCCCGGCCCGATGAACCGCGGCATGGAGATCACCGCCCAGGTCGCCGACTCCGACCGCTGCACGGCCGTCGAGCAGGTCGCCAACGGCGTCTCCACCCGGATGGCCGTCCTGTACCTGCTGCTCGGAGGCTCCGAGCCCGCCGTCACCACCACCAGCACGCCCCGTATCGAGGAGAGCAAGTAACCATGAGCAAGATCCTGATTCGTGGCGCGAAGGTACTCGGCGGCGAGGCGCAGGACGTCCTGATCGACGGCGAGACCATCGCCGAGGTCGGCCAGAACCTCTCCGCCGAAGGTGCGACCGTCGTCGAGGCCGAGGGCCAGGTCCTCCTCCCCGGCCTCGTCGACCTGCACACCCACCTGCGCGAGCCCGGTCGCGAGGACTCCGAGACCGTCCTGACCGGCACCCGCGCCGCCGCCTCCGGCGGCTACACCGCCGTCTTCGCCATGGCCAACACCTTCCCCGTCGCCGACACCGCCGGCGTCGTCGAGCAGGTCTGGCGCCTCGGCAAGGAGTCCGGCTACTGCGACGTGCAGCCCATCGGCGCCGTCACCGTCGGCCTCGAGGGCAAGCAGCTCTCCGAGCTGGGCGCCATGCACGAGTCGGCCGCCCGCGTCACCGTCTTCTCCGACGACGGCAAGTGCGTCGACGACGCCGTGATCATGCGCCGCGCCCTGGAGTACGTGAAGGCCTTCGGCGGCGTCGTCGCCCAGCACGCCCAGGAGCCCCGCCTGACCGAGGGCGCCCAGATGAACGAGGGCGTCGTCTCCGCCGAGCTGGGTCTGGGCGGTTGGCCGGCCGTCGCCGAGGAGTCGATCATCGCCCGCGACGTCCTCCTCGCCGAGCACGTCGGCTCCCGCGTGCACATCTGCCACCTCTCCACCGCCGGCTCCGTCGAGATCGTCCGCTGGGCCAAGTCCCGCGGCATCGACGTCACCGCCGAGGTCACCCCGCACCACCTGCTCCTCACCGACGAGCTGGTCCGCTCGTACAACGCGGTCTACAAGGTCAACCCGCCGCTGCGCACCGAGCGAGACGTGATGGCCCTGCGCGAGGCGCTCGCCGACGGCACGATCGACATCGTCGCCACCGACCACGCCCCGCACCCCCACGAGGACAAGGACTGCGAGTGGGCCGCCGCCGCCATGGGCATGGTGGGTCTGGAGACCGCGCTCTCCGTCGTCCAGCAGACGATGGTGGAGACCGGACTGCTCGACTGGGCCGGCGTCGCCGAGCGGATGTCCTTCGCCCCGGCGCGGATCGGCAGCCTCGACCACCACGGCCGCCCCGTCTCGGCAGGTGAACCCGCGAACCTGACGCTGGTCGATACCTCGTACCGTGGTGTCGTGGACCCCGCACACTTCGCCTCCCGCAGCCGCAACACGCCTTACGAGGGCCGTGAGCTGCCGGGGCGCGTCACTCACACCTTCCTGCGGGGCCGGGCAACGGTCGTGGACGGGAATCTGGCGTGACACCTGCAGTAATCCATCTGGCCGCCGAGGCCGCCGAACGACGGTCGGCGGAGGTGACGGACTGGGGCGCCCGCATCGCGTGGGTGATCGGTCTGCTCGTCTTCATCGCGTTCGTGTACTGGCTGATGCGGCAGGGCTGGAAATGGCGCGGCGCCCTGCAGAGCGATCTGCCGGAGCTGCCCGCCGCCCCCGGCGGTCTCCCCGAGCACCGGCTGGCCCTGACCGGCCGGTACCACGGGTCCACCACCGCCGGGCAGTGGCTCGACCGGATCGTCGCCCACGGCCTGGGCGTCCGCAGCCGGGTCGAGCTGACGCTCACCGACGCGGGCCTCGACGTGGTCCGTCCGGGTGCCACCGACTTCTTCGTACCGGCCGCGCAGCTGCGCGGCGCCCGCCTCGACAAGGGAATCGCGGGCAAGGTACTCACCGAGGGCGGTCTCCTCGTCGTCACCTGGGCGCACGGCGACAAGCTGATCGACTCCGGATTCCGCTCCGACCGCGCGGCCGAACACGCCGCCTGGGTCGAAGCACTCAATCTCATGAACCAATCCATCACGACGGAAGGCGCCGAACGATGACGACCTCCACCAGGGGAGCAGCCAAAGCTCCCGCCGTACTCGTCCTGGAGGACGGTCGGATGTTCCGCGGCCGCGCCTACGGCGCCGTGGGGGAGACCTTCGGCGAGGCCGTGTTCTCCACCGGCATGACCGGCTACCAGGAGACCCTCACCGACCCGTCGTACCACCGGCAGGTCGTCGTGATGACCGCCCCGCACGTGGGCAACACCGGTGTCAACGACGAGGACCCCGAGTCCTCCCGCATCTGGGTCGCCGGGTACGTCGTCCGCGACCCCGCCCGCGTCCCCTCCAACTGGCGCTCGCAGCGCTCGCTGGACGAGGAGCTGGTCAAGCAGGGCGTCGTCGGCATCTGCGGCATCGACACCCGCGCCCTGACCCGCCACCTGCGCGAGCGCGGCGCCATGCGCGTCGGCATCTTCTCGGGCGAGGCCTGGGCGCACGTCCGCGACGAGGCCCTGCTGGCGAAGGTCCAGGCGTCCCCGCAGATGAAGGGCGCGAACCTCTCCGCCGAGGTCGCCACCAAGGAGACGTACGTCGTCCCCGCCATCGGCGAGAAGCGCTTCACCGTCGCCGCCGTGGACCTCGGCATCAAGGGCATGACCCCGCACCGGATGGCCGAACGCGGCATCGAGGTGCACGTGCTGCCCGCCACCGCCACCGTCGAGGACGTGTACGCGGTCCGGCCGGACGGCGTGTTCTTCTCCAACGGCCCGGGCGACCCGGCCACCGCCGACGGCCCCGTCGCCGTCATGCAGGGCGTCCTGGAGCGCAAGACCCCGCTCTTCGGCATCTGCTTCGGCAACCAGATCCTGGGCCGCGCGCTCGGCTTCGGCACGTACAAGCTGAAGTACGGCCACCGCGGCATCAACCAGCCGGTGCAGGACCGCACCACCGGCAAGGTCGAGGTCACCGCGCACAACCACGGCTTCGCCGTCGACGCGCCGCTCGACAAGGTCTCCGAGACCCCCTACGGCCGCGCCGAGGTCTCCCACGTCTGCCTGAACGACCAGGTCGTCGAAGGCCTCCAGCTGCTCGACCAGCCGGCCTTCTCCGTCCAGTACCACCCCGAAGCGGCAGCCGGCCCACACGACGCCGCCTACCTCTTCGACCGTTTCGTCACCCTGATGGAGGCCGAGCGTGCCTAAGCGCACCGATATCCAGTCCGTCCTGGTCATCGGCTCCGGCCCGATCGTCATCGGCCAGGCCGCGGAGTTCGACTACTCCGGCACCCAGGCCTGCCGCATCCTCAAGGCCGAGGGCCTGCGGGTCATCCTGGTGAACTCCAACCCGGCGACGATCATGACCGACCCGGAGATCGCCGACGCCACGTACGTCGAGCCGATCACCCCCGAGTTCGTCGAGAAGATCATCGCCAAGGAGCGCCCCGACGCGCTGCTCCCCACCCTCGGCGGCCAGACCGCGCTCAACACCGCGATCTCCATGCACGAGCAGGGCGTACTGGAGAAGTACGGCGTCGAGCTCATCGGTGCCAACGTCGAGGCCATCAACAAGGGCGAGGACCGCGACCTCTTCAAGGGCGTCGTCGAGGCCGTGAAGGCCAAGATCGGCTACGGGGAGTCGGCCCGCTCGGTCATCTGCCACTCCATGGACGACGTCATCAAGGGCGTTGATACCCTCGGCGGCTACCCCGTCGTCGTCCGCCCCTCCTTCACCATGGGCGGCGCCGGCTCCGGCTTCGCCCACGACGAGGACGAGCTGCGCCGCATCGCAGGCCAGGGCCTCACGCTCTCCCCGACCACCGAGGTGCTCCTGGAGGAGTCCATCCTCGGCTGGAAGGAGTACGAGCTGGAGCTGATGCGCGACACCAAGGACAACGTGGTCGTCGTCTGCTCCATCGAGAACTTCGACCCGATGGGCGTCCACACGGGTGACTCCATCACCGTCGCCCCGGCGATGACGCTGACCGACCGCGAGTACCAGCGGCTGCGCGACATCGGCATCGCGATCATCCGCGAGGTCGGCGTCGACACCGGCGGCTGCAACATCCAGTTCGCGATCGACCCGGTCGACGGCCGCGTCATCGTCATCGAGATGAACCCGCGCGTCTCGCGCTCCTCGGCGCTCGCGTCGAAGGCCACCGGCTTCCCGATCGCCAAGATCGCCGCCAAGCTGGCCATCGGCTACACGCTCGACGAGGTCCCCAACGACATCACCGAGAAGACGCCGGCCTCCTTCGAGCCGTCCCTCGACTACGTCGTGGTCAAGGCCCCGCGCTTCGCCTTCGAGAAGTTCCCGCTGGCCGACGCCACCCTCACCACCACCATGAAGTCGGTGGGCGAGGCCATGGCCATCGGCCGCAACTTCACCGAGGCCCTCCAGAAGGCCCTGCGCTCCCTGGAGAAGAAGGGCTCGCAGTTCACCTTCGTCGGCGACCCCGGTGACAAGGCCGAGCTGCTGGCCACCGCGGTCCGCCCGACCGACGGCCGCATCAACACCGTCATGCAGGCCATCCGCGCCGGCGCCAGCCAGGAAGAGGTCTTCGAGTCCACGAAGATCGACCCCTGGTTCGTCGACCAGCTCTTCCTGATCAAGGAGATCGCGGACGAGCTCGCCGGCGCCGAGAAGCTCGAGCCCGAGCTCCTCGCCGAGGCCAAGCGGCACGGCTTCTCCGACGCCCAGATCGCCGAGATCCGCGGCCTTCGCGAGGACGTCGTGCGCGAGGTCCGCCACGCGCTGGGCGTCCGCCCGGTCTACAAGACGGTCGACACCTGCGCCGCCGAGTTCGCCGCGAAGACCCCGTACTTCTACTCCTCGTACGACGAGGAGTCCGAGGTCGCGCCCCGCACCAAGCCCGCGGTGATCATCCTGGGCTCCGGCCCGAACCGCATCGGCCAGGGCATCGAGTTCGACTACTCCTGCGTCCACGCCTCCTTCGCGCTCAGCGACGCCGGCTACGAGACCGTGATGGTCAACTGCAACCCGGAGACCGTCTCGACGGACTACGACACCTCCGACCGCCTGTACTTCGAGCCGCTGACGCTCGAGGACGTGCTGGAGATCGTCCACGCCGAGTCGCTCGCCGGCCCCATCGCCGGTGTCGTCGTCCAGCTCGGCGGCCAGACCCCCCTCGGTCTCGCCCAGGCCCTCAAGGACAACGGCGTCCCCGTCGTCGGCACCTCGCCCGAGGCCATCCACGCCGCAGAGGACCGCGGCGCCTTCGGCCAGGTCCTCGCCGAGGCCGGCCTGCCCGCCCCCAAGCACGGCACCGCGACCACCTTCGCAGGTGCGAAGGCCATCGCCGACGAGATCGGCTACCCGGTCCTCGTCCGCCCCTCGTACGTGCTCGGCGGCCGCGGCATGGAGATCGTCTACGACGAGGCCCGCCTCGAGTCGTACATCGCCGAGTCCACCGAGATCTCGCCGACCCGCCCCGTGCTGGTCGACCGCTTCCTGGACGACGCCATCGAGATCGACGTCGACGCCCTCTACGACGGCACCGAGCTCTACCTCGGCGGCGTCATGGAGCACATCGAGGAAGCCGGCATCCACTCCGGCGACTCCGCCTGCGCCCTGCCCCCGATCACCCTCGGCGGCTTCGACATCAAGCGGCTGCGCGCCTCCACCGAGGCCATCGCCAAGGGCGTCGGCGTCCGCGGCCTGATCAACATCCAGTTCGCGATGGCGGGTGACATCCTCTACGTCCTGGAGGCCAACCCGCGCGCCTCCCGCACCGTCCCCTTCACCTCGAAGGCGACCGCGGTCCCGCTCGCGAAGGCCGCCGCCCGCATCTCGCTCGGCACCACCATCGCCGAGCTGCGCGAAGAGGGCATGCTCCCGAAGACCGGCGACGGCGGCACCCTGCCGCTCGACGCGCCGATCTCCGTCAAGGAGGCCGTCATGCCGTGGTCGCGCTTCCGCGACATCCACGGCCGCGGCGTCGACACGGTGCTCGGCCCGGAGATGCGCTCCACCGGCGAGGTCATGGGCATCGACTCCGTCTTCGGCACGGCGTACGCCAAGTCGCAGGCCGGCGCCTACGGCCCGCTGCCCACCAAGGGCCGCGCGTTCATCTCCGTCGCCAACCGCGACAAGCGCTCGATGATCTTCCCGGCGCGCGAGCTGGTCGCCCACGGCTTCGAGCTCATGGCCACCTCCGGCACCGCCGAGGTGCTGCGCCGCAACGGCATCAACGCCACCGTGGTGCGCAAGCTCAGCGAGGGCGAGGGCCCGAACGGCGAGAAGACCATCGTCCAGCTGATCCACGACGGTCAGGTCGACCTGATCGTCAACACCCCGTACGGCACCGGCGGCCGCCTCGACGGCTACGAGATCCGCACGGCGGCCGTGGCGCGCAGCGTCCCGTGCCTGACCACGGTCCAGGCGCTCGCCGCGGCCGTCCAGGGCATCGACGCGCTCAACCACGGGGGCGTGGGCGTCCGCTCGCTCCAGGAACACGCGGAGCACCTGACCGCCGCCCGCGACTAGCAGCCCGTACAGGGGAGGGGGACACCGGATTCGCGCGAGCGACGGGTGTCCCCCTCTTCATGAGCGCACGAGGGGATCTTCTCCACATGTACAAACTCTTCTTCGACCTCGTCTTCAAGCGGATGGACCCGGAGCAGGCCCACTACCTGGCCTTCCGCTGGATCCGGCTGGCGGCCCGCACCCCGGTGCTGCGCACCTTCGTGGCGGCGGCCCTGGCCCCCCGCCACAAGGAGCTGCGCACCGAGGCGCTCGGGCTGCGCATGCACGGCCCCTTCGGCCTCGCGGCGGGCTTCGACAAGAACGCCGTCGCCATCGACGGCATGTCCATGCTCGGCTTCGACCACATCGAGATCGGCACGGTCACGGCGCAGGCGCAGCCGGGCAACCCCAAGAAGCGGCTGTTCCGGCTCGTGCCGGACCGCGCGCTGATCAACCGGATGGGCTTCAACAACGAGGGCTCCGCGGCCGTGGCGGCCCGTCTGGCGGCCCGCGTACCCGTTTTCAACACGGTCGTGGGCGTCAACATCGGCAAGACCAAGGTCGTGCCGGAAGAGGAGGCGGTGGCGGACTACGTCGCCTCCACCGAGCGCCTGGCCCGCCACGCGGACTACCTCGTCGTGAACGTCTCCTCGCCGAACACCCCTGGCCTGCGCAACCTCCAGGCCACCGAGTCCCTCCGGCCGCTGCTGACGGCCGTACGCGAGGCCGCGGACCGCACCGTGACCGACCGCCGGGTCCCGCTCCTGGTGAAGATCGCGCCGGACCTCGCCGACGAGGACGTGGACGCGGTCGCGGACCTGGCCCTGGAGCTGGGCCTGGACGGCATCATCGCGACGAACACCACCATCGCGCGGGAGGGGCTGGGCCTGAAGTCCGCCCCGTCCCTCGTGAAGGAGACCGGAGGCCTGTCCGGCGCCCCGGTCAAGGAGCGCTCCCTGGAGGTCCTGCGCCGCCTGTACGCCCGTGTGGGCGACCGCCTGGTGCTGGTGGGCGTCGGGGGCATCGAGAACGCCGAGGACGCCTGGCAGCGGATCCTGGCCGGCGCGACCCTGATCCAGGGGTACAGCGCGTTCATCTACGAGGGCCCGTTCTACGCCCGCGCCGTCCACAAGGGCCTGGCCGCACGCCTGGCCGTCAGCCCGTACGCGACCCTCGCCGAGGCCGTCGGCGCCGAAACCCGAAAGGCCGCCCAGTGACCGAGACCCCCGTGAACGAGAGCGCCGTCACCCCCTTCGGCGCCCGCCTGCGCGCGGCGATGGACTCCCGCGGCCCGCTGTGCGTGGGCATCGACCCGCACGCGGCCCTCCTGTCGTCGTGGGGCCTGAACGACGACATCGCGGGCCTGGAGAAGTTCTCCCGCACGGTCGTCGAGGCGCTGGCCGACTCGGTGGCCGTCTTCAAGCCGCAGGCGGCCTTCTTCGAGCGCTTCGGCTCGAAGGGCATCGCTGTGCTGGAGCAGACCGTGGCCGACGCGCGGGCCGCGGGCACGCTGGTCGTGATGGACGCGAAGCGCGGGGACATCGGCTCGACGATGGCCGCGTACGCGCAGACGTTCCTCTCGCCCTCCTCGCCGCTCTTCTCCGACGCCCTCACGGTGTCCCCGTACCTGGGCTACGGCTCGCTGCTGCCGGCGGTGGAACTCGCCCGCAGCTCGGGCGCGGGTCTCTTCGTCCTCGCGCTCACCTCGAACCCGGAGGGAGCGGAGGTCCAGCGCGCGGTGCGCGAGGACGGCCGCACGATCGGCGCGACGATGCTGGGGCACCTCGCGGCGGAGAACGCGGGAGCGGAGCCCATGGGCTCCTTCGGAGCGGTGGTCGGCGCCACACTGGGCGACCTGTCGTCCTTCGACCTGGACATCAACGGGCCGCTGCTGGCCCCCGGCATCGGTGCGCAGGGGGCGACCGCGGCCGATCTGCCCGCGGTCTTCGGTGCGGCGGTCCGCAACGTGGTCCCGAACGTGTCGCGGGGCGTCCTGAAGCACGGTCCGGACGCCGCGGCCCTGCGCGCCTCGGCCACCCGGTTCGCGGACGAAATCCGCGAGGCGGTCTCCGTCTGAGGCCGTTCGGGAGTGCCTCCGGGCGGTCCGGGCGCACCGCACGTCGTACGGCCTGACGAAATTCGAACGTCTTTCACCGGACAAAACCGGGGTGGTTTGTCTGTGATGTACGGTTCAGTGGAGGCTGACCAGGACTTTTCGTCCGTTCTCGCTGACTGGAGCGGCCTTGGCCGCTAGTCTCCGAGCAGAGTGAACGAGCAGCGAACGAGTTCCATCGCTGTTCGGGCATTCGCCTGGTGTGGCGCCCTAGGGTTCCCCACCGGTCCGTATCCGACAGTTCGACATCCGAGGTGACGTAGGCGTGGCTCTTCCGCCCCTTACCCCTGAACAGCGCGCAGCCGCGCTCGAAAAGGCCGCCGCGGCTCGCCGGGAGCGGGCCGAGGTGAAGAATCGACTCAAGCACTCCGGCGCCTCGCTCCAAGAGGTCATCAAGACGGGCCAGGAGAACGACGTCATCGGCAAGATGAAGGTCTCCGCCCTGCTGGAGTCCCTGCCTGGCGTGGGCAAGGTCCGCGCCAAGCAGATCATGGAGCGCCTCGGCATCTCCGAGTCCCGGCGTGTCCGAGGTCTCGGTTCCAACCAGATCGCGTCTCTGGAGCGTGAGTTCGGCACTCCTGCCGGCTGACGCGTTGCCTGAAGTGCTCCCGGCGTTCTCAGGCAGTCCCGAGAACCTGGATAATCGCTTTATGGCAGCAGAGGTTCGTCCGCGGCTGACCGTGCTCTCCGGCCCTTCGGGGGTCGGCAAGAGCACGGTCGTCGCGCATATGCGCAAGGTCCACCCCGAGGTATGGCTCTCGGTGTCGGCCACCACCCGCAAGCCGCGGCCCGGTGAGCGACACGGAGTCCACTACTTCTTCGTCAACGACGACGAGTTCGACAAGCTGATCGCCAACGGCGAGCTGCTGGAGTGGGCCGAGTTCGCGGGCAACCGCTACGGCACACCGCGCGGCGCGGTGGTGGAGCGACTCGAGAACGGCGAGCCCGTTCTCCTGGAGATCGACCTCCAGGGCGCGCGACTCGTCCGCGAGTCCATGCCCGAAGCACAACTCGTCTTCCTGGCGCCGCCGAGCTGGGACGAGCTGGTCCGCCGGCTCACCGGCCGCGGCACCGAATCGCCCGAGGTCATCCAGCGCAGGCTGGGGACCGCCAAGGTCGAGCTCGCTGCCGAGTCCGAGTTCGACACCACCCTGGTGAACACCTCCGTCGAGGACGTGGCGCGTGAGCTGCTAGCCTTGATGGAAGTTGTTTGATCGTTGATCGATGTTCCCATCGATCGATGCTTGATCTTTCACCCATCTTCGGAAGGTAGAGCGTGTCCTCTTCCATCACTGCGCCCGAGGGCATCATCAACCCGCCGATCGACGAGCTGCTCGAGGCCACGGACTCGAAGTACAGCCTCGTGATCTACGCGGCCAAGCGCGCGCGTCAGATCAACGCGTACTACTCGCAGCTCGGTGAGGGCCTGCTCGAGTACGTCGGCCCGCTGGTGGACACCCACGTCCACGAGAAGCCGCTTTCGATCGCGCTGCGCGAGATCAACGCGGGTCTGCTGACCTCCGAGGCCATCGAGGCCCCGGCTCAGTAAGGCACCGAGCATTCCTTTCACCACAGGCCCGGCAGAACATCTGCCGGGCCTGTGGTGTGTCATAGACAGGTACGACGATCAGCCGAAGGGGCGTGTGTGGTGGGTAAGCCGAAGGTCGTGCTCGGAGTCAGCGGCGGGATCGCCGCGTACAAGGCGTGCGAGCTGCTGCGCCGGCTGACCGAGTCCGGACACGACGTACGGGTGGTGCCCACGGCGGCATCCCTGAACTTCGTGGGCGAGGCCACCTGGGCCGCGCTGTCCGGCAACCCGGCCGGGACCGAGGTCTGGGAGACCGTCCACGAGGTCCCGCACGTCCGCATCGGGCAGAGCGCCGACCTCGTCGTCGTCGCCCCGGCCACCGCGGACATGCTCGCCAAGGCCGCCCACGGCCTCGCCGACGACCTCCTCACGAACACGCTGCTCACCGCGCGCTGCCCGGTGGTGTTCGCCCCCGCCATGCACACCGAGATGTGGGAGCACCCCGCCACCCAGGAGAACGTGGCCACGCTGCGCCGCCGCGGCGCCCTCGTCATCGAGCCCGCCGTCGGCCGGCTCACCGGCAAGGACACCGGCAAGGGGCGGCTGCCCGACCCCGAGGAGATCTACGAGGTGTGTCGAAGGGTCCTGGCGCGCGGCGTGGCCGAGCCCGACCTGGCCGGCCGGCACGTGGTGATCAGTGCGGGCGGCACGAGGGAACCCCTCGACCCGGTTCGCTTCCTCGGCAACCGTTCCTCGGGCAAGCAGGGCTACGCGCTGGCCCGCACGGCCGTCGCCCGCGGGGCCCGGGTCACCCTCGTGGCGGCCAACACCGCGCTGGCCGACCCGGCCGGGGTGGACGTCGTACGGGTCGGGACGGCCGTGCAGCTGCGCGAGGCGGTCCTCAAGGCCGCGGCGGACGCCGACGCCGTGGTGATGGCCGCGGCCGTGGCCGACTTCCGGCCGGCCGCGTACGCGGACGGGAAGATCAAGAAGAAGGACGGGCAGGATCCGGCGCCGGTGGCGCTCGTCCGCAACCCCGACGTCCTCGCGGAGATCTCGGCCGACCGGGCCCGGGAGGGCCAGGTCGTGGTGGGTTTCGCCGCCGAAACTGACGATGTACTGGCGAACGGCCGGGCCAAATTGCTCCGCAAGAGGTGTGATCTTCTCGTCGTGAACGAGGTGGGTGCATCCAAGACCTTCGGTTCCGAGGAGAACGAGGCCGTGATCCTTTCCTCCGATGGGGCCGAGACCCCAGTTCCCTACGGTCCGAAGGAAGCGCTGGCCGAAGTGATTTGGGACCAGGTCGCTCCGCGACTCGCGCCCCGACGCGCCTGAGCGACGACTCTTCTCGTAGCCGATTCCATGAGCCAGAATGGAGTGCCGCAGGTCACATGGCTCCCATAGGGCGAGACAGGTGGTCCGGCAAACGGTGGCGACCGATAAACTGCATGAGGAACGTGATCGGGCGCAGCCCCCGGTGTGGTTCCGCCAAATGATCAGCCAGCAGCCGCTGCAACCCCAGGGAGCGTTGTGTCCCGTCGCCTGTTCACCTCGGAGTCCGTCACCGAGGGTCACCCCGACAAGATCGCTGACCAGATCAGCGACACGATCCTCGACGCACTTCTCACCGAGGACCCGACCTCGCGTGTGGCCGTGGAGACCCTCATCACCACCGGTCTCGTCCACATCGCCGGTGAGGTGACGACGAAGGCGTACGCGCCGATCGCGCAGCTCGTCCGCGACAAGATCCTCGAGATCGGCTACGACTCGTCGAAGAAGGGCTTCGACGGCGCCTCCTGCGGCGTCTCGGTGTCCATCGGCGCGCAGTCCCCGGACATCGCGCAGGGTGTCGACACCGCGTACGAGAAGCGTGTCGAGGGCGACGAGGACGAGCTCGACAAGCAGGGCGCCGGCGACCAGGGCCTGATGTTCGGCTACGCGTGCGACGAGACCCCCGAGCTCATGCCGCTCCCGATCCACATCGCGCACCGGCTCTCGCGCCGCCTGTCCGAGGTCCGCAAGAACGGGACCATCCCGTACCTGCGCCCCGACGGCAAGACCCAGGTCACCATCGAGTACGACGGCGACAAGGCCGTCCGCCTCGACACCGTCGTCGTGTCCTCGCAGCACGCCTCGGACATCGACCTGGACTCGCTGCTCGCCCCGGACATCCGCGAGTTCGTCGTCGAGCACGTCCTGGCCCAGCTCATCGAGGACGGCATCAAGCTCGACACCGACGGCTACCGCCTGCTGGTCAACCCGACCGGCCGCTTCGAGATCGGCGGCCCGATGGGCGACGCCGGCCTGACCGGCCGCAAGATCATCATCGACACGTACGGCGGCATGGCCCGCCACGGCGGCGGCGCCTTCTCGGGCAAGGACCCGTCCAAGGTCGACCGCTCCGCCGCGTACGCGATGCGCTGGGTCGCCAAGAACGTGGTCGCCGCCGGCCTCGCCTCGCGCTGCGAGGTCCAGGTCGCGTACGCCATCGGCAAGGCCGAGCCGGTGGGCCTGTTCGTCGAGACCTTCGGCACCGCCAAGGTCGAGGTCCAGAAGATCGAGGACGCGATCGGGCAGGTCTTCGACCTCCGCCCCGCCGCGATCATCCGCGACCTGGACCTGCTGCGCCCGATCTACGCCCAGACCGCCGCGTACGGCCACTTCGGCCGCGAGCTGCCGGACTTCACCTGGGAGCGCACCGACCGCGTCGACGCCCTGCGCACGGCCGCCGGTCTCTGAGCACACCCCGCCGCACGGCGGACCCGTACGGCCCCGGACCCCGCTGGTCCGGGGCCGTATTTGCGTTGATCGTCCGGCGCTCCGGTGCCTATGCTGCCCGTGCCCTCCCGGTGCGCGGGGTGACGGCTTCATCTGGAGCCGGGCGCGAGCCCGGCGTTGAAGGACGGTTCCACCCGCCGCCGCCCGCCCTGATCTCGGGAGGGCGCCCACTGTCGGTGGCGTTTGGTAAGAATGCTGCTGTGAGCAGGGACAACGGCGAGAGCGAAACCGAGGCGGGCGGCCCGCCGGAGCAGCTCGCGCTGATGCGGGAGATGGTGGCCGAGGCGAAGGCCAAGGCCCCCAAGGCCAAGCCGCGCACCTGGCGGGGCGCCGCCCTCGCCAAGGAGCTGCCGGTCGCCCGGATCCTCGTCAACAAGGGCGTGCTCCACCTCGACCAGCTCTGGGACTACGCCGTCCCCGAGGAGCTCTCCGAGGCGGCTCAGCCCGGAGTCCGCGTCCGGGTCCGCTTCGGGGCCGGCTCCCACCAGGTCCACGGCGGCCGCCGCGAGGGCGGCGGCCTCATCGACGGGTTCATCGTCGAGCGCCGCGCCGAATCGGACTACAACGGGGCGCTGGCCGCCCTCGCCCACGTCGTCTCGCCCGAGGTCGTGCTCACCCCGGGCATGCTGGCCCTCGCCCGGGCCGTCGCCGACCGGTACGCCGGCAGCCTGGCCGACGTACTCCAGCTCGCCCTGCCCCCGCGCAACGCCCGCGCCGAGGCCAAGCCCTCACCCGAGCCGCTGCCTCCGCCCACCGCACCCGAACCGGGCGGCTGGGCGCGCTACGGCTCCGGCCCCGCCTTCCTGCGGGCTCTCGCCACCGGCGGCGCCCCGCGCGCCGTCTGGACCGCCCTGCCCGGCCCCGGCTGGGCCGACGAGCTGGCCCGGGCCATGGCCGCCACCCTCGCCTCCGGCCGCGGCGCCCTCGCCGTCCTGCCCGACGGGCGCACCGCGGCCCGGGTCGACGCGGCGCTGACCGCCCTGCTCGGCGAGGGCCGGCACGCGCTGCTGACCGCCGAATCGGGCCCCGAGAAGCGCTACCGCCAGTGGCTCGCCGTGCACCGCGGCTCCGTACGGGCCGTCATCGGCACCCGGGCCGCGATGTTCGCGCCCGTACGGGACCTCGGGCTGGTCGCCGTCTGGGACGACGGCGACTCCAGCCACAGCGACGACCACGCACCGTTCCCGCACGTACGGGAGGTGCTCGAGCTGCGGGCCGTCGGCGACGGCTGCGGATTCCTCGCCGGGAGCACGAGCTGCACCGTGGAGGCCGCCCAGCTGGTCGAGACGGGCTGGGCGCGGCCGCTCGTCGCCGACCGGGAGACGGTACGGGCCTGCGCGCCCCGGATCCGGACCGTGGGCGACGAACTTCTGGCCCGCGACGAGGCGGCCCGCGCCGCCCGGCTGCCGAGCCTGGCCTGGGAGACCGTACGGGAGGGGCTGAAGTCCGGGCCCGTGCTCGTCCAGGTGCCCCGGCGCGGCTACGCGCCGAGACTGGCCTGCGAGCGGTGCCGGACCCCCGCCCGCTGCACGGTGTGCGCAGGGCCGCTGGAGGCCCCCGACGCGCGGGACCTGCACTGCGGCTGGTGCGGACGGCAGGAGAGCGCCTGGCACTGCGAGGAGTGCGGGTCGTTCCGGCTGCGCGCCCAGGTGGTCGGCGCCCGGCGGACGGCCGAGGAGCTCGGACGGGCCTTCCCGGCCGTGCCCGTGCGCACGTCCGGCCGCGACCACGTCCTGGACGAGGTGCCCGACCGGCCCGCGCTGGTGGTGTGCACCCCCGGCGCCGAGCCGGTCGCGACGGGCGCCGGGTACGCGGCGGCGCTGCTGCTGGACGGTTGGGCGATGCTGACCCGGCCCGACCTGCGGGCCGGGGAGGACGCGCTGCGCCGGTGGATCGCCGCCGCCTCGCTCGTCCGGGGAGAGGGCCAGGTCGTGGTGGTCGCCGAGCCGACGCTGCGACCCGTCCAGGCCCTCGTGCGGTGGGATCCGGTGGGCCATGCCGTACGGGAGCTCGCGGAGCGGGCCCAGCTCGGCTTCCCGCCGGTGTCCCGGATGGCGGCCGTCGCCGGCCGGGGGGAGGCGGTGGAGGCGTTCCTGGCCGGGGCCGGGCTGCCGCCGGACGCGGAGGTGCTGGGCCCGGTCCCGGTGCCGGGCCGGCGCGGGGAGCCGTCGCCGGGCGACCGGGCCCTGGTCCGCGTCCCGCCCGGCAGCGGGGCCGCGCTGGCGGCTGCCCTGAAGTCGGCCCAGGCGGCCCGGCTGGCGCGCGGGGTCCCGGCGGCGGAGGCGGTCCGGGTCCGGATCGACCCGCCGGACATCGGCTGAGCCCTGGATGCAGCCGAATGCCCCCGGCGGGGACGACCGTGGGGGTCGTCCCCGCCGGGGGCGGGATGCGGGTACGGCTTCGGGCCGGCCGGCCGTCGGAGGTCGGCGTCCCGGCGGCCGGCGGAGTTCAGCCGTGGCGGTTCGGCCCTGCCGGGTCAGCCGTTGCGGGGCCCCGGGAAGGCCCCGGTGCGGGCCGCGGCCGCGGGCTGGGACTCCTCGCGCACCGGCTGCGGCGGGACCGAGCGGGCCGCCGGGACCGTGGGCAGCGGCCCCAGGGTCCGGGTGGTCGAGCCCTCGGCCAGCGGCTCCGCGGACTCCGCGGCCTGGGCCCGCCGGGCCCCGTACCGCCGGTGCACGGCCTGCTTGGTGACGCCGAGCGCGGAACCCACCGCGTCCCACGAGAAGCCGAGCGAGCGGTCGAAGTCCACCGCTGCGGTCACCAGCGTCTCGACGCTGTCCCGCAGCTCCTGCGCGAGACGGACGGTGGGCGCAGGGGCCCGGCCATAGACGACGAAGCCCGTGGAGGGACCGGAGCGGCGCGGGCGGTACACGTTGCCGAGCTGGGCGGTGAGCGTACGCAGAGCATCCACCTGCCGGCGAACCCGCTCGATGTCCCGCACCAGGAGATGCAGGCTGGCCCGTGCTTGGGCGTCGTGGGTGGCGTGGTCGGCCATGAAGAAGCCTCTCGAACCGGTGCTGAAGAGCGGATCGGGCCGCAGACACCGTTCTCATCGCGGCCCGGTTTCGGTCAATCTCTCTTGACCAACGCGTCATACGGCACGGAAGTCACGCACCAGGGGCGTGTCGGCATATGCGAGAGGCGCGCGTGTGTGCCCACGCCCCCTGACGAGGCGTCCGGGCCCTGGACGGGCCCCGGGGCACCTGCCGACCGGGCCCGGCATCCCCAACGGCGCCGGGAACATAGACTGGTGCGCTGCTGACAGCCGAGATAGCGAGGTAGGACCCAGTGAAGCTCGTCTTCGCAGGCACCCCCGAGGTCGCCGTGCCCGCCCTGGACGCCCTGATCGCCTCCGGGCGCCACGAGGTCGCCGCCGTCGTCACCCGGCCCGACGCACCCGCCGGCCGCGGCCGCCGGCTCATCGCCAGCCCGGTCGCCGAGCGCGCCGAGGAGGCCGGCATCGAGGTCCTCAAGCCGGTCCGGCCCCGGGACCCGGAATTCCAGGCCCGGCTGCGCGAGATCGACCCGGACTGCTGCCCCGTCGTCGCGTACGGCGCGCTGATCCCCAAGAGCGCCCTGGAGATCCCCCGCCACGGCTGGGTCAACCTGCACTTCTCGCTGCTGCCCGCGTGGCGCGGAGCCGCTCCCGTCCAGCACTCGATCATGGCGGGCGACCAGGTCACCGGCGCCTCCACCTTCCTCATCGAGGAGGGCCTGGACACCGGACCCGTCTACGGGCACCTGACCGAGGAGATCCGGCCCACCGACACCAGCGGCGACCTGCTGACCCGCCTCGCGTTCGCCGGCTCCGGCCTGCTGGCCGCCACGATGGACGGCATCGAGGACGGCACGCTTCGCGCCGTCGGGCAGCCCACCGACGGGATCTCGCTCGCCCCCAAGATCACCGTCGAGGACGCCCGGATCGACTGGAAGGCCCCGGCGATGCGCGCGGACCGCGTGGTGCGCGGCTGCACGCCCGCGCCCGGCGCGTGGACCGTCTTCCGCGGGGAGCGGCTCAAGCTGATCTCCGTCGGCCTGGTCGCCGACCGTACGGACCTGGCGCCCGGCGAGCTCGCCCCGGCCAAGAACAACGTGTACGTCGGCACCGGCTCGCACGCCGTCGAGCTGCTCTGGGTGCAGCCCCAGGGCAAGAAGCCGATGCGCGGCGCCGACTGGGCGCGCGGCGCGCGGATCGCTCCCGGTGAGCGCGTCGGCGCCGCGGACGTAGGCTGATCCGTACCCGAACATTTCAGCTGCACCTCGTACACCCCGTAAACCCGGAGCACCTTTCACGTGAGCGAACAGTCCCGTCCCCCGCGCAGCGCCGCTGGCCAGCGGCAGGCCAAGCCGTACCGCCGCCCCAAGAAGGACCCCGTCCGGCTGCTGGCCTTCGAGGCGCTGCGGGCGGTGGACGAGCGCGACGCGTACGCGAACCTCGTCCTGCCCCCGCTGCTGCGCAAGGCCCGCCAGACGGAGGGCTTCGAGGCCCGGGACGCGGCGCTGGCCACCGAGCTGGTGTACGGGACGCTGCGCCGACAGGGCACGTACGACGCGGTCATCAAGGCCTGCATCGACCGGCCGCTGCGGGAGGTGGACCCGCCGGTGCTGGACGTGCTCTCGCTCGGCGCCCACCAGCTGCTGGGAACCCGGATCCCCACGCACGCGGCGGTGTCGGCGAGCGTGGAGCTGGCCCGGGTGGTGCTCGGGGACGGGCGCGCCAAGTTCGTGAACGCGGTGCTGCGCAAGATCTCCGCGCACGACCTGGACGGCTGGCTCGAGCGGGTGGCCCCGCCGTACGAGGAGGACGCCGAGGAGCACCTCGCGGTGTACCACTCGCACCCGAGGTGGGTCGTCAGCGCCCTGTGGGACGCGCTCGGCGGAGGCCGGGCCGGCATCGAGGACCTGCTCGAAGCCGACAACGAGCGGCCCGAGGTCACGCTGGTGGCGCGGCCCGGGCGGTCCACGCCCGAGGAACTGCTGGAGGCGGTCGGCGAGGACTCGGCGCTGCCGGGGCGCTGGTCGCCGTACGCCGTCCGGATGGCCGAGGGCGGCGAGCCCGGGGCACTGGAGGCGGTCCGCGAGGGCCGCGCCGGCGTCCAGGACGAGGGCAGCCAGCTGGTGGCGATGGCCCTCGCGGCCGCGCCGGTCGAAGGCAGCGACGAGCGCTGGCTGGACGGCTGCGCGGGCCCCGGCGGCAAGGCGGCCCTGCTGGCGGCCCTGGCTGCGCAGCGCGGAGCGTTCCTGCTGGCCTCCGAGAAGCAGCCGCACCGGGCCCGGCTCGTGGAGCGCGCCCTGGCCGGCAACCCCGGCCCGTACCAGGTCATCGCGGCGGACGGCACCCGGCCGCCGTGGCGGCCGGGCTCCTTCGACCGGGTCCTGATGGACGTCCCGTGCTCCGGCCTGGGCGCGCTGCGCCGCCGCCCGGAGGCGCGGTGGCGCCGCCGGCCCGAGGACCTGGAGGGATTCGCCCCGCTGCAGCGCGGGCTGCTGCGGGAGGCGCTGTCCGCCGTCCGGGTGGGCGGCGTCGTGGGCTACGCGACGTGCTCCCCGCACCTCGCCGAGACCCGGGTGGTCGTGGACGACGTCCTGCGCGGCCGCGGCGCGGGCGCCTCGCCGGTGGATGCCGAACTGATCGACGCCAGGCCGTACATGGCCGGTGTCCCGGCCCTGGGCGACGGCCCGGACGTCCAGCTGTGGCCGCACCTGCACGGTACGGACGCGATGTACCTGGCACTGATCCGGCGCACGGGGTAACGGCGCGGGCCGTCTCTCGGGGACGACGGACGGGAGTCACGCACCCGGCGCGGGCCCAGGCATCGGGGGCGGGGGGTTGGCGGGGTCTGTGTACTCGGGGTCGGAGGGCTCGGGCGGGGGGTTGGGGGCGGGGTCTGTGTACTCGGGGTCGGAAGGCTCGGGCGGGGGGTTGGGGGCGGGGTCTGTGTACTCGGGGTCGGAGGGCTCGGGCGGAACGCCGGGGTCGGGGTCTGTGTGAGCGGTGTCGGAGGGTGTCCGGGGGCGTCCCGTCAGTCCACTGTCCTTCCGTGTCGTGCCGGTCCCT
>NZ_JBVIGX010000062.1:0-21177 GCF_055570595.1 Streptomyces sp. NPDC031132
CCCAAAAACCCCCACCGCGCCTTGCTACGCCTTTCGGCGGGTGCGGCGTCTTTCGGACAGGGGCCGAACAAGAACGGGGGGCCCGCGGGGTGGGGCCCGGCGGCCCGGGAGGCTGCTGAGGCGCTGCCCGGTGTGGGGCCGAACGCTGCCAGACAGGTCAGAGCGGCCGCGGCAGTCACCGCGTGGATGCTGTGCTTTGGCATGTGTTCTCGTTCCTCTGCCGACGTCGGCAGCAGCCACTGACGGGACCGGGCCGCAACGGTTGGGGCGGAACGCGCCTTTTCGACGCTACCGGGTAGCGCGTTCGGGTGCACGCGGAGCGGTCACCACCCGTAACTCCCTGCCCGTCCGACACGATGGGACGCGCGCCGCACCGCACGGCCCGACCCGCACGCATTGCCGGAGCGCCCCGTGGCGGCGCGAGGTCCGCTCCCGGTGTCGGGCCGGACGAGTCCCTTCACTTTCCCACCTCGCCGGAGTCACCATGGCCGCACCGTCGGACCCGCCTCGTCCCCGCCGCTCCGGGGGTTCGATCCTGCCGGTGCTGCTGCCCATCGCGGTCCTGATCGTGGTGGCGGTGGCCGTGGGCTCGTGGCTGCAGTTCACCGAGCGGCAGGCGGGCGACACGGTCCACACCGTCGGATCCTCAGCCGCCGACCGGGTGGACGTGGAGGCCGCCGTCCAACACGTCGACGCCACGGCCAGAGAGCTGGTACTGCGCGTCTGGGTCACCCCGCGGGGGACCCTCGGCGAGGCGGAGGGGGCCGCGCCGGTGGCCGATCTCAGCCTCCAGACCTCCGGGGCCACCCTCGGCGACCTGGAGTTCCCGGCGCACGAGCGGCTCGAGACCAGTGACGTGCAGGTCGCGCTCTCGGGCGGGTCGATCAGCGACTACCCGTTCGACACGTACGAGACCGACATCGGGTTCCGGGCGCAGCTGGGTGGCAAACAGGTGCCGGTGCGCTTGCTGCTCACCAACAACGACACGCTCTTCTCCCTCTCCGCGGAACCCGCGCCCTCCCGGCAGGAGGCCGTCGTGGCGCTGGAGCTGTCCCGATCGGGCAGCCTGCTCGTCTTCGCGTGCTTCATGATGGTCGTGATGTGGGCGCTGGCGGCGTCCGTGCTCCTCGGGACCTGGTACCTGACGACCCGCACCGAAGGCCTGGTCTGGCCCGCCCTCGCCTGGATGGCCGCCACCCTGTTCGCCCTCGCGGCGTTCCGCAACACAGCCCCCGGCACACCCCCGATCGGCTGCGTGCTGGACTGGTTCGCCTTCCTGTGGGCAGAGACCATCATCGCCCTCTGCCTGATCACCGTGGTCGTCACCGGCGTCCGCACCGCCCTCCGCCCGGACGACACCCGCCCCACACCGTGAGGCGATCCGCACCTCGAGGCGGACGCCGCCACCCCTGACGGGTGCGCCCGGCGCAACCGGTCCATCATGGAAGACGCAGGCCGGAGTCCGTGCGGCCGCATCCGCGCGCGTGCGACGCGCGCGTCAGCCGGGAGGTGGCCCCATGGACGTGAACATGGACGAATCGCGCAGGGCTTGGGCCATGATCATCGGTATCCTCGCCGTCATCCTCGCCAACCTCACGGCGATCGTCCTGATGAACACCGTGGGAAAGTGAACGGCACTGGTTCCACGGGGTCAGGCGGGCTGCGGGGTAAGGCGCTTGTGGCCCTTGCGGTCGTAGTACGTGGTCATGGCGAAGCCGAAGAGCAGGGCGAGGACCGCGCCGATCGCGATCATGATCCATGAGCGGGTGAGACCCGCATCGCCGCGGGCGTCGAAGTAGAGGATCGCCCGCACCCCGTCGCTGAGCTGCCGCATGGGCTCGAAGTGGGACAGGAAACGGTAGAAGCCGGGGACGGCCTGGAGCGGCACGGTGGCGCCCGACGAAGGCAGGCCCAGGACGATGAACAGGAACATCGACACCAGTTGGCCGATCCCGCCGAACGCGGCGTTGATGGCCTGCACGCCCAGGCCGACGGCGAGGGCCGCGCAGTACGAGTAGATCCACAGCAGGGGCAGGTGGGACGCGTCCATGCCGAGGATGCCGACGCAGGCGACGAGGACCAGCGAGGCACTGACGAGCGTGATGCCCGCGGTCATCGCCATCTTCAACAGCAGGGTCTGCGTACGGGTGATCGGCACGGTGGGGCGGCGGGTGTGCCAGGGCCCGATCTCGTTGTCCGCGTAGCCGAGGGCGGTGTCGACGCCGTTGCTGATCACGTTGCCACCCATGAACCCGGCCAGTACGAGCAGCAGGGTGTAGTAGAACGCGGTCAGGCCGAGGCCGCTGTGCAGGCCGATCGGGTGCCCGACCTGGGTGACGACGTTCACCGGGTCCGCGAGCAGCAGCTTCCCGGTGGGGCTCGCCTGCGCCCCGGCCGCCGCCGCGAGCTGTCTGCCGATGGTCTGGGACGCCTGGTGCGCGGCCCTGGTCGTGATCTGACTGGCGAGGGAGGAGCCGAGGCTGCCCTTGCCGGGGTTGGTGAGCACGGTGATCGTCGGCGCTCGGGTCGCCCCCGGCGTGGTGAGGGCGGTGACGTCGTCCGTGAAGCCGGCCGGGACGATCAGGGCGCCGTAGACCTTGCCGGAGTCCAGCTGGTCCTGGGCCTGGGCACGGGTCAGCGTGCGCCACTCGGCCTTGCCGCCTCCGGTGTCGGCTGCGATGGCGGTCGTGACCTGTGTGCCCAGGTTCTCCTGCTGTCCGGGCGGCGGTTTGCCGAGGTCGTCGTTGACGAGGGCGATGGGCAGGTCGCGCAGGTCCCGATTGGGGTTGACGATGCCGCCCATGTACAGGAGGGACAGCAGCAGGGCGAGCAGCCCGGTGAGAACCGTGGGCACCAGCCACAACTGCGGGCGGCGCAGCAGCGTCGCGGCAGTGGCCTGAGGGGCGGCGGGCTCGGCCATGGTTCTCCGAAGGTTCGGGCGGTGCGAAGACCGCACAGCGGGCGAGGGGCCGAACGGGTGATGCCGCGGCGACCGTACGAGAGGCCAGCATGCGGCCCGCACCCGCCCGGGCCGTCGCACGCCTCGCGTTCCTCCCTCCGTTGCAGTACGTGGACGGCAGCGGGGCGGCAGCGGGTGGCGCAAACCTCCGCGGGCCCCGGCCGGCGCCGGGCGAATATTCCGTGCCGTGCCGGTCGGTGGACGTGCAGACTTGGTCCATGGTGGACATGGGGGCGTTCCGGGACGCAGTCGGCCGCTGGGCGTCCGGCGGTCCCGGCGGACCGGCGCGTGACCTGGCCGAGCAACTGGGGCTGCGGACGGCGGTTCTGCTGGAAGGGCTGAGCGACCTCGCGGCCGTCGAGGCGCTGGCCGCACGGCGTGGCCGGGACCTCGCCGCCGAAGGGGTGGGCGTCGTGTCGATGGGCGGTGCGATGAGCGTGGGGCGCTACGCCGGCCTTCTCGGTCCGCCCGGTCTCGGCCTGCGCCTGACGGGACTGTGCGACGAGCGCGAGCAGCGCTACTACGAGCGTGCACTGCAACAGGCCCAGGCCCAGGCCCAGGCGCCGGGCCCGGCCTTCTTCGTGTGCGTGGCGGACCTGGAGGAAGAGCTCATCCGCGCGCTGGGTACGGCGCGGGTCGAGGAGATCATCCTGGCCGAGGGCGACGTGCGTGCCTGGCAGACGTTCCTGCGCCAGCCCTCGCACCACGGCCGGCCCCGGGAGCAGCAGTTGCGGCGTTTCCTCGGCACGAAGAAGGGCCGCAAGATCCGCTACGGCCGTCTCCTGGTGGAGGCCCTCGACCCCGGACGGGTACCGGCCGCGCTCGACGACCTCTTCACGAGCCTTTGACCGCTGCGCGAACGTGCCGCGCGCACCGGACCCCCGGCCCGGCATTGTCATGTCCTGGCTGTAGGTTGCTTCTCACCGTCTGTGCAAGGAGCACCCACACGCATGTCCATACCGCCGCAGCCACCCTCGTCGCCCGAGCCGTACCCCCAGTCGGGACCGTACGGACAGCCGGGGCAGCCCGGGCCGTACGGCGGCCAGCAAGGCTGGTACGCACCGCCCCCGATGTCGCAGAAGACCAACACGTTGGCGATCGTGGCCTTCGTCATGTCGATCGTCTGCGGGTTCCCGCTGGTCCCGCTGATCCTCGGCATCGTCGCCCTCTCCCAGATCCGCGCCCGCGGCGAGAAGGGCAAGGGCTTCGCCATCGCGGCCATCGTCATCCACAGCCTGGCCCTCGCGTTCTCCGCGGTCATGCTGGTCCTCGGATTCTCCGGAGCCCTGGACGACGGCCCCCCGCCGAAGCGCGACACCAGCGGTCAGGCCACCACCTCGGGCTCGGTCCACGTGGAGGACATCCGCAAGGGGGACTGCTTCAACACGGGCGGCAAACTGGCGGAGTACGACGAAGAAGAGGGCGGTGACGCCAGCGCCGGCTTCTCGGTGAAGATCGTGCCGTGCGCCGAACCTCACGAGGGGGAGGCGTACAGCGTCTTCGACCTGGACGGCGGATCCTACCCGGGCAAGGACAAGGTCATCTCGATCGCCGAGGAGAAGTGCGCCGGCCCGGCACTCACCGGCTACGTGGGCGCCGATGCGAAGCTCTCGGAGACGCTCGAGGTGTACTACTACTTTCCGCAGCCCACCACTTGGATCCGCGGCGACCGAGAGGTCACCTGCTTCATCGGCGACACCAGCGGCTCCAGCACCGGCTCCCTCCGCGCCGCCGGTTCCTGAGCCGCGGTCGTCGGCCGGGGCTACGGCGTGGCGGGTGCAGGGCTCGATCCGGCAGCCCGCTTCCGCAGCAGGCGCTTGTCCGGCTTGCCCCGGTCGGTGAGGGGAAGGGCCGACTCCCAGAAGACGGTGGTCGGCCGGTGGGCCGGTGACAGCGCATCGGCCGCCAGCCGGCACGCCTCGGCGGCCACCGCCCTCGCGGGAGGGTGACCCGGCGCCGCCACGAGGAAGGCGCACACCTCCTCGCCGGTGAGATCGCTGGCCCGGCCCACCACCGCGGCCTCGGCCACCGCGGGGTGCCGGGTCAGGGCCGTTTCGACCGGACCGCAGTAGATGTTCACACCGTCCACGATGACGACGTCCTTGACCCGGTCGTCGAGGTAGAGGTACCCGTCGGCGTCGAAGTGGCCGAGGTCGCCGGTCCTGAGCCATCCGTCCCGCATCACCTGGGCCGTGAGGTCGGGCTGGTTCCAGTAACCGGCCATCATCATCTCGGACCGTACCCACACCTCTCCGGTACGGCCTTGCTCCGCCTCTGCCCCGTCCTGCTCGCGCACCTGTACGTCCACACCGGGCGCGGGACGGCCGACGGACGCCAGGAGGTGCGGCCGGTCGGCCAGCCCCGCGTCGTGGTCGGCCGCCGACAGCCTGCAGACCACCCCGGCTTCGTTCATCCCGTAGCCCTGCCGCCACCTCGGCCGCGCATCCCAGCGGGTGAGGGCCTGGCGCAGCCGCTCCGGATGGACGGGCGAGTTCCCGTACGACACCTGGGCGAGCCCCGGTACGCCGTCGGCGGTCTCCGGGTCGTCGAGCAGCCGGTACACCATCGAGGGCGTCAGGTACGTGGACACGGGCGCCAGGCGCCGACAGGCGGCGGCGAACTCCCTCGGGTCGAAGAGTCCGAGGATCTCCACCCGGCCTCCCGCACGCAGGTGCTCCAGGCACCGGCCCCCGGAACGCTGCGCGAGCGAGGTGACCGACAGGTGGACCGACTCCGCAGGTCCGCGGTCCTCGCCGCCCTTGCCGCGCGTATCGGTCCGGCCCGCCATCGCGGCGAAGGTGGAGGCCACGCCCTTGGGCCTGCCCGTCGTGCCGCCGGTGTACGTCACACGCGCCACGTCGTCCTCACGCGCCAGAAGGGGCACCGGCCGGACTTCCCGGGAGCGGGCCAGCCGCATCAACGCCTCCATCCCGATGCGCGGAACCCCGGTGTCCGGCACCGGGGTGTCGTTCACCACCACGACCGGCGCGCAGTCCCGCAGCAGGAAGTCCAGGCCATGGGTGGCGGGACCGACGATCACCTGGGTCAACCGCGCGCCCAATACGTGCGCGGCCAACCGGACCAGAAGCGCCTCCGGCCGGTTGCCGCTCACGCAGGCCAACCCGGCCCCGCGCCGCACCCCCAGCTCCCCGAGGACGCCCGCCAGCCGGTACGTATCGGCCAGCACCTCGGAAAAGCCCGCGACCACGGGCCCGGCCCCGATCGCGAGCCGCCCCGCGTTCCGTTCCAACGCACCGATCAGGTCCGTGACATACCGCGCAGCCATCTCCGCCACCACCGCCTCCACACCCGTCCCGACCAGTCTCCGACGTGCTCAGCGCAGGGCGGGGATCACATCGCGCGTTTCGTCGACCTCGATGCCCGTGGTGCGGCGGGCGAGCGATTCCGGGGGCGTCTCGTCCGCACATACGGTGCCGCGTGCAGGCAGCGCCTTGGTGGCGAGGTAGTCCGTGACCAGGGCGCTGACGCACGCGCTCCGGTTGTAGGCGGTGTGCCCTTCGGCGGCGAAGGTCAGCAGCCGTCCGCTGTCCAGCGTCCCGGCGAGGGCCACGGCGTCCTGGTACGGGGTGTCCGGGTCCCCGGTCGTACCGAGGACCAGGATCGGGGCGGAACCGGCGGCCCGGTAGGAGCCCTCGTAGCGGCTCGGTCGCTCGGCCGGCCACTGGGCGCAGGTGGGCGCGTGGTTGTGGTCGTACGTGGGCGGCCCGAGGCCGATGGGGGGTCCCAGCAGCGGAGCGGCGGCGACATGGGCGCTGACCAGCGTGCCCAGGAGCAGGCGGCCGGCCGGGTAGACGCGGTCGGCGCACTCGACGGCCATGTTGACGTTGAGGAAGTCGAAGGACGCGGGGGAGGGCGGTGACAGCAGGAACGAACCCTGGTGTGCCTGGGCCGCCCGCAGGGCCTGTCCCAGGTGGGGCCAGATCTCCTTGCCGGAGTTGATGTTGAACATGAGCCGGTAGGCGAGGGTGTAGCCGGTGGCCGGGCGTCCGCTCGCGGTGATGACGGGGTCGGCGTCCAGCGACCGCTTGAGTTCCTCGAAGGCCTGCCGCGGCCGGCCCTCGCCGAACCCGCAGGCGGTGGCGTTCTGAGCGCACCAGTCCAGGAACCGGCCGACCGCCGCGTCCAGGGCGACGAACTGCCCGGCGTCATACGCGTACGGCACGTCGGCGTAGCGCCGCGGATCGTAGGCCCCGTCCAGGACCATGGCGCGCACGCGCCGCGGGAACTGCGCGGCGTACACGGTGCCGACGTAACTGCCGAAGGAACGGCCGTAGAAGGAGAGCGTCTCCTCGCCGAGGGCCTGCCGCAGCAGGTCGATGTCCTTGGCGTTCGACCCGGTACCGACGAACGGCACGAGGTCTGCGGAGCGCTCCTGACAGGCGTGTGCGAACTCGAGGCCCTGCCGGACGGCGGTGTGCAGAGCGCCCGGGCCGGGTACGCCGCGCGCGGCGTCGACGGCGGCGGAGTACTCCGCGTCGTTCCAACACTCCACCTGCCCGCTGCGGGCCACGCCGCGCATGTCGTACCCGACGACGTCGAAGGCGTCGCGGAGCGAGGCGGGGAGCGCGTCGTAGCTGTTACGGGCGAAGTCCACACCGGAGTTGCCGGGCCCGCCGGGGTGCAGCAGCAGGACGCCGGTGCGGTGCGCAGGGTCGGCGGCGAGCCGCCGGGTGACCGCGAGCGGGATCGTACGCCCCGTGGGCCGGCGGTGGTCCAGCGGCACCAGGGCGGTCGCGCATTCGAAGCCGTCGCCCGGGTCGTCGGCGTCCGCGCCGTCGCAGGGGCCCCAGGACAGGACGGGAACGGGCGGGGCGGCGAGGGTCGTCGCCGTGGCGGTCCCGGGCGCGCCCCCGAGGAGCGCGGTGACCGCGATCAGGACAAGGGATATCCCCCACACCACTCGTTTTTTGCGGGGGTCATCAGCCAAACGGCTCTGCATGCGGCGATCCTCCGTCATGGGTGTTGCGGAACGGGCGACAACGTAGCCGCTGGCTGCCGCCGGTGTCGGCCCACCAGGAGTTGATTCCTCCTTACCACCAGGAGGTGACCCCTACTCACCCCGAGGGAGGCGTTCGGCGTACGACCAGGGGTGTACGCACCCGGAGAAGGCCCGGGCTGACGCTCCAACTCGGGTCGGACCGCGGTCCGTTCCGCGCCGCCCCGGCGACATTGCGGTCAGCGCGGCCGCAGCCCGTCGAAGACCACCTCGAAGATCCGCTCCCGGGCCGCCGGGTCCGCGCCGAGCTGCTCCAGCATCGCGCCGGTACCGACGAGCAGGGCGAGCAGCTCCGGCAGGCGCAGCTCCGGGCGGACCACCCCGGCCTGCTGGGCATCGGACAGCAGGCCGGCCAGCCGGGTCTGGATCTCCTTGGTCGGCTCGTGCAGGGATGCGTGCACGTCCACCCCGGCCGCGGCGAGCGCCTGGGCGAACTCGTTCTTGCCCGCAGACTGTTCCACCACCAGGCGGAAGCAGGCGAAGAACGCCTCGGCCGGATCGGCCTGGGCCGCCAGCTGCGCGGTCATGGCCGACATCTCCTCCAGCCTGCGCACCATCACCGCCTCGAGCAGCGCCTCCTTCGTGGGGAAGTGCCGGAAGAGCGTGCCGACACCGACCCCGGCAGCCCGGGCGATCTCCTCGGTCGGCACGCCGACGCCGCGGGTGGTGAACACCTCGGTGGCGGCATCGAGCACCCTGGCCCGGTTGCGGGCGGCGTCCGCCCGCAGCGGGCGCTCCTGAGGGCCAGTCATTTCTCTTCTGCCTTCCTCTGCCGGCGGCGACAGAACGTCTGGACAACCGGAGTCGTCAGTCCGTATCGTTGAAAACGGAGCCGCTAGTCCGATTCTAGTGGCTGATCCCGCCGGAGGTTGATCATGCCCAAAACGCTGTCACCGCGAGAGGTCTTCGAGAAGTTGCTGGGGCGCATCGGCGCGGGGCGCTTCTCGGAGCTGGCCGAGCTCTACGCAGAGGACGCTGTCGTGGAGACCGTCTTCGAGCCGGTCGGGCCGCGCCGGTTCGAGGGCCGGGCCGTGCTCGAAGCGCGGTTCGCGGAGGTCAGCGCGAGTTCGCCCGTGGAGCTGACCCCGGTGAACGTGGTGGTACGGGAGACCGATGACCCGGAGGTGGTCGTTGCCGAGTGGGACTACCGGGTTCACCACCGCGGGAGCGGACGGACCTTCGACACCGCCAACATCCAGGTACTGCGGGTCCGAGACGGCCTGATCGTCGGCAGCCGGGACTTCCACGACCACCTCGCCCTCGTCGTGGCAGGCGGCCACCTGCCGCAGTTGGTGAAGGCGTTGGAGGACAAGCAGCACGGTTAGGCCGCCCTGCCATGTCGGTGAACGTCCACCTCACCGATCCGGGCCGGCGTGTGGCCGGGGTGGTCGGTCCGTAGGCCGGGCGGGTGACGGCGTCGGCGAATAGAATGAAGCCAGCTGTACGTCCTGCGCTCGCCACAGGCTCCCGGCCTCCGTTGCGGGTGGGCCAGGGCCCGCCCGTGGGCCGCTCGCCCGGTCGATCGTCCGGGCCGGACCACCCGTCCGAGAGGACGACCATGACCCGCCACCTCCGACGGCGGGCACTCGCCCCGCTTGCACTGCTGTCCGCACCCGCGCTGATGCTGCTGACGGTCGTACCCGCTGCCGCTCAGCCTCCGGCGGCTGCGTCAGCCGCCGTGACCGCCCCGTCGATCTGCCATGGTCTGCAGCAGGGCCAGGACCCCTACCACGTAGGGTGCCGGCAGGGGTACCTCCAGGGCTCCAGCTCCGGCAACCGGGACGGCAAGCCGCCCATCTGCCGGAAAACCCTTCCGCCGCTGACCCCGCCCAACCCCACACCGTTCGTACAGGGCAAGGCCGAGGGCTACGCGTACGGCTACAACCAGGCGTACGCCAAGTCCGCGGCCGCCAACCGGGCCGCGTGCGACGCCGTGAACAAGCCGCAGCCCCCGACCAAGCCGCAGACCCCGACGACCCCGCAGCAGCAGACCCCGGACAGCATGTTCGCCGCCGGCAAGGCCGCCGGGGAGGGTTGGGGCAACGAGGAGGGCAAGGCGTGCGTCACCGCACGCACCCACGCCCGGCTGGTGCCGCAGCAGAAGCCCGACACGCTGATCCTCGCCTATCAGAACGGCTACGCGGTCGGCTACGACACCGCCTACGACGAGTCGTTCCGCCAGAACTGCCTGAACAAGTGACGTACGTTCGACCAACGCAGTGAGAGGGCAGGTTCACGCCGGGAACCGGGGGATGGCGGAGGCTATGGTCGGCGGGTGAGCCACACCGAAGGGCGCTCCGGGGGAGCGGGACCATTCACAACCCGGCTGACCTGGCACCCCGTGGAGGGGGGCACCGCGGTCTGGGAGTCCCGCGTGGCACGCAAGCGCGGCCTGATCACCGTAAGCGCTGCGGGCGAGCCCGAGTCGCGCAACCGAATCTCCGACGGTGCGTCTGTCGGTCGGCTGCGCAGGCTGAATGCCGTCGCCGCGCTTGCGTTCACCGTCGGCGGGGCCCTCTTCGCCCTCGGCGCCTGGGTCGCCCAGTTCGGCTCGAGCAACGCAACGGGCGCCTGGATCTACTTCGCCGGCGGCCTGTTCTTCAACACCGGCGGCTACGCCTCGCTGCTCCAGGCGATCAACGCTCCGCGCCCGGAGGCCGGAGCGGGCTCGCTGGCCACGCGAGCCTGGGCCTGGTGGAGCTACGAGCCCTACCGGATCGACTGGCTCAGTACCTTCGTGCTGTTCGTCGGCACCCTCGTGTTCGGCATCAACCTGCTGAGTTCCCTGTTGCAGGGGCTCTCGGTCCAGCAGGTGAACAGACTGGTCTGGGCCCCTGACATGGTCGGCTGCATCCTCTTCCTCGTCTCGGGGCACCTCGCACTTCTCGAGGTCTGCCATGGCCGGCCGGGCGTGCGCACCCGTGACCTCAGCTGGTGGATCGTCGCGATCAATCAGCTCGGATCCGTCCTGTTCCTCATCTCGGCTCTGGCGGCCTTCACCCGTCCCGCGACCGGAAGCCCGGTGAACGAGGACATCGCCAACTGGGGGACTCTGACAGGGGCGCTCTGCTTCTCGGCCGGGGGAGTCCTCCAGCTCTTCGAGCGCCCCTGACGGGTGTTGCGGAAGGCGCGGTTCGGGTCGGTCGCCCCGGTTCTGCGTCGTCTGGTGCTTCGTCAGAGCCCGGAGTGCCGGACGAGGTTTCGATGACGACACCTGCGACACCCGCGGGTGGCACCCTGCTACATGGAGAGTCTGAGGACCGCGTCGAGCAGGCATCGCCCGCCGAACATCAGATCGCTGATCCGGGCGTGCTCGTCAGGCGCGTGGATGAGCCGCATGATGTCGGCGTCGCTCGCCGAGGGAAAGAACCCGATCACCTTCGTTTCGGGGAAGGCGCGGGCGTCCGTGGCGGCCGGATTGATGTACGGCAGGACCCGCGCCCCCGGCTCGTGGGCGGCCACGGTGGCGCCCAGCACCCGCAGGATCTCCGGGTCGTCATGGACGAGGTGGCTCACCCTCCCGTGCACCAGCGCTACCTCCACCTGGTCGCCGACAGCCCGCTGGACCTCCTCCGCCCACCGATCGGGCAGCTCGCCGGGCAGCAGACGTCCGTCCAGCACCACGCTCGCCTCGACGGGCACCACGTTCTGCCGCTGCCCCGCGGACAGCATGGTGGGGGTGGCGGTGTTGTGCAGCCCGGCCACGACGAAATCCCGCAGGACGGGATCAATGGGCAGGCTGTTCGCCCGGGCCCAGCTCGGTTTCCTCAGCAGCCGCTCGATGGCCTGCGCGCCCGCGCCCGGGTGCAGGTCCGCCAGTGTGCGCAGCATCCGGTGCGCGGCCGGGAGTACCACCGTCTCGGGGGCGTACGCCCGCAGCCGCAGCAGTGCCTCGGCGAGCGTGAAGAGCGCCGACTCCGAGCGCGGGACGGAGGCGTGGCCACCGGGCCCGCGCGCGGTGACCCGCATCCGGGCGTTGCCCTTCTCGGCCACCTGGACGGTGTAGAGGGGGCCGCCGGGAGTGGTGAAGCGCTGGCCGCCGCCTTCGTTGAACGCGAACTCGGCCTCGACGAGGCGGCGGTGGTTCTCCCACAGCCAGTACGCTCCCCGCCGGCTGCCGGCCTCCTCGTCGGCGGTGACCACCAGCAGTACGTCGCGGCGCAGCGGTGTCCGGTGCCCGGCGAGGAGCTGCATGATCAGCAGGCTCGCGGCGATCTGCCCCTTCATGTCGAGTGCCCCGCGACCCCACACGCAGCCCTCGGCCACCTCGCCCGAGAACGGCGGACGGCTCCACGCCTCGGGAGGGGCGCCGACGACGTCGGCGTGGCCCAGCAGCATGAGCGGCGGTTCCCGTCCCGACCCGGGCAGCCGGGCGACGAGGTTGGCCCGTCCGGGCTCGGACTCCAGGACGGAGTGCCGGATGCCGGAGCGGGACAGCTCGCGGGAGAGGTAGCGGGCGACGGCGATCTCGTTCCCGGGCGGGTTCGAGGTGTCCAGGCGGATCAGGGCCGAGAGGTGGCCGACGAGGTGGCGTTCCTGGTCGGCCCACGAGAAGGGCAGTGCCATGGGTCGGGGTGGCGCGGACACGTGTGCTCCGGAGTGCTGGGGGTACGGCCCGGCCCCGTGGCAGGGCCGGGCCGACCGGTCAGGGCGACGTCGGCCGGCGCAGGCGCCGCCAGTATCCGGCGAGGTCGTTCGTGGCGGTGGTGACCGTGTCCAGGCTCATCGTGGTGCGGGAGTCCCGTTCGTAGCGCTGCCAGTTCGGCATGGCCGGGTGGTTCGGGTCGCCGGTGCGGATGAAGGAGATCCATGCCGCGTGCAGGGTCGAGGCGAGACCCTCACGGATGCGCGGGTCGAGCCCCGTCAGGAAGGGCGCTTGCGACCACTTGTCGAAGTTGTCGAAGACGAAGGGCAGTTCCAGGCAGTGCGCCGCCGCCAGCCGGCCGCCGTGCGCGGGCGTCGGGAGGTCGAACTGGTACGCCCACACCGGACGCTTGCGGGCCGCCGCCCGCCGCTCGGCGAGCGCCAGGCCGGGCATGCGGAACAGGTCGTCGCTGATCAAGTCCATGAGTACGTCCACCGGACGGGCGCCCGGCCGGGCTTCCTCGTACGCACCGTACGCCTCGGCAGCCCGGTTCCCGAAGGTGTCCCGGGCCCGGGCGAGCACCTGGTCCTTGGTTGCGGCGGCGTACGTCGGGTCGAGCCCGAAGGCGAAGTTGGCCTCCTCCCTGGTACAGCCGATCAGGATGTCGATGTCCGCCCCGGGACCGCTGAGCAGCAGGTCGGAAGGATGCCGGTCCAGCGTCACCTCGTCGAGCACCGGCAGGTACGGCGTCGACCAGTACCCCCATCGCCCGGTGCGCTTGAACATCTCGACGGTGGCGCCCATCAGCTGCTGCCAGGGCAGGGTCCGCAGCTGCGCCACGTCCTCGGCCCCGAGGATGTCGAGGAAGGTGGCGCTGCGCTGCAACGACTCCGTACGCGTGGGGATCTGCAGCCCGAGCGGCGGGCTCTGGAGGATGGCGCGCCGGAAGAGCGGGCGGCCCTGGGGCCGGGCGCCGGCCAGCGCCGCGACCGAGAACGCGCCACCGGACTGGCCGGCGAGCGTGATGTCGTCCGGGTCCCCGCCGAACGCGGCGACGTTGTCCCGTACCCAGCGCAGCGCGGCGAGCTGGTCGGTGAGCCAGAAGTTCCCCCCGGCGCCGTCCTCGCCGAAGTAGAGGTACCCGAGCGGCCCGAGCCGGTAGTTGATGGTCACCACGACGAGGTCGCCGTCGCGCGCGAAGGTCTCGCCGGAGTAGACGGGCAGTGAGCCGGATCCGGAGATGAAGCCGCCGCCGTGGATCCAGACCATCACCGGCCGCTTGGCGTTGTCGGCCCGCGGGGTCCAGACGTTGAGCGTGAGGCAGTCCTCGTCGAAGGGGGGCCAGCCGTGCGTCCCGAGCACCTGGTCGCCCCCTTCCCGGTAGAGCTGCGGCGCACTGGGGCCGAACGCGATCGCGTCGCGCGTTCCCGACCAGCCGGGATGGGGCTGGGCCGGCCGCCAGCGCAGGGCGCCGACCGGCGGCGCCGCGTAGGGCACGCCCTTGAAGACGGCGAGCCCTCCCTCGACGACTCCGCGCAGCCGGCCCGCGGGAGCGTCCACGACGGGGGAGGGTTCGTCCGCGCGCGGGGCGGCCTGCGCCGCGTGGCCGGCCGGAATTCCGGAGAGCAGCGCGGCACCGGCCAACACCGTGCTGTTCTTGAGGACTTTGCGTCGCGATGGATCGTCGGTCATGGTGCTTCACTCCCTGACTGATCACGGGCCCGCCGCCGCAGCGATATGGCGGACATTTGACGACCGCAAGTGTTACGACATGTACGCGATCGGGGTCAAGAGGCGGGGGGTCTTGTTGCTCAATATCTCGCGAACTATTGACGGCCGTCTCAATGGCGCGATAGACACGTGTCACCCTCCACGGCACCCCATCGGCAACACCCCGGTCCGCAGGGCCGGGCACACAACGTACGGAGTCTCCATGGCAGGTCGGTTTCGTCCCGTTGGTCTGATCGCCGTCACGACGGGCCTCTTGCTGACCACCGCATGCGGTGGCGCCAGCCTCGGGACCGGCGACGGCGACGAGCAGGGCGGGCCCGTGAAGATCGGGCTCCTCGTCCCGCAGTCCGGCACGTACAAGGCGCTCGGCGACGACATGAAGCAGGGCTTCGAGCTCTACGTCAAGCAGCACGGCGGCAGACTCGGCGGCCGAGAAGTGCAGATCGTCATCGCGGACGAGGGGGAAACGGCCGACTCCGGCAAGGCGGCGGCGGAGAAGCTCGTCAAGCAGGACCGGGTGCTGGCGGTGAGCGGCGTGGTCAGCTCTGCCACCGTCAACGGGGTCAAGGACCTCTTCGAGACCAACAAGATTCCGCTCGTCGGCTCGAACGCCTCGCCGACGACGCTGACCGGGACCGAGTACATCTGGCGCACGTCGTACGTCAACGACGAGCCGGGCAAGGCGCTGGGCAAGTACGTCGCCGAGAAGGCCGGCGGTCCCGTCTTCCTGATCGCCGCGGGCTACCAGGCGGGCAAGGACGAGGTGGAGGGATTCAAGTCCACCTTCCTCCCGGCCGGGGGCAAGCTCGCGGGGCAGGAGGTCTACACCCCGTTCCCGGGGACGAAGAACTTCCAGCCGTACCTCGCGCAGATCCAGAACTCCGGCGCGAAGGCGGTCTTCTGCTTCTACGCGGGCGGCGCGGCCGTCGACTTCGTCAAGCAGTACCGGGACTTCGGGCTGGCCGGCAAGATCCCGCTCTACGCGCCCGGCTTCCTCACCGAGGGCGGCGTGCTGAAGGGCCAGGGAGAGGCGGCCGACGGCATCCTCACCGCGCTGAACTACAGCGCGGACCTGGACAACACGGCCAACAAGCAGTTCGCGCCCGCCTACCAGTCCGCCTACGGCGCGCCCGCGACCACCTACGCGATGGCGTCGTGGGACGCGGCACAGGTGCTCGACAAAGCGATCAAGGCGGCGGGTGGCACCGTGACCCCGGAATCGGTCAACGCCGCCATCGCCAAGGTGGGGGACATCGACAGCCCGCGCGGTACCTGGCAGTTCAACAGCGGTGGTACGCCCGTCCAGCCGTGGTACCTGCGCGAGGTCAAGCACGGGGCCAACACGGCCACGTCCGAGCTCGGCCGGCTGGGCGGCTGACATGACCGGATGGTTGAACGCGAACCTCGCCAGCGTCGTCAGCGCTGTTGACGGGGTGGCCTTCGGTCTGCTGCTGTTCACGATCGCGGTCGGACTCTCCCTGGTCTTCGGCATGATGGACGTGCTGAACCTGGCCCACGGCACGCTCTACCTCGCCGGGGCGTACGTCGCCTACGCGCTGTCCGACGGGAGCCTGTGGGGCCTGGTCCTCGCGCTGGCGGCCGGGGCCCTGGTGGGCGGCGTGGGCGGGGCCGCACTGACGTTCCTCACCCGGCCGCTGGCGCGACGCGGGCACCTGGACCAGGCCGTGCTGACGCTCGGCATCACCTTCATCGTCGCCGACCTCCTCGCCGCGGCCTTCGGCGGCGAGGTGCTGCCCACGGACCCGCCGACGGCGCTGCGCGGGACGGTGGACCTCGTCGGCCATGCCTATCCGGTCTACCGGCTGGTGTTCATCGGCGTCGCGGCAGCCCTCGCGCTCCTCGTCCACCTCGTCTTCGAACGCAGCTCGCTCGGAGCGCTCGTACGGGCCGCCGTCGCGGACCGGGACATGGTGCGCGCGCTGGGGGTCGACGTCCGCAAGGTGCTCTACGGGGTCTTCGCCTCCGGCGCGGCCCTGGCGGTGGTCGGCGGTGTCCTCGGGGCGCCGATCCTGGGCCCCGGTCCGGGCGTCGACGAGACCGTGCTCGTCCTCTCGCTCGTCGTCGTGGTCGTGGGCGGCCTCGGATCCGTACGAGGAGCGCTTGCCGGAGCGCTCCTCATCGGGCAGGTGCAGACCCTCGGGGTGGCGCTGCTCCCCGAGTACGCTCCCTTCCTCCTCTTCGGCGCGATGCTGCTCGTGCTCGTCGTCCGCCCGAACGGCCTGGTCCCGTCGGCGGTGCGCACATGAGCCCGCACCCGGCTGCCCCGGCGGGTGTGCGGCGGCTGTCCGTGACCGCCGTCGTCGTCGCACTCGCCCTGGCCCCCTTCGTCCTCGGCCCCTACGCCGTCGGCACCCTGTCGCGGATCCTGGTGTTCGGGCTGCTCGCCCTCAGCGTGAACCTGCTCACCGGCCTGACCGGACTGCCCACCCTCGGCCAGTCGGCGTACTTCGGGGTCGGTGCCTACACGGCCGCCATCGTGGCGACGCGCCTCACCGACATCGGAATCCTGCAACTCCTCATCGCCGCGGGCGTCGCCGCGCTGGTGGCGGTGCCGACCGGGTGGCTGGCGGTGAGAGCCCGGGGCGTGGTCTTCCTGATGCTGACACTGGCCATCGGCGAGATCGCGTACAGCGCCGCCGTCAACTGGAAGTCGCTGACGAACGGGACCGACGGCGTATCGGGCATCCCGCCCGTCGTACCGCTGCCCGGCATGCCCGCGCTGGCGCTGGACGGCCTCGTCTACTTCTACGTACTGGCCGTGTTCCTGCTGCTCTTCGCGGCCGTCTCCCGCCTGGGATCGACCCCGTTCGCCCTCGCCCTGCGCGGCATCCGTGACAACGAGCCACGGATGAGGGCGATCGGCTATCCGACGCGGCGCTACGCCCTGACCGTCTACTGCGGAGCCGGGGCGCTGGCCGGCGCCGCCGGAGCCCTGTGGGTCTCGGTGCAGCGGTTCGTCTCGCCCGGCGACGCCGGCTTCGAGATCGCCGCCCTGGCCCTGCTGGCCGTCGTCATCGGAGGCTCCGGATCGATGGGGGGAGCCTGCGCAGGCGCCGCACTCGTCTGGCTCACCCGCGACTACCTCGGAAACCTCGAAGCCATCTCCGGGCGTGGCCCGTTGCTGCTCGGGGTGCTCTTCGTCGTGGCCGTCTACACGCTGCCCCGCGGGCTGGCCGGCGTACGGCTGCCGCTCAAGCCGACCCGGAAGAGAACGACGTGAAAGACCACGACCAGAGCCACTCGCTCCTCGAACTACGGGAGGTGTCGCGGCACTTCGGGTCCTTCCGGGCCCTGGACGAGGTCTCCCTCACCGTGGGGGCAGGGGCGCGGCACGCGATCATCGGCCCGAACGGTGCGGGCAAGTCGACGCTGTTCGGCCTGATCTCCGGCACGCTGCCCGTCACCGCCGGATCCGTCATCGTCGACGGGAAGGACGTGACCCGGCTGCCCGTGCACCGCCGGGTCGGGCTCGGCGTCGCAGCGACGTTCCAGCACTCCAGTCTCTTCCTGCGCGAGTCCGTACTGGAGAACGTCCTGCTCGCCGTGTTGCGCCGGGCCGGGGGAGGCCTCGGGGGCCTGCGGAAGGTCGGCGCCCGGCCGAAGGAGCTCGCGCAGGCGCACGCGCTGCTCGAGCGGGTGGGCCTGCCCACCCGGCACGAGGTCGCGGCGGCCGAGCTCTCGCACGGCGAGCGGCGGCAGCTGGAGGTCGCCGTCGCACTGGCCACCGAACCCCGGCTGCTGCTCCTGGACGAGCCGGCCGCCGGCATGTCTCCCGCGGAGACCGCGCGGCTCACGGAACTGATCGCCGCGCTGCCCGGCGAGGTGACCGTACTCTTCGTCGAGCACGACCTCGACATGGTCTTCGAGCTCGCCGACACGGTCACCGTCATGCACCTCGGCAGACACCTGATGACCGGCACCCCGGACGAGGTACGGGCCTCCGCCGAAGTCCAGACCGCCTACCTCGGCACCGTGGAGGTCTCCTCGTGAAGCCGTTCTTCAGCGTGCGTGAGCTGCGCTCCGGTTACGCCGGGGGCGTCGTCCTCGGCGGTGTCGAGCTGGATCTCGACGCGGGCGGGATCGTCGCCGTCCTCGGGCGCAACGGGGTCGGGAAGACCACCCTCATCTCGACCGTCATGGGGCTCGTCCGTCCGTACGGGGGCAGCGTCACCCTCGACGGCCGGGAGATCGCCGGAGCCCGCGTCGACGTCATCGCCCGAGCCGGGGTCGGAGTCGTCCCGCAGGGGCGCCGGGTGTTCGCGCCGCTGACCGTGGCCGAGCACCTGACGATCGCCTCGCGGCGTCCGGCGACCGGCCCGTGGACGAGGGCCCGCGTCCTCGACCTGCTGCCGCGGCTGGGGGAGCGGCTCGGGCACCGGGGCGACGAACTCTCCGGCGGGGAACAGCAGATGCTCGCGATCGCCAGGGCGCTGCTGGGAAACCCGCGCCTGCTGCTGCTCGACGAGCCGTCGGACGGCCTCGCGCCCGCGATCGTCGCCCAGGTCGGTGAGGTGATCCGCGAGGTGGGCGCGCAGGGCATGTCGGTCGTCCTCGTCGAGCAGAACCTGGGACTCGCCTTCTCCGTGGCCCAGGACGTCGCGGTCATGCAGAAGGGGCGCATCGTCCACCGAGCGGCCTGTGCGGAATTCGCATCCCGTCCCGACGACCGCCGGCGCCTGCTCGGCGTCGACTGAGCGGGACCGTCCCGTACGCGCGCACGGCGTACGGACGGGGGGCGAGCGGGGAACGAACGGTGGAAGGCGCCGGCCGTTCGTTCCCCTGCGCGCGCGGACCCTCGGGGAGAAGGCCACCGTCGAGGAGCAACCGCCCCTCAGGTCAGGGGCAGCTGCATGAGGGTCAGGTCGAGCCATCGGCCGAACTGGGTGCCGACCTCCGGCACGGTGCCGGCGTGGCGGAACCCGAACCGTTCGTGCAGCCGGATGGACGCGGTGTTCTCGGCCTCGGTGCCGGCGACGACGACGTGGTGGCCGGCCTCGCGGGCCGAGGCGATGAGTTCGGCCAACAGCGCGGAGCCGATGCCGAGCCCGTGCATGCCGTCGCGGACGTAGACCGAGTCCTCCACGGTGTGGCTTACCCGTCCTTCTCCCGCCACGGACCGTAGACCGCGAACCCGGCCGTCCCGCCCTCCACCTCGGCCACGAACGCCGAGCCGCGCGCCAGCTGGGCGGCGAGCCAGGCCGCCCCCTCGGCCGGGGACTGCAGGGTGTCCGTCCACAGGGCCGTCGAATACTCGATCGCATGGTTGCGGATCGCAACGACCGCCTGGCCCCCAACCGCCTGATCGCCACACAGCTCACCGCCCCTCGCCGCCGCCCTCGCCCACACCGGCGCCCGCTGGACTCACGGAGCAGCCCAGCACGTCGGCTGAGTAGCGCACGGGTGCGGGAGTCGGGCCGGGGCCGTGTTGCGGGGCCCCGGCCCGGCGGGCTGCCGCTACTCCGGCTGTGTCACCGTCAGCGACCAGCGAGTGGTCTGCGTCGACGCGTCGACACCGACCGTGAAGCTGCCCCGCCGCACGACGCCCGCGTCCATGCCGGCCGAGCCGACTCCGGCGCTGCCGACCGGGCACTCCACGTCGAACGCGGCCACGGTCGCCCCCTGCGATTCCATCGTCACCCGCACGTTGCCGCCTCCGTCACAAGCCACCGTGAGGATGGTCGGCAAGCCCTCCGAGGCACCGCCCGAGGCGACGCCGCCGTCGCCCCGGAACTCCTCGACCCACACCAGCCCGTCGGGCCCGGGGTGCGGGAGCATCCCCCCGTCCGCCGCGGACGCGGGCACGGCCGCCCCGAGGCCCACCGCCCCGACTGCCGCCAGCATCACCAGGGTTACCGTCTTCTTCGCACGAATCACGCCTGCTCCTTGATGGCCCGTCATGGAGTGGACAGCGTCCAACAGCTCGGCGCCGCGCACCTGAGTACGCGTACTCAGATGCGCAGCAGCGCCCTGCGGGAGCGCGCGCCACCCGCGCGGCGGATGCAGTCCCGTTTGGCGACACCGAGTTCCGGACAGGAGCACCACCGTGCCCGACAACGAACCGTCCCCGCACGCCTGGCACATCGACGACCGCGAGTACCGGCGCCAAGAGGAGCGCCGGGGCCGCCGATTCGCGTACACCAGCCTCGATCCCGCCCGCACCGCGCTGGTGGTCGTCGACATGGTGCCGTTCTTCGTCGACCCCAACCCGTACTGCCGCGGCATCGTCCCGAACATCCGGCGCCTGGCCGGCCGACTGCGCACCGCCGGCGGAACGGTCGCCTGGGTACTGCCCGGCCGTACCGAGCGCACCCGGGTCGGCGACGAGTTCCACGGCCCCGAGGCGGCCGAGATGTTCCGCACCGCCGGCGGCAGCGGCCCGCTCCCCGAACGCTTGTGGCACGGCCTCACCGTCGGCGCCGACGACGTGCTGGTGGAGAAGACCGCGCCCAGCGCCTTCTTCCCCGGCCACTGCCCGCTCCCCGAGCGGCTGGAGGAGCGCGGCATCGATACGGTTCTGATCACCGGGACGGTCACCAACGTCTGCTGCGAGTCCTCCGCTCGCGATGCCTGGACGCTCGGCTACCGGGTCGTCATGGTCGCCGATGCCAACGCCACCGGCCGCGACCAGGACCACAACGCCACCCTCCACACGGTCTACCGGTCCTTCGGCGATGTGCGGCCGACGACGGACGTCCTCGCGCTGATCGACGGCGGCGTGGTCTGAGTTCTGCGATGCTGATGCTTGATCAGGGAGCGGTGCAGGGCCTGGGGGGGGGGGGGGGGGGGGGGGGGGGGGGGGGGGGGGGGGGGGGGGGGGGGGGGGGGGGAGGGGAAACGAGGCGAAAAAAGACCCCGCCACCGCAG
>NZ_JBVIGX010000063.1:0-18928 GCF_055570595.1 Streptomyces sp. NPDC031132
GAGGGGTGGGGCTCGGCGGTGTGGGGGGAGGGGGGTGAGAGGGGGCAGGAGAGGGAGGAGGAGGAAAGGGGTGCCGCCTGCCCCCCTCCCCCCCCCCCCCCCCCCCCCCCCCCCCCCCCCCCCCCCCCCGCCCCCCCTCCCCCCCCCCCCCCCCCCCCCCCCCCCCCCCCCCGGCGGGGTGCCCTTGTGGGCAGGCGCTACTTCTTGCGGCGGCGGCCGCCCGCGGCCTTCTGGGCCTTGCGGCGCTCGGCCCGGGTCATCCCGTCACCGGCCTCGTCGGCGTCGAAGTCGCCCTCGACGACCCCGCCCTCGCCGTCCACCGTAGGCGCCGAGAAGTGCAGCCGGTCCGGCCGCTGGGGAGCGTCCAGCCCCTTGGCCCGGATCTCCGGCTTCGTCAGCGACGGCGCCGCGTCCTGCACCGGAAGCTCCTCGACCTGCTGCTCGACCTGGACCTCCAGGTTGAACAGGTAGCCGACGGACTCCTCCTTGATGCCCTCCATCATGGCGTTGAACATGTCGAAGCCCTCGCGCTGGTACTCGACCAGCGGGTCCTTCTGGGCCATCGCCCGCAGGCCGATGCCCTCCTGCAGGTAGTCCATCTCGTACAGGTGCTCACGCCACTTGCGGTCCAGCACCGACAGGACCACGCGCCGCTCCAGCTCGCGCATGATGTCGGCGCCCAGCGCCTTCTCGCGCGCCTCGTACTGCTCGTGGATGTCGTCCTTGACCGACTCCGCGATGAACTCGGCGGTGATGCCCGCGCGGTCGCCCGCCGCGTCCTCGAGCTCGGCGACCGTGACCTTGATCGGGTAGAGCTGCTTGAAGGCGCCCCACAGCCGGTCCAGGTCCCACTCCTCGGCGAAGCCCTCGACCGTCTCGGCCGCGATGTACGCGTCGATCGTGTCGTCCATGAAGAAGCGCACCTGCTCGTGCAGGTCCTCGCCCTCCAGGACGCGGCGGCGCTCGCCGTAGATGACCTCGCGCTGGCTGTTGAGGACCTCGTCGTACTTCAGGACGTTCTTGCGCGTCTCGAAGTTCTGGGTCTCGACCTGCGACTGGGCCGACGCGATCGCGCGCGTCACCATCTTGTTCTCGATCGGCACGTCGTCCGGCACGTTCGCCATCGACATGACCCGCTCGACCATCTGCGCCTTGAACAGGCGCATCAGGTCGTCGCCCAGCGACAGGTAGAAGCGGGACTCGCCCGGGTCGCCCTGACGGCCGGAACGGCCGCGCAGCTGGTTGTCGATACGGCGCGACTCGTGCCGCTCGGTGCCCAGCACGTACAGCCCGCCGAGCGACTTGACCTCTTCGAACTCGGCCTTCACGGCCGCCTCGGCGCGCTTGAGCGCGGAGGGCAGGGCGTGCGCCCACTCCTCGATGTGCTCTTCCGGGTCCAGACCCTGCTGGCGCAGCTCCGCCTCGGCGAGGTCGTCCGGGTTGCCGCCGAGCTTGATGTCGGTACCGCGGCCGGCCATGTTCGTGGCGACCGTCACGGCGCCGCGGCGGCCGGCCTGGGCGACGATGGAGGCCTCGCGCTCGTGCTGCTTCGCGTTGAGCACCTCGTGGGGGATGCCGCGCTTGGAGAGCTGCTGCGAGAGGTACTCGGACTTCTCGACCGAGGTGGTGCCGACGAGGATCGGCTGGCCCTTCTCGTGCTTCTCCGCGATGTCGTCGACGACGGCGGCGAACTTCGCGACCTCGGTCCGGTAGATCAGGTCCGGCTGGTCCTTGCGGACCATGTCGCGGTTGGTCGGGATCGGGACGACACCGAGCTTGTAGATCTGGTGGAACTCGGCGGCCTCGGTCATGGCCGTACCGGTCATGCCCGACAGCTTGGTGTAGAGGCGGAAGAAGTTCTGCAGGGTGATCGTGGCGAGGGTCTGGTTCTCGTCCTTGATGTCCACCCCTTCCTTCGCCTCGATCGCCTGGTGCATGCCCTCGTTGTAGCGGCGGCCGGCGAGGATACGGCCGGTGTGCTCGTCGACGATCATGACTTCGCCGTCGATGACGACGTAGTCCTTGTCCTTCTTGAACAGTTCCTTCGCCTTGATGGCGTTGTTCAGGTAGCCGACGAGCGGGGTGTTCACCGACTCGTAGAGGTTCTCGATGCCGAGCCAGTCCTCGACCTTGGCGACACCGGCCTCGTGGATGCCGACGGTGCGCTTCTTCTCGTCGACCTCGTAGTCGCCGGTCTCCTCGATGCCCTTGAGCGGCTGGCCGGCCTCGCCCTTGGTGAGGCGGGTGACCAGCTTCGCGAAGTCGGCGTACCACTTCGTGGCCTGGTCGGCCGGGCCGGAGATGATCAGCGGGGTACGGGCCTCGTCGACCAGGATCGAGTCGACCTCGTCGACCACGGCGAAGTTGTGGCCGCGCTGCACCAGCTCGTCCGCCGACCACGCCATGTTGTCGCGCAGGTAGTCGAAGCCGAACTCGTTGTTCGTCCCGTACGTGATGTCGTTGTTGTACTGCTCCCGGCGCTGGGCCGGGGACATGTTGGCCAGGATGCAGCCGACCTCGAGACCGAGGAACTTGTGCACCCGGCCCATCATCTCGGAGTCGCGCTCGGCAAGGTAGTCGTTCACCGTGATCAGGTGGACGCCCTTGCCGGACAGCGCGTTCAGGTACGCGGGGAGCGTGCCGACGAGGGTCTTGCCCTCACCGGTCTTCATCTCGGCGACGTAGCCGAGGTGCAGCGCGGCACCGCCCATGATCTGGACGTCGTAGTGCCGCTGGCCGAGGACGCGCTTGGCGGCCTCGCGGACGGTCGCGAAGGCCTCGGGCAGCAGGTCGTCCAGGCTCTCGCCGTCCTGGTGGCGCTGCTTGTACTCGTCCGTGAGCGCACGCAACTCGGCGTCGGAGAGGTTGACGAAGTCCTCTTCGATGGAGTTGACCTGGTCCGCGATGCGGTGCAGTTTGCGCAGGATCTTGCCTTCGCCTGCACGCATGAGCTTGTTGAAGACGGACACCGAGGTTTGTCTCCTTGCCGGTCGGGCCTGGCACTGGTTCGTACACGGGCACGGAGGGTGGGCCCCACCGCAACGGCCATCGTAAGCGAGGACGCGGCCGCGTCGGGAGGTCCGCACCTTCCGCAGGGCGCGAGCGCCCGGAATGAGAACGTACGGGTGACACGGAAGGTGCCGTTGCGGGCGAAAACCGCTCGCCCGGGTTACCCGGCGCGACCACAATCCGTTCATGGAGCCGACCACGCTGACCACCGAACGCCTCTTCCTGCGTCCCCACACCCCCGCGGACACCGCCGAGGTGCACGCCGCCTGCCAGGATCCCGAGATCCAGCGCTGGATCCCGGTACCCCTCCCGTACGGGCGAGCCGAGGCCGAGGCCTTCGTCACCGAAACCGTCCCGCGCGGCTGGCGCGAGGACACCGAGTTCAACTTCGCCGTCCGGCTCGGACCGGACGGGCCCCTGGTCGCCACCCTCGGCCTGGTCCCGCGCGGCGCCCACGCCCACGAGATCGGCTACTGGTCCGTCGCCGGGCACCGAGGCCGCGGCCACATGACCGAGGCCCTGCGCGCCGTGGCCCGCTGGGCCTTCACCGAGGCGGGCTGCGTACGCCTGATCTGGCGTGCCGGGATCGGGAACACCGCCTCCCGCGCCGTCGCCGAGAAGGCCGGCTTCCTCGTCGAGGGCGTCCTGCGCGCCGGCATGGAACACCGCGGCACCCTGCGCGACTGCTGGGTCGGCGCCCTGCTCCCCTCCGACCTCGGCCTGCCCTCCCGGCTGCCCTACCTGCCCGCTGTCAGTGGCACCGCCTAGGCTCGCGGCATGACCGAGACCGTGCTCGCCCTGTCCGCCGACGACGCGCGTCGGATCGCCCTGCGCGCACAGGGGTTCCTCGGGGCGCCCGACCGCCGGGGCGGGGTCCGGGGGGTGCTGCGCCACCTGGGCGCCGTCCAGCTCGACACGATCTCCGTACTGGCCCGCTCGCACGAACTGATCCCGTACGCACGGCTGGGCGCGGTGGGCCGGGACACCGTGGAGAAGGCGTACTGGTCGGACCGGCACGCCTTCGAGTACTGGTCGCACGCGGCCTGCATCCTGCCGATCGAGGAGTGGCCGCACTTCGCGTTCCGGCGCCGGATCAAGCGCGCGCAGGGCTATCGCTGGCACAAGATGGAGGACAAGGAGGCGTCCTGCCGCCTCGTCCTGGACCGGCTGCGCGCGGAGGGCCCGCGGACCTCGACCGAGCTGGGCGGCGCGAAGAACGGCGGCCCGTGGTGGGACTGGTCCGAGACCAAGATCGCCGTGGAGTGGCTGCTGGACGCCGGCGACGTGGTCGTCACCGAGCGCCGCGGCTGGAAGCGGGTCTACGACCTGCCCGAGCGGGCCGTCCCGGACGCGCTGCTCCACGACGACATGGACGACGCCGAGTGCCTGCGCCGGCTCGTCGCCCTGGCCGGGCGCTCCCTCGGCGTCGGCACCCGCGCCGACATCGCGGACTACCACCGCCTCAAGGGCGAGCAGGTCGACGCGGTGATCGCCGACTCGGGCCTGGTCCCGGTCGAGGTCGAGGGCTGGGGCAAGCCGGCCTGGGCCGACCCCGCCGCGCTGGCGACGGCTCCCCGGGGGCGCCACCGCACCACCCTGCTCTCGCCGTTCGACTCCCTCGTCTGGGACCGCCCCCGCACCGAGCGGATCTTCGGCTTCACGCACCGGCTGGAGGCGTACGTCCCCAAGCCGAAGCGGATACACGGCTACTTCGCGATGCCGCTGCTGGCCGGCGGGCGGCTCCAGGGCCGCGTCGACCCGGCCCGCGAGGGCGGCACGCTGGTGGCCCGGCAGCTCTCCCTGACCAGCCTCAAGGCCGCCCGCCCCATGGCGGAGGCGCTGCGCGAGGCGGCCGACTGGGTCGGCTGCGACGCCGTGCGCATCGAGCGCGCGGGCTCTGCCGAGGAGGCGGCCGCCGTCACCGCGGAGCTGGCCTCCCTCTGAACCCGGGGGCAGATCTCAGCGGATCTCAGCGGATCTCGAGGATCTTCTCCCGCATCGCGTAGACCACGGCCTCCATCCTGGAGTGCAGCTGCAGCTTCTCCAGGATGTTGCGGACGTGGTTCTTCACCGTGTTCTCGGAGATGAACAACTCCTTCGCGATGTCGCGGTTGTTCATCCCCGTCGCCACCAGCTTCAGCACCTCCAGCTCGCGGTCCGTCAGCCTCGGCGCCGGCACCAGCCGCCGCTCGTCCGTCCGCTGGATCATCGACTTGAACTCCGTCAGGAGCTTCGAGGCCATCGACGGGCTGATCTGCGACTGCCCGTCGGCCACCGCGCGGATCGCCGTCGCCACCTCGTCGGTCGAGATCTCCTTCAGGAGGTATCCGGTGGCGCCCGCCTTGATCGCGTCGTAGAGGTCCGCCTCCTCGTCGCTGATCGTCAGCATGATGATCTTCGCGGAGGGGGCCACCTCCTTGATCGAGGTGCACGCCTCGATACCGCCGCGCCGGGGCATCCGCACGTCCATCAGCACGATGTCCGGCAGCAGGTCCGCCGCCTTGTCCACCGCCTCCGCGCCGTCCCCCGCCTCACCGACGACCTGGATGTCCTCCTCCTGCGCGAGGACGATCTCCAGCCCGCGCCGGAACAGGGCGTGGTCGTCGACGACGAGCACCCGGATCGGCTCGCCGCCCTCATCACCGCGCACCGGCCCGAAGCTGTCCGCCATCGTTCCTCCCCCTGCATGTACCGAGCTGCCGGGTCAACCGGACCGCAATGCGCGCCGGTTGACTGCCCGCCATGATTCCATGCCCGCGCCACCCGGCGGGGGGCCTGCGACGGCCACCTGGCGTATACGAGTCATACAGAGGCCCCCGGGGGCGCTGCTGCACCCCCGGGGGCATTCACCGAAAATTCAGGACGCGGCGTCAGCCGCCGAGCGCCCCGCCCGCGCCGGCGCCGGGCTCACCCGAGCTGGAGGCCTGGTCGGAGTTGAGGTGGATCACGCCGTAGTCGTAGCCGTGGCGCCGGTAGACGACGCTGGGCATCTTGGTGTCGGAGTCGACGAACAGATAGAAGTCGTGGCCGACCAGTTCCATTTCGTACAGCGCCTGGTCGAGCGACATGGGTGCGGCTGAGTGCGTCTTCTCGCGGACGATGAGCGGGCCTTCGCCCTGTACTTCCAGCGATCCGATCCGGGTGGTCGGGATCGCCTCCGCCTTCTCCCCCGTGAACAACTCGCCGTTCCCGTTCAGCTGGGCCACGCCCGGCACCACGTCGGCGACCTCTGCCGCCGAGAGCCGGCCGTTGCCACGGCGGGTGTAGCGCTTGTCGTGCTGCTTGCGCAGCCGGGCTTCAAGCTTCTCCTGTGCCAGGTCGAGCGCCGCATACGGGTCCGCAGCGGCGGCCTCGGCGCGGATCACCGGGCCCCGCGAAATCAGGGTGATCTCCACGCGGTCGGAACGGTCGGCCTGGCGCGGGTTGTGCTCCTTGGACACCTCGACGTCCAAGCTGATCACCTTGGCGTCGAGCTTCTGGATCCGCTCCGGATTCAGCTTCTCGGCCACGTGCTTGCGGAACCGCTCGGGCACCTCGGTCTTGCGGCCCTTGACGACGATGTCCACGCAGAACTCCGTTCCCGGATAGCTCCGCCTCATGGGGCGAAGCGTCTCCCTTTCGCACCAGGCCCCGGTGAACACCGGAGCCCCGGACTGGCGACTTTCACCTCCGAAACGTGCGATCCGATGCGTGTAGCCAGGACTCGCCAGTTCCTTACAACCGAACATATCCCTCCATGCCGGTTGTCGGCACCCGCTACCGGACCGTACCTCCGTTCAGGTGGCTGTTCTCTCTTACTACCTGCAACGATGCGCCTTCCCCAAGAGTTCCAAATCTATTCACAAGAGCGTTGCTCTGTACGGGTTGTCGACCGATTTCATACGAAGGATCCTCGTGGAGCCGCCACCACCGCCGCCCCCACCACCGCTCCGGCCGCCGTCGCCGCCCGCACCGCCCGGGCCGCCTCCGCGAGCGTGGCTCCCGTCGTGATCACGTCGTCCACCAGCACGATCCGAGCACCGGCCACCGGCCGCACCCGGCCCCCGCGGCACACCTCCAGGGCCCCCGCGAGGTTCTCCCGCCGCTCCCGGGCCCCCAGGCCCGCCTGATCCGCCACCGGCCGGACATGGCGCAGTACGGGCGCCACCCGCGCGGGAACACCGGCCCCCCGCAGCCGTCCCGCTGCCGCCAGGGCGATCCTGCGCGCCGGATCGTGCCCGCGCGCCCGCACCTGCCGCCGCGCCGACGGCACCGGGACGAGCACCAGCTCCTCCCCCGCCGCCCACGCCACACCCCCGCGGACGCCCGCACCGAGGCACCCGCGGACGGCCGCCGCCAGGGCAGCGCCGAGCGGCCCGGCCAGCGGCAGCACCCCGCGCTCCTTGTGCGCCAGTACGGCCTCCCGTACGGCGTCCTCGTACGCGGCGGCCGCATACACCGCGGGCAGCCCTTCGGGCCGCGGAGACGGCCGCACACACCCCGCCGCGGCCCCGCTCAGCGCCTGCGCGCAGACCGCGCACAGCAGCGCGCGGGCAGCCCCGCAGCCGGTGCAGTCGACCGGCAGGACCAGCCCGGCGAGCTCCTGCCACCACCCCCGCATACCCCTCACTGTGCCGGGCAGGCCGGCCACCCCGCCACCCCTGTGGACAACCGGAGCCCCGGGGCAGGAAAGCCCAGGTCAGGCCGGAGTCAGCCCGGGTAGACCGGAGCCCGGCCGCCCGCCGCCACCGTGCGCCACTGCGCCCCCGGCGGCAGCCACACGATCCCGTCCTCCTCCGAGTACGCGACCACCGGCTTCTTCTCGTCCTCCGTCGCCGCGACCGCGTCCAGCCCGGTCGCCCCCGGCAGGCTCGCCGCGACCATCGAACCGTCGGCCAGCATGTACCGGGCCTGCACGACCCCGCCGCTCTCCCGGCCCACCACCAGCAGCCGGCCGCGCGGCGCCCAGCTCAGCGCCGTCACGCTCGCCATCTGCGGGGCCGCCGGACGCAGCTCGCGCACCGACACCGGCCCCGCGTCGCCCTTGCCCTCGGGCCGCTCGATCCGGCCGATGTACAGGTTCTTGCGGCCGTCCTTCTCCACCAGCAGCGCGATCCGCACCCCGTCCGGCGACGCCTTCAGCGCCCTGATGCGCCCGCCGTCGAGGCCGGCCACGTCGATCTTCTGTGGGGCGCCGGTACCGCCCGGCACCCGGTACAGCCCCGCGTTCTGCGGATCCTGGTCCGCGATCCACAGGTCACCCGCCGCGTCCCAGCTCGGCGCACCCAGCACGTTCGGCTTGGCGCCCTTGCCGGTCAGCACCGGCTGCGGCATGGGCCCGGCCGTCGTCAGGTTCACCAGGTACAGCCCGTGCCCGTCCTCGGACACCACCGCCGCGCGCTTCTCGTCGTACGAGACGGCCGCGGAGCCGACCTTGAACCCGGGGCTCGTGGTGGTCGGGGTCAGCGGCCCCGGCACCGGCTCGGGCCGGTACGGCTGGTCCTCGCTGGAGATGTCGAGCTTCATCCGCACGAGGCGGCTGTCGCTGTCCACGTAGTACTGGTAGTCGGGACTCGGGACCCGGTGGGCGATCGCCCCCGCCGCCGCCTCGGTCACCGAGCACAGCGAGGACCGGTCCGAGCGCAGCAGCTCGACCCGCGCCAGCCGGGAGGCCGTCAGATCCTGCACCGTGTACAGGAGTTGGGCGGCCATCTTCTGGCACTGCGGCTGCGCGACGTTGTCGGCCTTGTCGTTGAGCGGCACCTTCAGCGCGTTCTGGCCGTCGTACGCAAGGGACTTGGTGCCCTCGCGCAGTTCCGTGCCGGTGGGGAAACTCGAAGTCACCACGGGCCCGAGCCACTTGGACGGCCCGGCCAGCAGCGACTGCACGGTCTGCGTGGTCGGGTCCATCCGCGAGTCGGGGTCGCTGCGCTGGCGCACGTAGACGGGATCGGCGACGAGGCTGCCGCCCGCGAAGTAGTACTTGTTGACCGGCATGTAGATGCGCTGGAAATCGGACTCGCTGAGCACGAGGCTGCTCGGCGGCGTCGCGATCCGCCACTGCTTGTTCTCCTGGACCAGCTGGAGGTACTCCTCGTAGCGCGCCCCGGTGGTCTCCGGCTGGTACGCGCTGCGCTCGTCCACCGTCGCGAGCTTCGTGCCGGTCATCTTCCAGCGGGGGCCCGAGGGCTCCTTCTCGCCCTGTACGGAGAACCGGTCGATGCCGGCGGAGAGCACGGTGACGGCCGAGCCGGGCTTCCAGTTCTTCGCCGCGTCCTCGGTGAGGTACTTCCGGGCGGTCTGCAGCTGCGGGTCGTCGCTGGTCATGGCCTCCAGGAAGCCGTCGACGATGTCGGCCGCACCGGCCTTGTCGGCCGGCGGCACGCCGAACACCCGCACCTGCGAGTCGACGCCCTGCGAGGCCCGCACCTCGCGGATCTCGCCGTGGTCGGGCATGGAGGCACAGCCGGCCAGCAGCAGCCCGGCCGCGCCGAAGGCGTACGCCCGCACCGTCCGCCACCGGCGGCGGCCCTCCCTGCGTCCCCGTACCCGTGCGGGCTCAGCGTCCACCTGCTCCATCCTCCTGTGCTGCTGCCTGGTCGGCCGCGTCGGCCCGGTCGGCCGCCGCCCGGTCCGCCGCCGCCTGGTCGGCCGGGCGGGCCACGACGCGGGCACCGCTGCCCGGCAGGGCCGTCGGGTCCGCGGGCACCGGCAGCGCCCCGGCGACCGCCGACCGGGGCGGTATCGGCGAGCGGTCGGGCCGCCCCGGCGCCGGTGGTGCCTGCGGAGGCTTGCCGGAGCCCGCGGCGTCGGCCGCGGCCCTGGCCCGGTTGGCCCGGGAATCCTCCGGCTCCAGCGGGATCGGGGACCCGCGCAGCGGCTCGTCGGCGGTCCGCGGCAGGGTCAGCCGGAACTGCGAACCGCCGCCCGGCTCGCCCCAGGCCTGGAGCCAGCCGCCGTGCAGCCGCGCGTCCTCGACGGCGATCGACAGGCCGAGGCCGGTGCCACCCGTCGTACGCGCCCGCGCCGGGTCGGCCCGCCAGAAGCGGTTGAAGACGCGGGTGGCCTCGCCGGGCTTGAGCCCGACGCCGTAGTCCCGTACGGCCACCGCGACGGCCCCGCCCGCCGATGCGAGCCGGACCACCACGTCACGGCCCTCACCGTGCTCCACGGCGTTGACGACGAGGTTGCGCAGCACCCGCTCCACGCGCCGCGAGTCGGCCTCGGCTATGACGGGCTGGGTGTCGCCCAGCACCCGGATCCGGGTGCCCTTGTGCTCGGCGAGGGGCTCGGCGCCGTCGATGACCCGGCGTACGACCTCCCGCAGGTCGATCGGCTCCGCCTCCAGGGCCGCGGCCCCCGCGTCGAACCGGCTGATCTCCAGCAGGTCCGCGAGCAGCGACTCGAAGCGGTCGAGCTGCCCGGCGAGCAGCTCGGCGGAGCGGGCGGTGATCGGGTCGAAGTCGACCCGGGCGTCGTGGATGACATCGGCTGCCATCCGTACGGTCGTCAGCGGCGTCCGCAGCTCGTGCGAGACGTCGGAGACGAACCGGCGCTGCATCCGCGACAGGTCCTCCAGCTGCTGGATCTTGAGCTGGAGGTTCTGGGCCATCTTGTTGAAGGCCTCGCCCAGACGGGCGATGTCGTCCTCGCCGGTGACCTTCATCCGCTCCTGGAGCCGCCCCGCCGAGAGCCGCTCGGCGATCCCGGCGGCCATCCGCACGGGCGTCACGACCTGGCGCACGACGAGCCACGCGATCGCGCCGAGCAGCACGACCACGAACACGCCGGCGGTGGCGATGGTGACCTTGATCAGGTTGAGGGACTCCTCCTCCTGCGTGAGCGGGAAGAGGTAGTACAGGTCGTACGGGTCCCCGTTGATGTCGGTGAGCCGCTTGCCCACGACCAGCGCGGGCTCCGGCGCCTTGTCGCCGGCCCCGGCGGTGTACCGGATCTGGGAGAAGGTCTTGAAGGTCCCGGTGGCGTGGTTGACCTCCCGCCGCAGCTGCGGGGGAACGCTCGCCGTCGGGTCCACGTTCCCGGAGGCGCGGGCGCCCTTGACGCCCGAGACGGAGGGCCCGCCCGGCTGCCCGTCGGGCTGACCGCCGGGGCCGGCGCCGAGCGCGACCACCTCGAAGGCGGTCTGCCCGCCACTGGCGAGCTGTTTGACCAGCGAGTTCATCCAGGTGCTGGCGTCCCGCCCGACCTTGTTGTCGGTGGCATCGGGCCCGTCGACCGTGGAGGGCGTGTTGGCCTTCTCCTGCGCGACCGCGAACCCGCCCGCCGCCTGGCTCTGCGCGGCCTCCTCCTTGGCGTCGAGGAGCCCCTTGCTGACCTGCGCTATCACCACGAAGCCGAGCGAGAGGACCACGGCCAGCGACATCAGCAGCGTGGCGGCAACCACCCGCAGCTGGATGTTGCGCCGCCACAGCCGGACAGCCGGAAGCAGCGGCCGTCGTACGAGGCGTACGAACAGCCGCAGCACGGGGCCGCCGGGCGCCCCGTCGGCCATCTGACGGAGCTGCCGGCCGCCCCTCAGGGCCCCCCAGCGGGTGCCGCGCCGGGGCTTGCCGGGCTGCACGTCAGCTGGGTCCGGCCTTGTAGCCGACACCGCGCACCGTCACGACGATCTCAGGGCGCTCCGGGTCCTTCTCGACCTTGGAGCGCAGGCGCTGCACATGCACGTTGACCAGGCGGGTGTCCGCCGCGTGCCGGTAGCCCCACACCTGCTCCAGCAGCACCTCGCGGGTGAACACCTGCCAGGGCTTGCGCGCGAGAGCGACCAGCAGGTCGAACTCGAGCGGGGTCAGCGCGATCGAGGCACCGTCCCGCTTGACCGAGTGCCCGGCCACGTCGATGACCAGGTCACCGATGGCCAGCTGCTCGGGCGCGGGCTCCTCCGAGCGGCGCAGGCGGGCCCGGATGCGGGCCACCAGCTCCTTCGGTTTGAACGGCTTGACGATGTAGTCGTCGGCCCCGGACTCCAGGCCCACGACGACGTCCACCGTGTCGCTCTTCGCGGTGAGCATGACGATCGGTACCCCGGACTCGGCCCGGATCAGCCTGCAGACCTCTATGCCGTCCCGTCCGGGCAGCATCAGGTCGAGCAGCACGAGATCCGGCTTCGCCTCGCGGAAGGCCGCCAGCGCCTTGTCGCCGTCCGCTACGAACGACGGCTCAAAACCTTCTCCACGCAGCACAATGCCGAGCATCTCGGCCAGCGCGGTGTCGTCGTCGACGACAAGGACTCGTCCCTTCATGCTTGACATCATCCCATTAGCTAATCGTTACCTGTCGGTGAGCTGTCCCACAGCCAAAAGGGCTGGAAATCGCCCCTCGGACCTGCGTGGAGATCAGACCGACCAGTCTGCCCCGGATCCGGGCGACAATTGAAGGCGCGGGCCGCCGGAGTTCCGGGGGACGGCCGGTCCGCTCAACGTTCCCACGTGGCACGATGGCAGCCGAATAGGGGGTGTCTTGTGGGTCGGGCCGGATCAGGGAGGGGCGTCCGGAGCCGTGGATCGCAAGGCGGAGGAGGGAGCCGACGCGGAGCGTCGGCGACCGACGAGCACGCGGCGAGGCGCGGCACCGGACACCGCGAACCCGGCCTGACCCGCAAGACACCCCCTGACGCCCCCGCCCCGCAGTGCACGTGAAGGAGCGACGATGAACGACTCTCCGGGCTGGGCCGTGCCCGGACCCTCCCCGTCCGACGGCGAGCGGCCGGGCGCACCCGACGGCCGGGACGGCACCGAGGGCGGCACACCGCCGCCCCCCGGCGGACCGAAGTGGTCCGCCGAGCAGCCGCCCCCCGGCGAGTGGTCGAGCCCCGGCACCCCCCAGGCCCCGAAGGTCCCGCAACAGCAGCAGCCGCAGCAGCCGGGCGCGGGCTGGGGTTCGCACGGCGGCCCGCAGGGCCCCCAGGCCCCGCAAGGGCAGTACGGCTACCCGGGCGGCCCCGGCCAGTGGGGCAAGCCCCCTGCCGCCAAGCCCGGCGTGATCCCGCTGCGCCCCCTCGACCTGGGCGAGATCCTCGACGGCGCGGTCGCCACCATGCGCGCCCACTGGCGCACGGTCCTGCCGATCACCCTGGTCGTGGCCACCGTCGTCCAGGTCATCAGCGTGCTCGTGCAGAAGTACGCGTACGCCGACCTCGCCGTCGCCTCCGATCCCGGCTCCGGGGACAGCCTGAAGGACGTCGTCGACACCCTCGGCAGCAGCATGGCGGCCCTCCTCGCGAACGGCTTCGTCCAGCTCATCGGGACCATCGTGGCCACCGCCATGCTCACGATGATCTTCAGCCGGGCCGTGCTCGGCCACGGCTCCTCGATCGGCGAAGCCTGGCGCGAGGCCCGCCCCCAGCTGCTCCGCCTGCTCGGGCTGACCCTCCTGACGGCCCTCGGCGGCATCGTCATCATCCTCGTGCTGCTCCTGCCCGGCATCCTCCTGGGCAGCGTCGCCCTCGCCCTCGTCGGCGGCGTCGCCGCCCTCCCGCTGCTCATCTGGCTCGCGCTCAAGTTCAGCCTGGCCTCGCCCGCGCTGATGCTGGAGAAGAGCGACGTCATCACCTCGCTCCGCCGCTCCTCGAGGCTCGTCGAGGGCTCCTGGTGGCGCATCTTCGGCATCACCGCCCTGACCGGCCTCATCACCGCGTTCGTCGCGGGGATCATCGTCTGGCCGCTCACCGCGGTCGGGTTCGCCATCGGCGTGGCCGACGGCGGGATGGAAAGCCTCCGGAACGGCACCGCCGCCGCAGGCTGGGCACCGCTGATCCTCTCCGCGGTCGGCGCGGTGATCGCGCAGACCATCACCATGCCGATCCAGTCGGGCGTCACCGTCCTCCTGTACGTCGACCAGCGCATCCGGCGCGAGGCCCTCGACCTGGAGCTCGCCCGGGCGGCGGGCCTGGAGAACTACGGCCCGGACGCCGCCGCACCGCCGACCGGAGGCTGATGCACGGATGATGAGTACGGGGGGCCTCATCACGCTCTCCGCGGCGCTCCTGCCGGCCGCGGAACGACCACCGGTGACGACACCGCGCGACCCCGCCCGCGAGGCGGCAGAACGCGAACTGTCCAAGCCGATGTACCACCAGGACGACCCTGGCCTGTTCCAGCGCGCCCTGGACCGGTTCTGGAAATGGGTCGGCAACCTCTTCGACCACGCCTCGGGCGCCACCCCCGGCGGCACCCTGGGCCTGGTCGCGATCGCCGCCCTGGTCGCCCTGGCCCTCGCCGCCCTGTGGTGGCGGCTCGGCTCCCCCGGCCGGGCCGCCGGCGCCACGGCCGGGATCTTCGACGACGCCCTGCGCAGCGCCGCCGACCACCGCACCGCCGCCGAGGCGCACGCCGCCGCGGGCCGCTGGACCGAAGCCGTCCAGGAGCGCATGCGGGCCGTCGTCCGCTCGCTCGAGGAACGCACCCTGCTCGACCCGCGCCCGGGCCGCACCGCCGACGAGGCGGCCGCCGAAGCCGCGCTCTCCCTCCCGGGGCACGCCGAAGCCCTCCGCGCGGCGGCCCGCACCTTCGACGACGTCACGTACGGCAGCCGCCCCGGCGACGAGGCCATGTACGCCCGCCTCCGCACCCTCGACACCACCCTGACCCGCACGAAGCCGCTCCTGACGGGACCCCCGGCATGACCGCCCCCGGCGCCCCCGACCCGCGCACCCCCGCCCCGGCAGCCGCCCCGCAGCCCGGCGCAGCCTCCGGCACGGCCGTCGGGGGGATCACACCCGCCGTCGTGTGGCAGCGGTCCCGCGGGGCTCTCATCTGCCTCGGGATCCTGCTCGTCGGCGCCGTCGTTCTCGCCGCCCTCGGCTCCGGGAGCCGGCACGGGCGGCTCGACCCCCGCTCCGCCGACCCCGACGGCAGCCGGGCCGTCGCCGAGCTGCTCCAGACCCGCGGGGTCACCACCCGCGTCGTCACCACCGCCCGCGAGGCCGCCGCCGCGGCCGGCCCCGGCACCACCCTGCTGGTCACCGACCCCGACCGGCTCGGCGGCACCCAGCGCCGCGCCATCCGCTCCGCGATCGACCTCTCCGGCGGCCGTACCGTCCTGCTCGCCCCCGGCGGCGCCAGCCTCCCCGACCTCGCCCCGGCGGCCCGCACCAAGGGCGAGGCCCTCGACGAGAACCTCGACCCCGGCTGCGCCCTGCCCGCCGCCGTCGCCGCCGGCCGCGCCACCACCGGCGGCGCCCACCGCTACACCGGCGGAGCGACCGGCACCGCCTGCTACCTCAGCGGCGGCCACCCCACCCTCCTCGTCCTCCCCACCGGCACCGCCGGCGGCGACACCGTCCTCCTCGGCTCCGAGACGCTCCTCCTCAACAAGCAGCTCGCCTCCGAGGGCAACGCCTCCCTCGCCCTCCAACTCCTCGGCTCCCGCCCCGACCTCGTCTGGTACCTGCCCTCCCTCACCGAGGTCCAGGACGAGGACCCCGCCCAGGAGAAGGGCCTCCTCGAGCTCGTCCCCCGCGGCTGGGGCTGGGCCCTCCTCCAGCTCTTCTTCGCCGCCGCCCTCGCCGCCCTCTGGCGCGCCCGCCGGCTCGGCCCCCTCGTCACCGAGAAGCTGCCCGTCGCCATCCGCGCCTCCGAGACCACCGAGGGCCGCGCCCGGCTGTACCGCAAGGCCGGCGCCCGCGACCGCGCCGCCACCGTGCTGCGCGCCGCCACCCGCGAACGCCTGGCCGCCCTGGTCGGCGTACCGCCCACCCAGGCCCACGAACCCGCGGCCCTGGTCCCCGCCGTGTCCGCCCGCCTGACGGACCGACAGGGAGACCTGACCGCGCTCCTCTTCGGCACCACACCCACCACCGACGCGGCACTCGTCGCGCTCGCCGATCACCTCGACGCCCTCGAAAGAGAGGTCCGCAGCTCATGACGGCCACCACGGACAGCGCCCGCTCCTCCCTGGAAGCGATCCGCACCGAGATCGGAAAGGCCGTCGTCGGCCAGGACTCGGCCGTCACCGGTCTCGTCGTCGCCCTCCTGTGCCGGGGCCACGTCCTCCTCGAAGGCGTACCCGGTGTCGCCAAGACCCTCCTCGTACGGGCCCTCGCCGCCTCCCTCGCCCTCGACACCAAGCGCGTCCAGTTCACCCCGGACCTGATGCCCAGCGATGTCACCGGCTCGCTGGTCTACGACGCCCGCACCGCCGAGTTCTCGTTCCAGAACGGCCCGGTCTTCACCAACCTCCTCCTCGCGGACGAGATCAACCGGACCCCGCCCAAGACCCAGTCCTCCCTCCTCGAAGCCATGGAGGAGCGCCAGGTCACCGTCGACGGCACCCCGCGGGCGCTCCCCGACCCGTTCCTCGTCGCCGCCACCATGAACCCGGTCGAGTACGAGGGCACGTACCCCCTCCCCGAAGCCCAGTTGGACCGCTTCCTCCTCAAGCTCACCGTGCCCCTGCCCTCCCGCGCGGACGAGATCGGCGTCCTGACCCGGCACGCCGCCGGCTTCAACCCCCGCGACCTCCAGGCCGCCGGCCTGCGCCCGGTCGCCGGCGCGGCCGAGCTCGAAGCCGCCCGCGAAGCCGTCGCCAAGGTGTCCGTCTCCCCGGAAATCGCCGGGTACGTCGTCGACATCTGCCGCGCCACCCGCGAATCGCCGTCGCTCACCCTCGGCGTCTCCCCGCGCGGCGCGACCGCCCTGCTGGCGACCGCCCGCGCCTGGGCCTGGCTCACCGGCCGCGACTACGTGACCCCCGACGACGTCAAGGCCCTCGCCCTGCCCACGCTTCGCCACCGCGTTCAGCTCCGCCCGGAGGCCGAGATGGAGGGCGTCACGGCCGACGCCGTCATCACCGCGATCCTGTCCCACGTCCCCGTCCCGCGCTGATGGCCCTCACCGGACGCGCCGCCCTGCTGGCGGCCCTCGGCAGCCTCCCCGTCGGCATCCTCGAACCCAGCTGGACGGGGATGCTCGCGGTCAACGGCACCCTCGCCCTGGCCTGCGCCGTCGACTACGCCCTCGCCGCGCCGGTCCGGCGGCTCAACCTCACCCGCACGGGTGACACCTCGGTCCGCCTCGGCGAACCGGCGCAGGTCCACCTCACCGTCACCAACCCGGGCACCCGCACGCTCCGGGCCCGCATCCGCGACGCCTGGCCCCCCAGCAGCTGGCTCCCCGGTACCGAGGCCGAAGCCTCCCGGCACACCTTGACGGTCCCGGCCGGCGAACGCCGCCGGATCACCACCCGGCTGCTCCCCACCCGCCGCGGAGACCGCCGCGCGGACCACGTGACGATCCGCTCGTACGGGCCGCTCGGCCTGCTCGCCCGCCAGGGCACCCACACCGTCCCCTGGACGGTCCGGGTCCTGCCGCCCTTCACCAGCCGCAAGCACCTCCCCTCGCGCCTGGCCCGGCTGCGCGAACTGGACGGCCGTACGAGCGTGCTGACCCGCGGGGAGGGCACCGAGTTCGACAGCCTCCGCGACTACGTCCCCGGCGACGACACGCGCTCCATCGACTGGCGGGCCACCGCCCGCCAGGACAAGGTCGCCGTCCGCACCTGGCGCCCGGAACGCGACCGGCACATCCTGATCTGCCTGGACACCGGCCGCACCTCGGCGGGCCGCGTCGGCGACGCCCCGCGCCTGGACTCCGCGATGGACGCGGCCCTGCTGCTGGCCGCGCTGGCCTCCCGCGCGGGCGACCGCGTCGACCTGCTGGCCCACGACCGCCGCACCCGCGCCCAGGTCCAGGGCCGCTCGGCCGGCGACATCCTCCCGGCCTTCGTGAACGCCATGGCCACCCTGGAACCGGAGCTCGTCGAAACCGACGCCCGCACCCTGGTCTCCACCGTCCTCCGAAACGCCCCGCACCGGTCCCTGGTGGTCCTTCTGACGAGCCTGGACGCGGCTCCGATGGAGCAAGGCCTGCTCCCCCTCCTCCCCCGCCTCACGCAGCGCCACACGGTCCTGCTGGCTTCGGTGGCCGACCCCCACATCGAGGAGATGACGAAGTCCCGCGGCACGCTCGACGCGGTCTACGAGGCCGCGGCCGGCACCCAGTCCCAAGCCGCCCGCCGCCGCACCGCGGAACAGCTGGCCCGCCACGGGGTCCACGTGGTGGACGCCACCCCGGACACCCTGGCCCCCGCCCTGGCGGACGCGTACCTGGCCCTCAAATCCGCCGGCCGCCTCTAGTCTCCGGATCCCCATGACCGACCTCACCCCCGAGCAGATGCGCCGCATGCACGATTTCGCGGAGGTGCCGGCGGACCTGGCCGCGCACCAGGAAGACCGCTGGAAGGTGGAGACCACCAACGGCCAGATCGTCCTCACGATGACGAGCCCGACTGGCTCCGCACGGGCTCAACGTGATGCGTCCACGCCGTCAGATCGAGGCCCAGACACCGGACGTCATAGCCCTCACCAGCACGAACACGGGCGATCCGCTCACCGGTCTGACCAAGGTCCCCGACCTCCTGGTCATCGCGGAAGAAGACACCGACGACACCGCGAAGGCCGTCGACTCACGTGACGTGCTGATGGTGGTGGAAGTCGTCTCCTGCACGAATCCCAGCACCGAAACCCGCGACAAGCTGCACGACTACCCGAGGATGGGGGCCCGCTGTACGTCGTCGTGGACCCCCGCAAGGACAAGAAGACCGTCACGGTGCACAGCGACCCGTCGGAAGGGCCAGACGGCGTCCGCTACCGCAAGAAGGTCCCCCACGCTTTCGGGGACACCGTCACCGCCGGCCGCTGGACGCTCGACACCAGCAGTCTCAAGAGTTATCCCGCCGACTGGTAGGGAAAGCGGACGGGACTGCATCCACACCACCCGGCCCGTAAACGCAGAAAAGCCCCGTACCGGATCCCGGTACGGGGCTTTTCTACAATGATTGTTCGGCGGCGTCCTACTCTCCCACAGGGTCCCCCCTGCAGTACCATCGGCGCTGAAAGGCTTAGCTTCCGGGTTCGGAATGTAAC
>NZ_JBVIGX010000064.1:0-18681 GCF_055570595.1 Streptomyces sp. NPDC031132
CAGCCCCGCGGGCAAGACCGTCCACCTCTACGCCATCGGCTCCGACGAGCGCGTCTACAACGCCGACGCCGACTACAACGCCGGCAAGTGGAGCCCCTTCAACCAGATCCGCAACGGCCAGGACAACCTCGGCGGCTGGAAGCACATCAGCGCCACCCCCGGCGCCTAGGACACAGCGATCACGAACCCGTGACAGTGACGGCCTCCGTACGGTGAGAGAGGTGCATCCTCACCGCACGGAGGCCTTCGTCCGCTGCCGTGAGCCCGTCGGCTTGGACGGCCCACCACCTGGAGTTGCCATGAAACGCTTCGCGACCCTCGCACTGGCCCTCGGCCTGCTGGCGGGGGCGGGGGCCACCGCCACACCGGCCGCCTCGGCGGCCCCCGCTCCGCCCGGCATCCGCGTCATGCCGCTCGGGGACTCGATCACGTACGGGCAGGGCGACTGCGCCGCCACGGGCTACCGGCTGCCCCTGTGGAACCTCGTCGCCGGCCAGTCGCGCTACTCCGTGGACGCCGTCGGCTCCCAGCGGGACGGCGCCATGGCCGACCAGGACCACGAAGGCCACCCCGGCTTCACCATCGACCAGATCAGGGCCGGCGCCGACGGCTGGCTCACCGCTGCACAACCCGACGTGGTGCTGCTGCACATCGGCATCAACGATCTCGCGCAGGGGATCGACCAAAGTCACGCCGCCGACCGTGCGACCGCGCTGGTCGACCAGATCTTCGCCGCCCGCCCGGGTGTCACCGTCATCATGCAGGGCCTCGTTCCCACCACACCCGGATGGAGCCAGCCGGGCCTGTCCCAGCCGATCGCCCAGTACAACCAGCAGCTCCGGGAACTGGAGCGGGCCGAACAGCGGGCAGGACGGCACTTCCGGTTCGTCGACGCCCCCGAACTGACCCCCGCCGGCCAGGCGGACGACGCCCACCCCGCGCAGATGGCGGACGGCCTGCACCCGAACGTCCTCGGCTACGCCCGGATTGCGCAGAACTACTTCACTCCGCTGGACCAGGCCTACAGTGCCGGCTGGATCACCGGCCGCTCACCGCAGCCGGTCGCGCCGAAGGCACCCCACACGGCCCGCCTGGTGGCCCTCAAGCCGGACGGCCGGGTGCAGAACGCCGAGGGCGACTTCACGGCCGGCATGTGGAGCGGCTGGAGCGACATGGGGGCAAGCGGGGTCAAGGAAGTCACGAGCGCCGCGACCGGCTCCGTGAACCGCATCTTCGCCATCGGGGACGGCAACAAGATCTACGAGAACGACGGCGACTACGCCACCGGAAAGTGGTCGGGCTGGTTCCCGCTGGCGAACAGTCCGACGGCCACCGCCGTCACCGCCTCCTCCTGCGGCAACACCGTGCACCTAGCCGTCATCGGGACCGACGGACGCCTCAAGAACTCGGACGGGGACTTCACCGCCGGACGCTGGAACGAGTGGACCGACCACGGCGGCACCAACCTGAAACGCCTGACCAGCACCACCACGCCACTCAACGTCAACCGGATCTACGTCGTCGACGGCAACAACAGGATCCAGGAGATCGACGGAGACTACGGCGCCGGGCGGTGGAGCGGCTGGTCCGCTGCCGGGCCGGACGCCGGATTCACCGCGGTGGACGTCACGGCCTCGACCACCGACGGCGCCGTCCATCTGGGTGCCATCGGCCAGGACGGCAACTGGTACAACGCCGAGGGCGACTACACCCGCGGAACCTGGTCTCGGTGGACCGGCATGGGCGGCAGCGGTCTCAAGCGCATCGCCAGCGCGACGGCGAACAACGTCAACCACGTCTTCGCCGTCGACAGCGGCAATCGCCTCGTCGAACGCGACGGCGACTACACCACCGGCACCTGGACCAACTGGGCCGAACCCGCGGGCGGCACCGCCGCAACGGGGGTCACGGTCTCCTTCACCCACTGACGCGACCGGCCCCGTACCCGCTCAGGGATCGGTCTGCTCCCTGAGCGGGTACTGCGCCACCTGTCGTCAGGCCTTGGGGGCCACCTTCGAGAGGCCGTTGATGATGCGGTCCATCGCGTCGCCGCCCGCCGGGTCGGTCAGGTTGGCGAGCATCTTCAGCGTGAACCTCATCAGCACCGGGTGCGTCAGGCCGCGCTGGGTGGCGACCTTCATGACCTTCGGGTTGCCGATCAGCTTCACGAAGGCGCGGCCGAGCGTGTAGTAGCCGCCGTACGTCTCCTTGAGCACCTTCGGGTAGCTGTGCAGCGTCAGTTCGCGCAGCGCGGGGGTGGCGCGGGAGTGCGCCTGGACGATGACGTCGGCGGCGATCTGGCCCGACTCCATCGCGTAGGCGATGCCCTCGCCGTTGAACGGATTGACGAGCCCGCCCGCGTCACCGACCAGCAGCAGGCCCTTGGTGTAGTGCGGCTGCCGGTTGAAGGCCATCGGCAGGGCCGCGCCGCGGATCGGCTGCGTCATGTTCTCGGGGGTGTAGCCCCAGTCCTCCGGCATGGACGCGCACCAGGCCTTGAGGACCTCGCGCCAGTCCAGCTCCTTGAAGGCGGAGGAGGAGTTGAGGATGCCGAGGCCGACGTTGGACGTGCCGTCGCCCATGCCGAAGATCCAGCCGTAGCCGGGCAGCAGCCGGTCCTGCGGACCGCGCCGGTCCCACAGCTCCAGCCAGGACTCGAGGTAGTCGTCGTCGTGCCGGGGCGAGGTGAAGTACGTACGGACCGCGACGCCCATCGGGCGGTCCTCGCGCCGGTGCAGGCCCATCGCCAGGGAGAGGCGGGAGGAGTTGCCGTCGGCGGCCACGACGAGCGGGGCGCTGAAGGTGACCGGCGTCTTCTCCTCGCCCAGCTTCGCCTGCACGCCGGTGATGTGGCCGGTGCGCGGGTCGCGGACCGGCTCGCCGACGTTGCAGCGCTCGTACAGGCGGGCGCCGGCCTTCTGGGCCTGGCGGGCCAGCGTCTCGTCGAAGTCGTCGCGCTTGCGGACGAGTCCGTAGTCCGGGAAGGAGGCGAGTTCGGGCCAGTCCAGCTGGAGCCGCTGGCCGCCGCCGATGATCCGCAGGCCCTTGTTGCGGAGCCAGCCGGCCTCTTCGGAGATGTCGATGCCCATCGACACCAGCTGCTTGGTGGCGCGCGGGGTGAGGCCGTCGCCGCAGACCTTCTCGCGCGGGAACGCCGTCTTCTCCAGCAGCAGGACGTCCAGTCCGGCCTTGGCGAGGTAGTAGGCGGTGGTCGAGCCGGCGGGCCCGGCTCCGACGACGATCACATCCGCGGAGTGTTCGGAGAGGGGCTCGGTCACTGCGGGGTCTCCCGAAGGCTCGATAAGGGGTGCCCAACGGCACAGGACATGTGCAGTCTATGCAGCGAGAGAGATCACGAACCCGAAGGGCTGCCCCCGATGACCACCTCGCCTGCTTCGCCCGCCTCGCTCCCCGTCGTACAGCTGCGCGTGCCCACCGATGAGGACGCGCGGGCCTGGCACGGGGTCTTCGACGACCCCGATGTCATGGAGTTCCTCGGCGGTCCCGCCGAACTGTCCCTGTACGAGGAGTTCACCGCGCGGCAGCGCATGCACGACGCCCGGTTCGGCTACTGCCTGTGGACGCTGCTGGACGCGGAGGGAGCGGTGATCGGCTTCACGGGCGCGCAGCCGTGGCCCCGCGAGGACTGGGGACCCGTCGGGGAGATCGAGATCGGCTGGCGGCTGGCCCGCTCCGCCTGGGGCCAGGGCTACGCGTACGCCGCGGCGCTGGCCACCCTCGACCGGCTCCGGGAGGCGGGGGTTCCGCACGTGGTCGCGATGATCCACGCCCGGAACGCGCGTTCGGTGGCGGTGGCGGAGCGGCTCGGCATGGACCTGGCCGAGGAGTTCGTCACCCCGGGCGGCAACCCGGGCCGCCGCTACGCACTGTCCCTCGCCCCCGAGTGACCCCCGCCGGCGCCGGGACGTGCGGGCGGCGCGTCAGAAAACGGACAGGCCCGTCAGGGTCGTGAAGCGGTCGAGGGCGGCTGCCGCTGCGACGGAGTTGCCGTGGAGGTCGAGGCCCGGGCTCCACGCGGCCAGCGTGCAGCGGCCCGGGACGACCGCCACGATCCCGCCGCCCACGCCGCTCTTGCCCGGCAGGCCGACGCGGTACGCGAACTCCCCCGCCGCGTCGTACGTCCCGCAGGTCAGCATCACCGCGTTGACCTGCTTCGCCTCGCTGCGCGTGAGGAGGCGGGAGCCGTCCGCGCGCAGCCCGTGGCGGGCCAGGAAGCGGCCGGCGCGCGCCAGGTCCGCGCAGGACATCTCGATCGAGCACTGCCAGAAGTAGTGGTCCAGCAGCGCCGGCACGGGGTTGTCGATGTTCCCGTACGAGGCCATGAAATGCGCCAGTGCGGCATTGCGGTCCCCGTGCTCCTGCTCGGAGGCCGCGACCTCCGCGTCGAAGCCGAGCTCCGGGTTCCCGCTCTCCTCCTGGAGGAACTTCAGGAGCTCGCTGCTCGCGTCGCCCGTCAGGGTCTGCAGCCGGTCGGTCACCACGAGCGCGCCCGCGTTGATGAACGGATTGCGCGGAATGCCGTTCTCGTACTCCAGCTGCACGAGGGAGTTGAACGGGTTGCCCGAAGGCTCCCGGCCGACCCGCTCCCACAGGCTGTCGCCGCCCTCGGCCAGCGCCAGGGCCAGGGCGAAGACCTTGGTGATGGACTGGGCGGAGAAGGGAACCTCCCAGTCCCCCACCCCGAAGACGTTGCCGTCGAGGTCGGCTACGGCCATCCCGAACTGCCCGGGATCCACGGACGCGAGCGCCGGGATGTACTCGGCCGGCGTGCCGCTGCCCACCAACGGGGCGACGTCCGCCGCGATCTGCTCCAGGAGGGCCTGGTAGTCCACGCTTCCTACGCCTTGAAACCGCGGTGCAGCGCGACGATCCCGCCGCTCAGGTTGCGCCAGGCGACCTTGGACCAGCCGGCCTTCTGCAGCAGAGCGGCCAGCGCCGGCTGGTCCGGCCACGCGCGGATCGACTCGGCGAGGTACACGTACGCGTCGGGGTTGGAGGACACGGCGCGGGCCACCGGCGGCAGGGCGCGCATCAGGTACTCCACGTACACCGTGCGGAAAGGCGCCCACGTCGGCTGCGAGAACTCGCAGATCACGACCTGGCCGCCGGGCTTGGTCACCCGGTACAGCTCGCGCAGCGCGGCGTCGGTGTCCTGCACGTTGCGCAGCCCGAAGGAGATCGTCACGGTGTCGAAGACGTCGTCCTTGAACGGCAGCTTCGTCGCGTCGCCCGCGGTCAGCGGCAGCCAGGCGTGGCGCTTCTTGCCCTCGCGGAGCATGCCGAGGGAGAAGTCGCAGGGGACGACGTAGGCGCCGGTCGCGGCGAACGGCAGCGAGGAGGTCGCGGTTCCGGCGGCCAGGTCCAGCACCTTGTGCCCGGGGCGCGCACCGACCGCCTTGGCGACCTCCTTGCGCCACAGGCGGGCCTGCCCGAGGGAGAGGACGTCGTTGGTGAGATCGTAGTTCGCCGCCACACCGTCGAACATGGAGGCGACTTCGTGCGGCTGCTTGTCCAGGGAAGCGCGGGTCACTGGCGTTGGCCCCTCAGGTGCGGTGCGGTGCGGGTGGGCTGATACCGGGCCATTCTCGCAGGCGCTCCCACGCCCCACCGCCGGGGGCACAACTGGCCCGAAGGACAGTTACGCGGAGCCCGCGGGTCCGCGTTGACTGGCGGGTACGGCCCGACAAGGCCTAACGAAACACGACATACACCAGCATTTTCACGAACACGTTCGTGAAGATCACGAAGATGTTGCCGAACAAAGGGTTCACGATGCCGGCAGGCCATTCCACCGGTCGAGGCTCCGCCCTCGGCCCGCGCGCCCGGCGCCGGGCCGAGCGGCGCAGGCGGCTGCGTCGTACGGTCCTCGGCTCGGCCGTGGTGGTCGCCGTCTCGGCGACCGCGTACGCGATCGTGCCGCTGGACGACGCCGCCTCCGTCTCCGACAGCGTGGCCGCGCCGGCTGCCGCACCGCCCGACCAGGATCCCGCCGCCGTTCCGTCCCCGTCGACCTCGTCCGGCTCGCCCGCGCCCGGACAGCACGCCGCCGCCTCGCCGAACCCGAGCCCCGCTTCGCCGAAGCCGGGCGGCGGAAGCTCGGCCTCCGCCCCGGTACCGCAGTCCGGCCCGGGAGTGTTCGCGGCCTCCTCCCGCTCGGGGCAGCCGCAGGGCAAGGGGCGCGCCCGCCGCTGGCGGATCGAGGTCGAGGAGGGCAGCGGGGTCGACCCCAACGCCGCCGCCCAGTCGGTCGAGGCGATCCTCGGGGACCCGCGCGGCTGGATCCAGGACCCGGCGTACGGCTTCCAGCTCGTCGGGGCCGGCCAGCCGGTGGACTTCACGGTGAAGATCGCGACGCCCACGACCACCGACCGGCTGTGCGAGGTGGTCACCCCCGAGCTCGTCGGCGAGACGAACTGCCGGGCCGGCCACACCGTCGTGGTGAACCTCAAGCGCTGGCAGGAAGGGTCTCCGCAGTTCAAGGGCCCCGTGGAGGAGTACCGGGCGCTGATCGTCAACCACGAGGTGGGCCACGAGATAGGCCGCGACCACGAGACCTGCCCGGGCCCCGGCAAGCCCGCTCCGGCGATGATGCAGCAGATCAAGGGGCTGCTCGGCTGCCAGGCCAACGCCTGGCCGTTCGACGGGAAGGGAACCTACCTGTCCGGCCCGAACGTCCCTTAGGACACAGGCAGAGCCGATGAGTTGACCACAGGGGCATCGGCCGGGGGCGAGGAGTGGAAACCGTGCGCGTCGTCAGCTTCAGCGTCCCGACCTGGTTTCCGCCCCGGACCGGGGAGGAGGTGCGGCGGGAGGTCCAGCTCACCGAGCAGGAGTCGGCCGTGTTCCTGTGCCTGGCGACCGGCGCCTCCAACGCGGAACTCGCCGGCGAGCTGCAACTGTCCGTCAGCACCGTCAAGTTCCACGTCCACAACATACGGGCGAAACTGGGCGGAATCAGTCGCCTCCAGGCCTGCCTCCTGGCCGCCCTGGCCCGCGACGGCGTCAGAACGTAGCGCGGCCACCGCGACCGGAGCCCCCTAGCGGCGGCGGTGGAGGAGGCGGCCGGCGATGACGGTGGCCACGCAGGTGGTGGCGCCCTGGTCCAGCAGCGCCTCGGCGTCAGGGGCCGCGAACACCGCGAAACGGGCCGGGGCGCCCGCTTCCAGGACGCCGAAGAAGGCCTGCTCGGCCGTGTCCCGGCCGGCGAACGGGTCCAGCGACGGCGGGTCCGAGGACACCGCCGCCGGCGGGAGCAGCGTCAGCCCCGAGCGGACCACCGCCGTGCGCACCGCCGGGATCGTGAGCCGCCCGGCCACCGCCACCACCCCGCGGGCCAGCAGCTTCTGCGTGGCCCGGCGGGCACTGTTGCCCCGGCGGGACTCGGTCAGCTTCAGGGAGTCGAGCGCCTCGGCGCCGATGATCGGGTCGGCGCCGAGCTCGGTGACCTCGTACGGGTCGTCCGGGTAGTACGTGCGCTCCAGCAGCACGTCCGCCCCGCGGACGAGCAGCCCCGGGGTCAGCACCCCGGGCCAGCGCCGCACCCGCGCGTGCGGGAACTGCGCGGCGAGCTCCTCGTACGCGCCGACGCGGGCGATCAGGTCGCCGTCGACGAGGACCGCGCCGCCGGGCAGCGCGGCGGAACCCGCCCCCGGGACGAGGAGTTCGGCGGTGTGGAGGGTCAGCACGGGCGCGTGGGTTCCGTCGTCAGTCCGTCGTCAGATCGTCGGGGCGTTCAGTTCGTCGAGATGAGCTTCAGCTCGGGGTGCGCCGTGCCGCCCTCGATCGCGGTGGACGAGATGTGCGAGACCACGCGGTCGTCGACCGGGTCGTTCGCCGGGTCGTCGTGCACGAGCAGGTGCTCGTACGTCGTCGCGCGCTGTGCGGGGACGCGACCCGCCTTGCGGATCAGGTCGATGATCTCCTGGCGGTTGGAGCGGTGCTTGGCTCCGGCCGAGGAGACCACGTTCTCCTCGAGCATGATCGAGCCGAGGTCGTCCGCGCCGTAGTGCAGCGAGAGCTGGCCCGCCTCCTTGCCCACGGTGAGCCAGGAGCCCTGGATGTGGGCGACGTTGTCGAGGAAGAGCCGCGCGATCGCGATCATGCGCAGGTACTCGAAGACCGTCGCCTGGGTCCGGCCCTTGAGGTGGTTGTTCTCGGGCTGGTACGTGTACGGGATGAACGCGCGGAAGCCGCCCGTCCGGTCCTGCGTGTCACGGATCATCGCGATGTGCTCGATGCGCTCGGCGTTGGTCTCGCCGGTGCCCATCAGCATGGTGGAGGTGGACTCCACGCCCAGCTGGTGGGCGATCTCCATGATCTCCAGCCACCGCTCGCCGGACTCCTTGAGCGGGGCGATCGCCATGCGCGGCCGCTCCGGCAGGAGTTCGGCGCCGGCGCCCGCGAACGAGTCGAGGCCGGCCGCGTGGATGCGGCGGATGGCCTCCTCGGCGGAGACGCCGGAGATACGGGCCATGTGGTCGACCTCGGACGCGCCGAGGGAGTGGATGACCAGCTGCGGGAACGCCTTCTTGATGGCGGAGAAGTGCTCCTCGTAGTACTCCACGCCGTAGTCCGGGTGGTGTCCGCCCTGGAACATGATCTGCGTGCCGCCGAGCTCCACGGTCTCCGCGCAGCGGCGCAGGATGTCGTCGAGGTCGCGGGACCAGCCCTTCTTGGTGTCCTTCGGGGCCGCGTAGAAGGCGCAGAACTTGCACGCCGTGACGCACACGTTGGTGTAGTTGATGTTGCGCTCGATGATGTACGTCGCGATGTGCTCGGTGCCGGCGTAGCGGCGGCGGCGCACCGCGTCGGCCGCCTGGCCGAGCGCGTGCAGCGGGGCGTGCCGGTAGAGGTCGAGCGCCTCTTCCTTGGTGATCCGGCCCCCTGCGGCGGCGCGGTCGAGGACAGACTGGAGAGCGGCCTGGTCGGTCACCGGTGCGTCACCTTTCGGCGGTGTGTCAAGGCGGTGTCAAGAGGTACGGACCGATCCAGCCTACGCCAGGGGCCGCCCGCGGGTTTCAGGGGCTACGGGTCAGGTCGCCTTCGGGGTTTCCGGCCGGGCCGTCGCCCGACTTGTAGTGGAGCGTCCCGTTGGTGTTGAGGGTGAAGCGCTCGTCGGCGGACCCGTTGGAGCAGATGCCGGGTGCCGGGTTGGGGCCGCCCGCGGTGTCCAGGACGAGGGAGCGGTCGGTGGCGGAGGCGAGCTTCCAGTCGCCGCTGCAGTCGGTGCCGAGGATCGGGAGGACCGACTTGTCCCGGGCGACGACCTCGCCCACCTTGCCGCCCTTGATGGTGATCTCGAACTCGCTGGAGACGCCGGCGCGGGCGGTGGTGACCGTCCCCTTCCAGGTACCGGTGAGTTCCTTGGGGACGTCGCCCCGGGTGCCCTGGGACGGAGCCGAACTGTTCGCTCCGCTCGGGGTCGGGGCGTCCTTCGACGCCGCGGGGGGCGTGGCGGCGGCGTCGCCGGAAGCGTGCTCGCCCTTCTCGCCGCCCGTGCCCGGCAGCAGCCCGAGCCCGTACAGCCCGCCGCCCGACAGCACGGCCAGTACGGCCGTCGCCGCGAGGACCAGCGAGCAGCTGAACCGCCGCCCGGCCGCGCTGAAGGTGACCTGGCGCGCCTGGCCGGAGGCGGTCCGCGGCTGCGGCACACCGCCGCCGGCGGTCTCGGTGGGACTCCCGTGGGCGGCGCCCGGCGGCGGTCCGTAGGGGCCGTTGACTCCGCCCGCGGGCGGACCGTAGGGGCCGTACGAGCTGCCCGCCGAGCCGGCGCCGGACACGGCCGCGCTCCCGTACGAGGGGTCCGGCGCCCCGAAACCGACCGCCGGCCCCCCGTACGAGGAGGCTGTGAACGGCACCGGCCCCGAAGCGGATTCGGCGACGGGCACCGGGGCTGCCTCCGCGGCGGGACCGGCCGGTGCGGCCTCCAGGTCGAGCAGGGCCACCGCCGCGCGGCTGGCCTCCTCCACCAGGGGCGCGGGCAGCCACCCGGGGGCGCGCAGGGAGCCTGCGAGCGCCTCCGCAATCGCCTCCGGCGCCGGCCGGTCGGCGGCCGCCTTGGCCAGGCAGGCGGCGATCAGCTCGCGCAGCCCGCCGGCCGGGACCGCGTCGAGGTCCGGCGGTTCGTGGACCACCTTGTAGAGCAGGGTCGCCGAGTTGTCCCCGGTGAACGGCGGATGCCCGGTCGCCGCGAAAGCCAGCACGGCGCCGAGCGAGAACACGTCGGCCGCCCCCGTGATCCCCTTGCCGAGGATCTGCTCGGGGGACATGTAGCCCGGCGAGCCGATGGAGACGCCGGTGGAGGTGAGCGAGGCCGTGCCGTCCGTGGCGCGGGCGATCCCGAAGTCGATCAGCCGGGGGCCGTCGAGGGTCAGCATCACGTTCGACGGCTTCACGTCCCGGTGGACGAGCCCCAACCCGTGGACGGCCACCAGGGCGCGGGCCAGGCCCTCGCCGACGGCCCGTACGGAGGCCTCCGGAAGGGGCCCGTGCGAGGCCAGCGCGCCGCCCAGGGAGGGGCCCGCCACGTACCCGGTGGCCACCCACGGGACCCGCGCCTCCGGGTCGGCGTCCAGTACGGGCGCGGTCCACTCACCGCCTACCCGCCGGGCCGCCTCCACCTCGCGGCGGAACCGGGCGCGGAACTCCTCGTCGGAGGCGAAGTGCGGGTGCACGATCTTGACGGCCACCGTCCGGCCGCCCGTACTGCGCCCCAGATAGACCCGCCCCATGCCACCCGAGCCGAGCCGGCCGAGCAGCCGGTAGGCACCGATGGTCCGCGGTTCGCCCGCTTCGAGCGGCTGCATCGCGTCCCCCTCCCCCGTGGTTGTGCCGAACGCCATGCAGCACCTTATGGGGTGTCATCCCCCTCGGGACGGGCTCGCACTCAGGTCGGCGCGACGGGCATCGCCCCTTCGGGTGCGGGGGCGGTCGGCCCTCCGGGCTCGAACCCGGCGAGCATCTGCTCGAGGGCCTGCTGGTCGGGGCCTACGAACGGGTCGATGCCCGCCGCGAGGCTCACCGTCTCGACCATCCGCCCGGTGATCCCGGCGGCGGGCGGCAGGTGCGTGGAGACCACGATCTCCGGGTCCATCTCCCGCAGTGGCGCCACCGAGGCGAGGTAGCGGTCGCGGTCCACGACGTGCACCCACGGGCTGTCCACCGAGGCCCACAGCAGCTGCGCCGCCCGCAGGTCCTCGGCTGCGACGGCCCCGGCGTCGCCGCTGTCGGCGCTCTCCGCGTCCGGCATGGGCGCACCGAAGCAGTCGGAGCTGAAGCAGGCACGCGAGCGGTCGTCGTAGAAGCCGACGGTCGCCGGGTTGTCGAAGAGCGGCGGCCGGAAGGCGGCGAGCGAGCGGTCCCCGACGTCCAGGGACTGCCCGGGGTTGAGCAGGAAGATCCGGTCCATGGGCAGCGGCCGCTCGCACGACATGATCCCGGCGGCCAGGAAGGTGGTCACGAGCTTCGCCTTCGGGGCCGCCTCCAGCAGGGCGAAGATCCCGCCGGTGTGGTCCCGGTCGGGGTGGGTCAGCCAGATCCACCGGACGTCGGCGGGGTCGACGGCCGCGCCCAGCACCTCGAGGAAGTCACGGTCGGGCAGACCGAGCCCGGTGTCGACGACGACGGGTTCCCGGGCGTGCAGGACGTACGCGTTGACCGGGAGGAAGCCGATCCCGGGCACTTCGATGCTGTCTCCGAGGACCGTGATGTCCGGGGCGACCTTGCGATTGGTCATGGTGCACTCCCATGGCCCCCTGGCATGAGAACGAACGCGGCCGCGCGAGGAGCTGGCGCCCCTCTCTTCTTCTCTCCATGGTGTCCCGCGCGGCGCGGCCCCGCACGTGCGCGGGCGCCCCGCGGACCGGGTCCCGCGCGTCGGGGTCCGCGCATTCCGGCGGGGCGGACGGGAAGCGGACAGAAAAGCGAAAAGAGGGGGAATTCCCGGGAAACGGCATATCCCCTACCGGAACCCGGGCTACCGCCCGGTAATTCGATCAGGAGAACGGGCCGGAAGTGATCAGAGGTGGGCGCCGGCCCCGCTCAGCAGCTCCACCGCGACATCCGCGGGATAGCCCGTGGTCGGTCCCGTACGACGGGCGAATTCCCTTACACCGGCCAACTGTTCGGGTCCGAAGCGGAAGTCCAGCGTCGTGAAGTACCGCTGGAGCAGATCGGCGTCGAAGGCCTCCCAGCGGGCCGCCTGCTCGGCGACCTTGGCGACCTCCTCCAGGGAGAGGTCGCGGGAGTCGAGGAAGGCCTCGTGGACCTTGCGCACGACGACCGGCTCACGGGCGAGGTAGTCCTTGCGGGCGGCCCAGACGGCGAACACGAACGGCAGTCCGGTCCACTCCTTCCACATCAGCCCCAGGTCGTGCACGTCGAGGCCGAGCCGGGGCGCATCGTGCAGCGAGGCGCGCAGCGCGGCGTCGCCGATCAGCACGGCCGCGTCGGCCTCCTGCATCATCAGGCCCAGGTCGGGCGGGCAGGTGTAGTAGTCCGGCTGGACCCCGTACCGCTCGGAAAGCAGCAGCTGGGCGAGGCGTACGGACGTACGGGAGGTCGAGCCGAGGGCGACCCGGGCTCCGTCCAGCTGCTCCAGCGGCACCTGCGAAACGATCACACAGGACATGACCGGGCCGTCGCAGCCGACCGCCAGATCGGGGAACGCGACGAGCTGGTCGGCGTTGCGGAGGAACTCCACGAGGGTGATCGGACCCATGTCCAGGTCCCCCTGGACGAGCCGCTCGCTGAGCTTCTCGGGGGTGTCCTTGGTCAGCTCCAGGTCCAGCAGCGTGCCGGTTCTGGCCAGTCCCCAGTAGAGGGGAAGGCAGTTCAGGAACTGAATGTGGCCGACACGGGGCCGGCTTCGATAGACGTCCACATCGCGAGACTAGCCCCCGGGTCTCCGTCAGCCTTCGGGCGGGCCTCAAACGTCCGGGTGACGTGATCTTTCCCTCTGGTCTCCGCCACAGGGTGCGTGCTAGGCTCGTCGCAAGTTGCAGTTTGGTTTCCCTTGCAGTACGAGGCCTGCGGAGAATGTGACCCGCAGGCTTTTGTAGTTTTCAGACTTCTTAGCAGGTTCTGGAGCAGGGCGACCCTTTGGCCCATAGGAGGGCTCATGGCTACCGGAACCGTGAAGTGGTTCAACGCTGAAAAGGGCTTCGGCTTCATCGCCCAGGACGGCGGCGGCCCGGATGTCTTCGTCCACTACTCCGCGATCAACGCCTCTGGCTTCCGCTCCCTCGAGGAGAACCAGATGGTGAACTTCGACGTCACGCAGGGTCCGAAGGGCCCGCAGGCGGAGAACGTCACCCCGGCCTAGTCGCCTGGGCCAACCTAATCGCGGTTGGATAGCAGTACCCAAGGAGCCCTGCCTCCTCCGTTCCGACGGAGGTCGCGGGGCTCCTGCCTTTGTTTGAACGCCACAGCCCTCCCGGGTGGGGGCGGGGCGAACACGACCGCCCCTGGTCACCGTTGGACGGTGACCAGGGGCGGTCGGCGTGTGCGGCGGGCCCGCGAGCCCGGACTCCGGAACGCGGGCCCGGGGCCTGGCGCGTTACGGCTTGGCGGCCGGCGTCACCGGAGGCGTCGCCGGGGGCGTCGTCGGAGGCGTCGTCGTCGGGGCCGCCGTGACCTTCAGGTCCAGGATCAGGACCACGTTGTCCCTCGTGATCAGGCGGAGGTGGTACGTGCCCGGGGCGACGTCCGTGGTGAACAGCTCCGGCAGCACGATCTTGCCGTCCGCGCCGGTCGGGTCCAGCAGCAGGCTGGTCAGCTTCGCGCCGTCCTTGTCCTTGAACCACGGCCCCTTGGCCTTCGCCGGGTCCACCGGCACCCACGCGCCGTCCTCGGCGCGCCTCTCGACCAGCCCGGCCGTGACCCGCGTACCCTCCACCGCCTTGTCCTGGGCGGTGGCCGTGACCTGCACGCCCGTGAAGCTGATCCCCGCCACGACCTCCAGCGGCTTCGCCGCGTCGGCGTCGGTGCGGGTCAACTTGTCCGCGACCGGGGCCGGCTTCGCCGTGACCGTGCCGGTGAAGTTCACCGTGATCTGGGCCTCGGTGTTGTAGGCCGCGACCCGCAGGGTGAACCCGCCCGCCTTGGCTCCGGCCTTCAGGCCGGGCAGGGCCGCGATGCCCTCGGCGTCGGTCTCGACCACGAGGAAGGTCTTGCCCTCGGCGCCGATGAAGCTGCCCGTGGTGTCGTCCTTGAGCTCGAACAGGACGGGCTTCGCGGCGGCCGGCTTGCCGTCGCTCAGCACCGCCTTGATCCGCGGGACCGCGGTGAACGCGGACCCGGCCTCGGCCTTGAGCTCCGCGCTGCCGAGCAGCTCCAGCTTGGCCAGGGTCGGGGTGGGCTTCTGCGGCTCGGCCGGCTTCGACGGCGTGGGCGTCGGGGTCGGGGTCGGCGTGGGCTTCGGCGTCTGCGTGCTCGGAGTCCTCGGCTTCGTCTGCGACGGCGTGGGCAGCGTCGTCACGGGCGGCGTCGGGTAGTTGCCGACGGGCGGGTTCGGCACGCCGGCGGCACCGTTCTGGTACTGGTGCATGTACCCGACCACGGTGTTCACGTACTCGCGGGAGTTGTTGTAGCTGAGGATCGCGCGGTCGAGCTGCGCCGCGTCCGAGAGGTTCCGGTCGCCCGCGCACAGGTAGAGGCCCGCGCCCAGCGCCGCGTCGTAGATGTTGTTCGGGTCGCGCTTGGAGTCGCCGTTGCCGTCGGCGCCCCACGTGGCCCAGGTCGAGGGGATGAACTGCATCGGGCCGACGGCGCGGTCGTAGACGGCGTCCCCGTCGAACTCGCCCTTGTCGGTGTCCCTGATCTCGGCGAAACCGTTGCCGTCGAGGCGCGGGCCGCGGATCGGCCTCTCGGTGTAGCCGTCCGCCTTGAGCCCGTAGCCCGAGGCGTGCACGGACTCGACCCGCCCTATGCCGGCGACCAGCTGCCAGGGCAGCTTGCAGTTGGGCAACGCGGCGGCCACCGAGACCTCGGCGCGCCGGTACGCGTCCAGGGCGGTCGCGGGTATGCCGCTGGCCCCCTCCCCTGCGCCGGCACCCGCGGTGGGCGGTACGGCCGGGTCGGCGAGCGGGTCGGGCAGGTCGAGGCGGGCGTCGCCGCGGTCGGTGGCCTGGGGGCTGTCCGGGGTGGGCTCGGACTCGCCCGCGTCTGCGGTGGGCGTGTTGGTCACCACGGCGGCGGTCGTCAGGCTGGCCGCGAGCGCGGCCGTGCACAGGACCTTGCGCGAGGTGTTGACGAGGTGACGGTGAAGCGGCTTCACAGTGCGGCGATCCCCCCAAGGCGGCCGACAAAGGTATACGGCGGGTCGAGCCGTGGATATCCACTGTCTATCAGGTATTCGGACACGACTCGCCGCCACCCCGGCAGATGTGACACACCATTCGTCTCGGCTTCACCGGGTCCTCACGGCCGAACGAACAAAGGATCCAAGGCCGCGCCGAGAAAACCACAATACCTGCCGGTTTGACGGTTCTTGGCTCGTGAGCGCGCGGCACCGTACGAGCAGGAAACGATCCGGAGCACGCGGCCGGACTCGGCTAGATTCGGCGTCCATGACTGCTGAGGCGCACGAGATGACCTTCCGCCGGCGGGCCGAGCGCATGCGGACCGTGGGTGTCTTCCTGTTCATCGCGACGGGCGGCATCTGGCTCTGGCTCGCCTACCAGTTGTTCGCCCCCTTCAGCCTCGGCCACGGATCGAGCAGCAGCAGGACGTGCGCCTCCCGCGTCTTCTACGACGAGGGCGACTCCGGGAAGCGCAGCTACGCCGACGCCGAGGGCGACCGCTGCGCGGCCGCACGGGACTCGGCCGACCTGCTCGGCATGCTCGTGGTCTCCCTCCCGCTCGCGGCCGTCGGCCTCTTCCAGTACACCTCGGGCACCGTCAGCCTGGCCATGCGCCGCCACACCGAGGAACTGGCCGTGCTCCAGGCCCTGCCCAAGCGCTGAGTCACCGGCTCGCCGCGTGCGTGTGCACGCGCAGCAGAAGAGCCTGCAGGGTGGCCCGTTCGGCCTCGTCGAGAGGGGCCAGCAGGTCGTCGCGGACGGCGGCGACCTCCGAGGTCAGCTCGCCCAGGAGCCTGCGGCCCGGCCCGCTGATGCTCACCAGCACCCTGCGGCGGTCGGCCGTGTCGCGCTCCCGGTCGACGTGTCCGAGCCGGGCGAGTCCGTCGAGCACCTTGACCACGTCGCTCGCGTGCAGCTCGAGCCGCTCGACGAGATCGCGCTGCGGCTGCGGGCCGTGATCGGCGAGGGCGGCGAGCACGGCCATGTCCCACAGCCGCAGACCGCGCGCGGCGACCCGCTCGCCGACGAGGGCGCGGGCCTCCTTGCCCACCGTGGAGAGCAAGTAGGGGGTGAGGGCGGTCAGTCGGGGCGTCGAGGGAGCAACCATGGCCAGATTGTAGGGTGACACCAACCATTGGTGTCACCCTACTGATTGCGCGTGAACGGAGCCCCCATGGACGCCCTGCACACCCGCTTGCTCGTCGCCCGCTTCGGCGACACGTTCCGCTTCTACGACGCGCTGCTCCCCGCCCTGCTCGGCGCGACCCGCACCCGTGGCGGCGCCGAGGGCCCGTACGCCTCGTGGGACGTGGACGGCCAAGGCGTGCTCGCGCTGTTCGACCGTACGGCGATGGCGGCGGCGACGGCCGCCACGACGGCGCCGCCCGGCGCCGCCGGCCCGGTCGGCGCCGACGCCCCCGACGACCGCACGATGCTGGTCAGCCGCGTCCCGGACGTGGACGCCGCCTACGCCGCCTGCCTGGCCCACGGCGCCACCCCGGCCGGCCCGCCGGCCGACCGCCCGGAGTGGGGCCCGACCCTGCGCAGCGCCCATGTCCGCGACCCCGAGGGCAACCTGTGGGAGCTCCAGTCGTACTGAGCGTCGCACCCGGGTGCCGGGCCCCGCGCTCACTACGGTGAGGTGCCATGACCGACACCGCACCGATCCGCGTCCCCGACCTGACGGAGCGCCCCCACCGGCTGACCGTCGAGCGCGCGATGATCGCCTCCGAGCACACCCTGTACACGGCGTGGACCGAGGAGTTCGACCGCTGGTTCGCCGCGCCGGGTTCGGTGGTGATGACGGCCGAGGTGAACGCGCCGTTCTTCTTCGAGACGGAGTTCGCGAGGGAGCCGGGGGCTCCGCGGACCAGGCATCCCCACTACGGGCGCTTCCTGCGCCTGGTGCCCGACCGGCTGGTGGAGCTGACCTGGCTGACGGGCCGGGCCGGCACGGCCGGGGCCGAGACGGTGGTCACCGTCGAGCTCAGCCCCCACCCGATCGGCACACGGCTGCACCTCACCCACGCGGGCTTCTACGACGAAGCCGCCCGCGACGCCCACGAGTCGGCCTGGCACCAGGTCCTGGCGAGCCAGGACGAGGCTTTGACGGGGGCGGGGTGAGGGGGGAGGCGGGGTGAGGGCGGGGGGTAGGCGGGGGGGTAGGCGGGGTGAGGGCAGGGGCGGGTCCGGACGTGACGGGCGATCCGGGGCCGGCCGTGACGGGCGGTCCGGGGCCGGCCGTTGCGCTGGGGCGGCCTGGGGCCGGCCGTTGCACTGGCGGCCCGGACTGCGTTGCGGGGGCGGGATCCCCGAGGGCGGGGTCCGCTCATCCGGCATCAGAGGGAGTACGGGGGTTTCCCGTCAGTCCACTGTCCTTCCGTGTCGTGCCGGTCCCTCAAGGGCGCTCCTTCGTCGCGTCGCTACGCGATGGCCTTCGGCCACCCTTGACCGACCGACCCGCCCCGGAATGCCATAAGACTGCCGGGAAGCCCCCGAAGGATGGCCGGGGGGTTCACGTTCCCATAAGGGCCCATCAGAGATGCCGCCCAGGAGCCCCTGTCATCCGGAGTCCGCCCACCAGGACCACCGAGCCCGGCCAGTGACGGAGCCGCGGGGAGGGGAACGCCTCCCCCAAGGGCCCATAGGCACCCTTTCCGCACCCAGGCCGGGTCAACCTGCACCAGACAGCGACGAGATGACCATGCGGTGCCACCCGGACCGTGGACGCCCCACATCGCTACGCGCTCCGCCCGGCTTGGCGTCCGACGACCGCCTTGGGCTGGACATAAGCCGCCCACGACCGGCAGAGGCCAGCCCGGGATGCGACTGCGGGCTGTTTGTCCCGCTTTGGCGACCGGCTGAGAGGTGAATGGGCGCCTGCCGGAGTGAGAGGTTGAGAAATCCGGCATCAGGCTCCCTCTCGCCCGCTTTTCACCCCAACTGGCCTGTAGGCGCCCCAAAACCTGCCCATGGGAGGCGCCTGGGCGGCCTATGCCCAGCCCCAGACGGCCGTCGGACGCCGAGAGATGAGAAGCGCGTAGCGATCCGGGGCGTCCACGGGCCCACTCCTACCGACATGGTCATCTCATCGCTGCCTGGTGCAGGTTGACCCTGCCGGGGTGCGGAAGGGGTGCCTATGGGCCCTTCAGGGAGCCATGCCCTCCCGGGCAACCCATCCTGCTCCGCCTGGGTGGTCCTGGTGGGCTGGGTGCGGATGACAGGAGCCGCCGGTCAGCATCTCTGATCTGGGCCAATCGGAACGTGAACCCCCCGGCCATCCTTCGGGGGCTTCCCGGCAGTCTGTTGGCATTCCGGGGTGGGCCGGGCAGTCAAGGGTGGCCGCAGGCCATCGCGAAGC
>NZ_JBVIGX010000065.1:0-11103 GCF_055570595.1 Streptomyces sp. NPDC031132
GGCGTAGTTCCAATAAACCGTGTGGGGGAGCGGGCGTCACGCCCCTCGAATACGTGGCTTGACGCCGGATGCCGATCTTGATAAAAGCCGGCCGGTGCGGTCGCCCCGAGGGTGACTCGGCTGCCTGGCCCAGATGCAGGCTGACCACCCCGACCGGCGGCGATCGGCCCGCGGTACGGATAGCGTTCCGCACGGCGGCCCGCGATGGATCGCCTGACGGACGAGGGGAGTTGACAGACGTGAAGGTCGGGGTCTACCTGGCGCACCCCCGGGCGGGGAGCTTCAATCACGCGCTGTTCGAGGCGGTGACGGACACCTTGGCGGCAGAGGGGTGCGAGGTGTCCGCGCACGACCTGTGCGCGCAGGGTTTCCCTCCCGTGCTGACCGCCGACGAGACCGAGACGGTCGACGCGGCGGGGGCGTCGACCGACCCGCTGGTGACGCAGCACCGCGCCGAAGTCGCGACGCTCGATGCGCTCGTCTTCGTCCATCCCAACTGGTGGGGCATGCCGCCGGCCGTCCTGACCGGCTGGGTGCAGCGGGTGCTGGTGCCCGGCGTGGCCTACAAGCTGGGGCGGGCCGACGGCGAGCCGGCGGGCCTGCTGCGGGCCGGCCGGGCGCTGGTGCTGAACACCTCGGACACCCCCGGGGAGCGGGAGGAGGGCGAGTTCGGTGACCCGCTCGCGCGGGTCTGGGCCGCCTGTGTCCTGCCGTACGTGGGGGTGACTGACGTACGCCGTACGGTGTTCCGGACGGTCACCGACTCCACGCCCGGCGAACGCGCGGCCTGGTTGGCCGAGGCGCGTCGAGAGGCGTCGGCCCTGCTCGCCCGGTAGGCCGGGCGGCATCCGGGCGCGGCGCGGGGACGGCCCGGTGGTGCGGCGCCCGCCGTCAGCCTGCGGGGGGCCGGGTCTGCGCGGGCTTCAGCCCGTCGAGGGTGAGGTCGAGGAGGCGCTCGGCCTGGTCGCGTTGCTCGGGCTGGGCCGAGGTGAGGGCGATGCCGGCCAGGATGGCGAACACGTCGGTCGGGCGGATGTCGGACCGCAGCGCACCGGCGGCGGTACCGGCTTCCATGAGGGTGGCGATCGCGGTCTGGATCATCTCGCGGCTGTGGCCGTAGGGGTCGCTTCCCGAGGCGACAACGGCTCGCAGCGCATCGGCCATGCCGAGTTTGGCGGTGGCGTAGTCGATGAAGCGGCCCATCCATGCCCGCAGGGCCTCGCGTGGGGGCAGCGTCGCCAGGAGGCCGGGAACCGCATCACACAGCCGTGCGACTTCGTTGCGGTAGGCCGCCTCGATCAAGGTCTCCCGGGTCGGGAAGTTGCGGTAGAGGGTTCCCGTTCCCACCCCCGCCTCCTTGGCGATGCGTTCGTAGTGGGCATCCAGGCCCTCGTCGGTGAACACGCGCACCGCGGCAGCCAGGATCTTGTCCCGGTTGCGCTGCGCGTCGGCCCTCAGTGGGCGTCCCGTATCCGGTGTCATCGCCTGCCCGCTCCTCGTCCCCGGTTGCAAAGTGGAGGAGCCTCCACTTACGGTTCGAGATAACCGGCGGCGCCTCCACTTCCACTGTAGGTCAGACGCCGCCCTCATCCCGCCTCCGGAAGGACCCGTCGTGTCGGAAATCGAAGGCAAGGTCATCGCGATCACAGGTGCCAGCAGCGGGATCGGCGAGGCGACCGCGCTGCTCCTCGCCGAGCGCGGCGCGAAAGTCGTGCTCGGAGCGCGCCGACCGGAACGCCTCGAGGCACTCGTCGCGCGCATCGAGCAGGCCGGCGGCCAAGCCGTCCACGCACGCACGGACGTCAAGCGCCGCGAGGACCTGACGAGACTGGTCGGGCTCGCACGCGACCGGTACGGCAAGCTCGACGTCCTGGTCGGCAACGCCGGGATCGGCCTCATCTCCCCGCTCGACGACCTGCGCGTCGAGGACTGGGAGGAGATGATCGACGTCAACCTCAAGGGCGTCCTGTACGGGATCGCCGCGGCGCTGCCCGTCTTCCGGGAACAGGGGTTCGGGCACTTCGTCAACACCGTCTCCACGGCCGGACTGCGCATCGTGCCGCTCCAGGCGGTGTACGCCGGCACCAAGAACGCCGTACGCACCATCTCCGAAGGCCTGCGACAGGAGGCCGGGGACAGCGTGCGCGTCACCGTCGTCTCGCCAGGGGTCACGCGTACGGAATTCGCGGACTCCATGGCGCCGGAGATGCAGGCGCAGGTGCGCGCCCGCATGGACGAGATCGCGATCCCGCCGCAAGCCGTCGCCCGCGCCATCGCCTTCGCCATCGAACAGCCGGCCGGTGTCGACGTGGGCGACATCGTCGTCCGACCCACAGCCCAGAACTAGTGACCTGCTGGATACGCTGGCGTGTCATGATCAGCCGGAAGGTGCCGCGATGAGCCAGTACTTCGACCTGGGCGACGAGACCCTGTGGAACCCTTCCAACGGAGCCGCTCGGTTGTTCCAGCGTCAAGTCGCGGTCTTCGAAGCGGAACTGGGGCTCCCGTCGGGCATCGGACCTCTGGAGAACGACGAGTGCCAGATCACCCCGGACATCTTCGAGACGTTCGTCAACGCCCTGCTGGCGCATCACCGCGAAACGGGTCACGCCATCACGCTCGCGCTCTCCGAAGGCTTCACCGCCACTGCGCTGGTTCTTGCAGAGCGCGCCGGGATCCCGGTGCATTGGACACGTCTCGGAGCCGATCCTGCGGCCCCGCTCAGCGACGTACAGGTTTCCTCCGGCACGGGAATGTCAGCCCCGGCGGGAGGCAGGGACTGGGCTGTCGGCCTACGCGAGAAGGCGCGAGAACTCGGGTCTCGCATGCCCCGCTGACCCGAGGTGACATGCGCGCCGAATCGTGCCGTGCCACCCTGTTCACAGGCCTTCGGGGGTCGATGACAGCCGCGACGAACGGAGCGCGCTGTGGGAATTCCGATCCGTGTCCGGGCGCTGTCGCTGAGGCGCCGAGCGGCGGCTGGTTTCGCCGCCCTGTTGTTGGTGGCACTCGCCTCGGGTACGGGTGCCCGGGCAGCCCCGTCACCCTCCCCGGTGCCCTCCCCCTCCCCGTCACCGTCGCCGTGGCCCTCCGGTGTGGGAGATCCGGGCCGGCTCGACCCGCGCATCACGGAGATCATGCGGAAGCCGGAGTACCGCCACGCCCAGTGGGGGCTCCTGCAGACCGAACCGGCCGACGGGCGGGTGCTGCACAGCCTGTTCCCCGGGCAGTTCTTCATCCCCGGCTCCACCGCGAAACTGTTCGCCGTCTCCGGAACGTGGCGCACCCTCGGCACGGACCACCGCTTCGTGACCCCCGTCTACGCGGTCGGCGAGCGGGCCGGGGCCACGCTGACCGGCGACCTCGATCTCGTCGCCCAGGGCGATCTCACCCTGGGCGGCAGGACGCGCCCGGACGGCACGGTCGCCTACACCGACCTCGACCACACCTACGCCGACGACTTCCCCGGCGCGACCCTCACCCCGGAGAACCCGCTCGCCGGGATCGACCAGCTCGCCCGGCAGGTCCGCGACTCCGGCATCACCCGCGTCGACGGCGACGTGATCGTCGACGGCCGGCTCTTCGCCCCCGACCCGGTCCTCGACCCCACCCCGACCCCCCTGATCATCAACGACAACCTGATCGACCTGCTGACCAGGCCCGGCGACCGGGCGGGCGCGGCCGCCCGGCTGGACTGGCGGCCGAAGGTCGCCCCGTACCAGGTCACCTCCACGGTGAAGACCGTCGCGGCCGGAAAACCGACGAACATCACGGTGACGGCCACCGACAGCGGCACCCGGATCCGGCTGTCCGGCACGATCGCGGCGGACTCCGAGCCGCTGCTGCGGACCTCGCCCATCACGGACCCGGCCGCGTTCGGCCGTACCGCGCTGATCGAGGCACTGGCCCGGGCCGGGGTGGAAGTCTCCGCCGCCGCGACCGCCCCCAACGCGGTCGCCCGGCTGCCCCACGACTACGAGGGCCGCCCGCGGGTGGCCGAGTACACCTCACCGCCCTACGAGCAGTACGCCAAGCTCATCCTCAAGGTCAGCCACAACTTGGGCGCGAACCTCGGGATCTGCCTGATGGCCGTCACGACCGGCAGCAACCAGTGCGAGGACGGCTTCCCGGTGCTCGCAGCGTTCCTGGACCGGGCGGGCGTCGACCGCAAGCAGGCGGAACTCATGGACGGCCGCGGCGGCAACCCCGCCGACCGGGCCACGCCGCAGGCGCTCGTCCAGATGCTCGCGTACTGGCAGCGCACACCGGACGCGCAGCGCTTCCGGGAGGCCCTGCCCATCCTCGGCGTCGACGGTCTGCTGGCCGAGAACTGCCGCAGCTGTCCGGCGCGCGGGAAGGTGTTCGCGAAGACCGGCGCGGCCGTCGGAGGCGACGCCCTCAACGACCGGCTCGCCGTCGGTGCCATCACCATCGCCGGCTACCTCGACAAGGGCGCCGGACGCTTCGACACCTTCTACGCGGGCGTCAACGGCGCGTCCACACCGACCACCGACCCCGCCGGTGTCCTGAGCATCGCCAACGACCTCGCCCTGATCGCCGCCTACCTCCAGGAGTCGCCCTGAGCACCGGACGAGGTGGGCCGCCGAGTCACCGGCCGCTGCCGCTGCCGCTGCCGCTGCCGCTGCCGCTGCCGTACGGCGTCAGTCGGCTGCCGGGGACTGCGGTGCGTCGGCCGGTGCGTAGAGCAGGTGCATCACGCCGGTCGCGAAGGTCTCGGACTTGAGCAACTTCAGCGGGTATGGGCCCTCGCCGTCAGCGAACAGCCGCAGGCCCTCGCCGAGGACGATGGGGTGCACCAGCAGCCTCAGCTCGTCGAGCAGGCCGGCGGCGAGGAGCTGACGTACGAGGGAGACGGAGCCGGTGACCGCGATGGGCTTCTCGCTGTCCTCGGCCCTCAGCGCCTTCACGCCGTCGAGGAAGTCGCCTTGGAGCTGCTCGGAATTGCGCCACGTGAAGTCGAGGCGGTGGCTCGAGACGACGACCTTGCGCGTGTCGCCGAAGTCCTTGGCCAGGCCCGCGTCGTCGCCGCCGGCGAGCTCGCGCTCGGGCCACGCCTCGGCGAAGACGTCGTACGTCGTGCGGCCGAACAGGAAGGTGTCGCTGGACCGGATGTCGCCCATGACGGCGGCGCCCATCTCGTCGTTGTAGTACGGGAAGTGCCAGGTCTGGGGCTCGGCGACGACGCCGTCGAGGGAGATGAACAGGCCTGCGGTGATCTTGCGCATGGGGGCTCCCTGGGTTGCCGAGCGGGGGTTTCGGTTCGCCTTTTCATGAGGTAGACGGACCGGCACCCCGAAAATCATCGGCGGCCCGGTCTGAGATTTCGCGCGCCGCGCCGCGCCGCACGCCCGCGCCGCACGCCCGCGCCGAGTCCACCCCGAATGGCCTGATCCACCGGCCGCGCGCACCCTGGAGATGTGAAGACCGAGGCGCCCGCCACGGTCCGCGGTGCCGTCGCCGGATTCCTCGAGAATCCCGTCGTCGGCATGGCGCCGTGGATCATCTTCTCGCTCCTGGTCGGTCCCGGCAGGTTCGAGATCGCCGTCGTGCTCGCTCTGGCGGCGACGATCGTGCTGGTGGCGGCCGGGCGGATCATCAACAGGGGCAGCACCTGGAAGCTGCTGGAAATCGCCGACCTGGTCTTCTTCGCCGTCATGGCCGTCATCGGCGCCTTCGCGAGCGACGGCACCCGCCGCTGGCTGGAGACGTACGCCGGAGAGGTCTCCAACATCGCCCTCGTCCTGATCGCGTTCGGGTCCATGGCGGTGCGTGTCCCGTTCACCCTGCAGTACGCGCGGGAGCAGGTCGACCCGGCGTACTGGCACACGCCCACGTTCCTGCGGACCAACTACTACATCACCGGGGTGTGGGGGCTGGCGTTCCTGGTCGCCGCCGTGGCGGGCGCGTACGGCGACCTCGTGCTGCGCAACCCGAACAACATCTGGACCGGGTGGATCATCCAGATCCTGGCCATCGTGGCGGCGCTGCGCTTCACCGCCTGGTACCCGGACGTGGCCCGTGCCCGGGCGCTGCGCGCGGCGGGCCAGCCAGGGCCGGAGCCGCCGCACCTGGCCGGCATGTTCCTGCCCCTGGCCGGACTGCTGGTTCCCATCGGGATCGCCGTCCTGATCTTCGACGACAACGTGTGGTGGCTGGGCGTGGCCCTGATCGTGGGCGGCGGCATGCTCACGAAGGCCCTGACGGCCCGCAACTGACCCCGCCCGCGGGGGAAGTCGGCCGCCTTCCGCGCCTCGCCGCCCGACGGCGTCATGCGGGGTGCTCGGCGCAGAGGCATCCGACGCCGCGCTCGATCCACTCCCGGCCGGACCACTCCGGATGCCGCTCGATCAGCAGCGCCCGGACCTCGGCGACGATCTCGGCCTCGCCCATCGCGGAATCGCGCCGCCGCCAGGTCTCGTCGCGCAGCTCGCGCAGGTAGTCGCGGACGCCGGTGAGCACCTGCGTGCCGCCGAGTTCGCCGTGACCGGGCACCACCACCTGGGGGGCGGTGGCGGACAGCCGCTCCAGCACCCCGAGCCAGCGCACGCCGGAGACGTCCGTGTCGTACGGCGGGAACCACGGAAAGATGGCGAACTGCCCGGTCTCGGCGAGGTCCCCGGTGAACAGCACACCCGCGTCCGGTACCTCGACCACCTGGTCGCCCCTCGTGTGGCCCCGGCCCGTGGGCCGCAGCCGTACGGTCCGGCCACCGCCGAGGTCCAGCTGATGGCCGTCGTCGTAGACCACGTCAGGGGTGGGCACCCGGATGCCCTCCAGGCGGCGGGCGATCGGCCCGCCGAATCCCCGGAACATCTCGAGGTACCCCGGCCCCTTCGCCTTCAGGTCGTCCGCCTGGGCCCGGTTGACGAGGTACGTGGTGGCCTGATCGGTGAACACCTGGGCGCCGAATGCGTGCTCGGGGTGGAAGTGCGTCGTGGTCAGGTACAGGCGCCGCCCCTTGGCCACTTCGGACGCGAGGCCGAGCACCTGCTCGGCGTTTTCGGTGCCGATGCCCGTCTCGACGACCAGGACGGCCTGCGTGCCGCCGATGATGCCGATGTTGGGTACCAGTCCGACCCCGTGGTTCGGGATCACGAGCAAGTCGTGGGCGATCTCCTGGGCGCCGGCAACCTGCACGGCGGGGTCGGGCATCAGTTCGTCCGTCATGCTCCGATTCCACTGCCCGAGCCCGACCGCCGTCCAAGACCTGCTGTGCCGCGCCGATACCGTGCGGGTATCGTTCCTGGTCATGGAGCTACGCACGCTGCGCTATTTCGTGGCCGTCGCCGAGGAACTCCACTTCGGGCGGGCCGCCGCGCGGCTGCACATGAGCCAGCCGCCACTGAGCCGGGCGATCAAGCAGCTGGAGACCGACCTCGGCGCCGCCCTGATGCACCGCTCCGCCGCCGGAGTCACGCTCACCCCGGCCGGGACGGTGCTCCTCGACGAGGCCCGCACCCTGCTCCGGCAGGCCGATCAGGCCCGCGTACGAGTGGCCGCGGCGGCCGGCGCCGCCACCATCACCGTCGGCCTCTTGGGCGACGGCACCGACCGGGGCGCCACGCGGCTGGCCGCCGCGTACCGCAGGCTGCACCCGGGCGTCGAAGTCCGCATCCGCGAGACCGACCTGACCGATCCGACCTGCGGGCTACGGGCCGGACTGGTCGACATCGCCCTGACACGAGCACCGTTCGACGAGTCCGGCCTGACGGTGCACGAGCTGCGCGCCGACCCGGTGGGCGCGGTGCTGCGCGCCGACGACCGGCTGGCCCGCCGCGACCGGCTGGCGCTGGCCGACCTGGCCGGTCGGCGCTGGTTCCGGTTCCCGGACGGTACCGACCCGATCTGGCAGTCGTACTGGAACGGCGGTGAGCCTCGCGAAGGCCCGGTGGTGCGGGCCGTCCAGGAATGCATCCAAGCCGTGCTCTGGAACGGCACGGTCGGGATGACCCCGCTCGGGCACCACCCACCCGGCGAGCTGGCCGTCGTACCGCTGACCGACATGGCGCCGAGCCGCGTCGTGGCGGCGTGGCGCGAGGGCGGCACGAACCCGTTGATCCGGTCGTTCGTCCGGATCGCGACGGCCGCGTACCGCGACTGAGCGCCGCTCCGCGAACCGACCGGTGCCGGGCCGCATCCCTTCCAGGCGATGCCGGAGCCAAGCGTGCGTCGGGATTCGTTTAGGGCCTGTCTTTCGGACCATGCCGGGCTCGCGGGCCGGCGTGATCCCAAAGACAGGCCCTAGCGGGTCGGGATGGCTTCCGGCCGTACGGACAGTTCGCGTTCGGCAACCGCGCGGAAACCGTGGGGCGGGCGGCCGGTGAGGCGTTGGACGGTGTCGGTGGTGCGGTCCTCGGCTCCCTCGGCGATGGCACGGTCCATCCCGGCCAGCATCGCGGCGAACTGCGCCGGTATGACCGCGGCCAGCCGGTCACGCATGGCGTCGTGGGTCAATCGGCGATGCACCACCGGGCGGCCGGTGACGTCCGTGAGGAGCGCGGCGATGTCGTCGTGGCTGAGTGCCTCCGGTCCGGTGAGGATCAGGTCGGTGTCGGGCGCGCGGTCGTCGGTGAGGGCCCGCACGGCGACGGCGGCGATGTCGTCGGCGTCGACGAAACCGACCCGGCCCGTCCCGGCCGCGGTCCGGATTTCGCCGTCGTTGCGGATGCTGTCTGCGTGGGCGTGCGTGCCGGTGAAGTTCTGCATGAACCACGAGGGCCGCAGGACCGCCCATTCGCCGAACAGGCCGGGCAGGGCCCTGTGTACCTGTCCCGCCGCCGGGCCGCCCTCGGCGATGGCCGAGGAGCTGAGCAGTACGGCGCGGCGTACGCCGGCGGCGCGGGCCTGCTCGAGGAAGGGCAGCATGACCGCGGCGGGGTCCGGGTCCCCGACGGGCGGGACGAGGTAGACGCGGTCTGCCCCGCTGAGGGCATCGCCGAAGCCGGCGGGGTCGTACCAGTCGAAGCGCACCGGCTCGGCGCCCGGGAGCGGGGTGCCGCGACGGCTCGCGGCCTTGACCCGCCGACCGGCGGCGATCAGCTGCGCGGCGGTTCGGCTGCCTGTGGTGCCGGTGGCGCCGATGACCAGGGTGGCGCGGGCGGCGGTCATCGGACACCGCCCGAGGCGAAACCGATGCCGGATTCCTGGACGGCGAGCGGGTTCCAGTAGTCGCGGTACGCGGTGAACTGCCCGTCCTGCACGGTCACGACGGCGATGTAGGTCATGTCGAAGGGGCTTCCGGTCGCGACCAGGCGGCCCACGCCGCGCATCTCGACCACGATGGTCCCCGGGTCGGTGGTCTCGTGGATCCGTAGGTCGGGGAAGTCGTGCAGGTCGATGTGGTCGGGATAGTCGCGCATGTAGGCGGCGACGGCCTCCCGCCCCTCCAGCCGCCCGGGCCGGCCCGGGGGAGCGAAGGGGAACTCCATGAGGCCGTGCTCGGCCCACAGCCCGACCCAGGAGGCGATGTCCTTGTCCAGGAGCAGGCGCAGGCTGAGGCGGTACAGGTCCGCGGCGGGTGAGGTGATTGCGGGCATGAGGGTTCTCCGTCCCGTACGATACGGACCAGTGGTCCGCTTCTCGTCGAGAAAGATACGGACCGCTGGTCCGTATTGCAACCGGAGGGCGGAACCCCATGACTGAACGCAAGCCGCGCAAGGATGCGGTCCGCAACCGGGCGGCCGTCTTCGCCGCCGCCGACACCCTGTTCGCGGGCTGCGGGAGCCCCGAGGAAGTGACCATGGCCGACATCGCGACAGCGGCCGGCGTCGGCAAGGCGACGCTCTTCCGCGCGTTCGGCGATCGCACCGGGCTGATCCACGCGCTGTACGAGGCGCGGCTCGAACCGGTGTGGAGCGCCGTGGAGCAGGGCCCGCCGCCGCTGGGGCCCGCGACCCCGCCGCTCCGGCGCGTACCGGCCCTGCTCGATGCCGTTCTGTGCCTCAAGCTGGACAACCGCCACCTCGCGCTGGCCCTGGAGGGAACCGGCACGGGCAGCCCGTACGGGACGGAGCACTACGAGCGCTGGCACGCCTTGCTCCGGGACCTGCTGCAGCGCATCCCGGGTCTGGCCGACAGTGACTTCACCGCCCACGCGCTGCTCGCCGCGACCCGGGCCGACCTGGTCGCGTACCTGGCGGGTGAGAAGGGCGCGCGCCGCGAGGAGATGCGGGACCAGCTGGCGAGGTTCACCACCGCCGTCCTCGGTGCCCGCGCTGGTGACGCCGCGTCGGAGCCGGTCGCGAGCGGGCCGCGAACCACCGGTTCAGGCCACTAGTTGCGATCGGTCAGGCGGTCTTGTCACCGTTGGTGTGCGGTAGTTGGCTCATCGTACGAGGCAGTCAAAGGCCGAACGGAGCCGACATGGCAGTCGACATCGTCTACGAGACCCATGCGCTGACCGAGGACAACGAGAAGGGCATCGCCACCGGCTGGCTGCCGGGCAGGCTCTCCGAGCAGGGGCGACGGTTCGCCGCCGAGCTCGGCGTCCGCCGTCGGAACTCCGCACTCGCAGCCGTATTCGTTTCCGATCTGCACCGGGCCGTCGAGACCGCGCGGATCGCCTTCTCCGGCACGGCCGTCCCGATCCATCAGGACCCGCGACTGCGCGAGTGCAACTACGGCGAGCTCAACGGCTGCCCGGTCGCCGTGCTGGAGGCCCGGCGTGCGCGGCACATCGCCGATCCGTTCCCCGGCGGCCAGAGCTACCGGCAGGTCATCCAGGCCACCGGTGACTTCCTGCGCGACCTGGCCACCGGCTGGGACGGCCGGCGCGTCCTCGTGATCGCCCACTCGGCCAACAAATGGGCACTCGACTGCCTGCTGACCGGAAAGTCGATCGAAGACCTCCTCGACGCCCCCTTCGGGTGGCGAGAGGGCTGGCACTACACCCTCCCCGCCGACTGGCCCCAGGAGCAGCGGGGCCCGAGGCCGCTGCGGCACGCTACCGGGGACTGACCCCGGGGCGGCGGCATGGGGGAGGCGGGGGGGGGGTGGGGGTTTTCTGTGGTCGTTGTGGTGGGGGGGGGTCCCCTGCCCCCACCTTCCAGCTTCTTTTTTCGGTTTTCCTTCCCGTCTCCGTCT
>NZ_JBVIGX010000065.1:11113-17900 GCF_055570595.1 Streptomyces sp. NPDC031132
GAGACCCCCCCCTGGGGCGACGGCGGCCGCCCCCAGGGCGGCCTTTCCCCCCCCCCGCCCCCCGCGGGGGTGGGGGCGATCATCCGCCCTCACTTGCCGAGCTTCTGCTTCAGGTCTTCCTTCAGCTTCAGCTTGATGTTCTGCTTGTTCACCTGGCCGCCCGTGCCGGTGCCGTCGCCGCCTACGGCGGTGGCGTCGCCGGTGTTGACGGCGTCGGCGCTGGCGTTGCCGCCGGTGGCGTTGCCGGTCTTGACCTCGCACCCGCCCTCGCAGTTGCCGACGCCGGTGCTGGCGCTGCCGCCGGTGGCCTCGCCGCCGACCGTCGTGTTCTCGGCGTTGGCATCGCCGCCGGTACCGATTCCGTCGGCGCTGTCCTGGGGGAGGGTGATGGCCTGCTGCGGGGCGGCGGTGGGCGCGGCCATGGCGGTCGCGGGGAGGGCGATGCCACCACCGACCAGCGCCAGGGAAGCTCCGGCCAGAACGATACGACGGGTCGTGAAGAGCTCGAACATGGTAATTCTCCATTCGGTGTAAAAAGGGATTTGTATTCCGCCCCGCAGAAAGACCGGGGATGTGTTCCGGCCCTTTGTCCTCCGGGGTTTCCCCCGGGGAGGGCGTACTTCAAATAAACCCGACGGGGGAACGTGCGTCACGCCCCTCGAATACGTGGCTTGACGCCGAGAAGCGATCTTGGTAAAAGCCTGGCCGGCGCGGGCGTGGCAGCCCGGCAGCCCGGGAATGCGCAGGAGCGCGTGCTAGCTTCCGATCATGGAACAACGCGTCAGTCTGATCACCCTTGGCGTTGCCGACCTCGGGCGCTCCCGGGCCTTCTACGAGAGCCTGGGCTGGCGGGGGCAGGAGGTCGAGGAGACCGTCTTCTTCCAGGCAGGCGGCCTCGGGCTCGTCCTGTGGGGCCGCGACGAGCTCGCACTGGACTCCGGCCTCGACAGCGCTCGCGGGACCGGCTTCGGCGGCATCGTCCTGGCCCACAACCTGCGCTCCCCGAAGGATGTCGACGTGCTCCTCGCGGCCGCACAACAGGCCGGAGCCACCGTGACCAAGCCGGCTCGGGCAACGGCCTACGGCGGCTACGCGGGGTGCTTCGCCGACCCCGACGGATACCTGTGGGAGATCGCCCACAACCCGGGCTTCCCCCTGGCCGAGGACGGCTCGCTGACCATCCCGGACTTCGGCTCCCTCTAGGGGGTGTCTTGCCGATCAGGCCGGATCAGGGAGCGGCGTCCGGTGCGTGCGATCGCAAGGCCGAGGAGGGAGTCGACGCGGTGGGGGCACCTCCCAGCGGTAGCTGGGGGACGTCGGCGAGTGACGAGAACGCGGCGAGCGCGCGTTGCCGGACGCCGCGAGCCCGGCCTGATCGGCAAGACGCCCCCTAGGTGTGTTGTCCGGAGAGGTTGGTGCCGCGGCTGGCGGGTGTGTGGCCTGCGATCCCGGTGTGGGGTCGGTGGTAGTTGTACCAGTGAAGCCAGTCGGGAAACGCTTCCATCCGTTCACGGTCTGAGGTGTACGGCCGCTGGTAGGCCCATTCCTCGAGCAGGGTGCGGTGGAAGCGTTCGACCTTGCCGTTGGTCTGAGGCCGCCAGGGCCTGGTCCAGCGGGGTTGGATCTCCAGGTCGCGGCAGGTCTGGCGCCAGGTGTTCTTGCTGTAGGCCCAGGCGTTGTCGGTCAGGACCCGCTCGACCGTGATGCCCAGGGACGCGAACCAGGCGGTCGCCCGGGCCAGGAAGGCGGCGCAGGTCGGTGCGGTCTCGTCGGGCAGGTCTTCGGTGTAGGCCAGGCGGGAGTGGTCGTCCAGGGCGGTGTGGAGGTAGACGTATCCGGCGCCGTTGCGGCGGTCTTTGTTCGGGGAGCCGGCCGCCCGGCCGAGGACTTTGTGGCCGCCGCCGTCGGGGATCCGGCCCAGCTTCTTGACGTCGATGTGGACCAGCTCGCCCGGGCGGTCCCGTTCGTAGCGGCGGACCGGTTCGCCGGTGGCCCGGTCCAGGGCGGCCAGGGGCGGCTGGCCGTTGCGGACCAGGATGCGGTGGGCGGTCGAGGCCGCGATACGGCAGCGTACCGCCAGCCGCAGCGGACCGATCCGGTGTTCCCGCCGGAGGCGGAGCACTTCCCTCTCGACCTCGGCTGCCGTCCTTCGGGGCTGGTGGTGGGGGCGGCTGGAGCGGTCACTCATTCCGGCGACGCCCAGCTGTCGGTAGCGGCCGGCCCAGCGGGCGGCGGTGGTGTGGCTGACCTGGAAACGCTCGGCCGCCCGACGCACGGGCCATCCGTCATCCACGACGCACCGGGCCAGGCGAAGTCGTCCGGTCTCGGTCAGCGGGGCATTACGGTGGACCACGAGGGCCTCCTGAAGTCGTTTGAGATGTCGCAATCCCCACCGAGCCAGAAGGCCCTCACCCATTTCAAGCACCCAGCACGCGTGTCACCAACGTCCCGGGACAACACACCTAGGCCGTGGCCTCCACCTTGCTCCCGCCGGGCGGCTGAGCCCTGGACTCCTTCAGGAAGAGCGTGCGGGGCTGCCGTCGAGGAAGCCGCCCGACTGGTGCTGCCACAGCCTGGCGTAGGCACCCTCCGTGGCGAGCAGCTCCTGGTGCGTCCCCTGCTCGACGATGCGGCCGTGGTCGAGGACGACGAGCCGGTCCATGTGGGCCACCGTGCTCAGCCGGTGCGCCACCACGAGGGCGGTCCGCCCTTCCATGAGCCGCCACAACGCCTCCTGGACGAGGATCTCGCTCTCGGAGTCCAGGGCGCTGGTCGCCTCGTCGAGCAGCAGGATCGGCGCGTCGCGCAGGATCGCCCTGGCCAGCGCGACCCGCTGGCGCTGCCCGCCGGAGAGCTTGACGCCACGCTCGCCGACCATCGTGTCGAGGCCGTCCGGCAGCGCATCGGCGAACTCCGTGACGTGCGCCGCCTCGGCCGCGCGGCGGATCTCGGCCTCGGTGGCGTCGGGCCGGGCGAACGCGATGTTCTCCCGCAGGGTGCGGTGGAACATCGCCGGGTCCTGAGGCACGTACGCCATCAGGCCGCGCAGGTCGCGTTGGCGCAGCCTGCTGATGTCCTGGCCCCCGATCAGGATCCGGCCCCCGTCGATGTCCGTCATCCGCAGCAGCAGCCTGGTCAGCGTGGTCTTGCCGCCGCCGGACCGGCCCACGAGCCCGATCTTGGCTCCGCCGGGCACGGCCAGGTCCAGCCCCTCGAAGAGCGGCTGTGCGCCCGCGTGCGCGAAGGTCACCTTCTCGAATCGCACGTCGGCGGCCCGGGTCGGTGACGGTGCCGGCTCCGGCGACTGCGGGTCGAGTACGGTCGGCGGAGTCAGCAGCAGCGCCGTGAACTGCGCGGCCTCGGTCATGGAGCTCTCCAGGCGACGGTAGATCTGGTTGAACTCGAACATGATGCGCGTGGCGTTGGAGTAGTACGTGAACGCGACCACGACCGCCTCCACCCCGCGGCCTTCCCCGGCGATGGTGACGGCGAGCAACAGGCCCAGCGCGTTGGTCACCACGGACATCGGCGCGACGAGGGTGTCGATGCGCAGGTTGCCGTAGTCCCAGGACCGCAGCATGAGCCCCCGCGAGCGCGCCACGCGGGACCGGTGCTCGGCGGCCTCGCGCTCCTCCGCGGCGAAAGCGCGGACCGTGTCCATGTTCATCAAGCTGTCGGAGATGTGCCCCGACACCCGGGCGATCGCCTCCTCTCGGCGGTTGACGAGCGCCTGGCGGCGCCGTACGAGGGGCAGTACGCACACCCCCGTCACCGTGATCATGACCAGGAGCGCCACGACGAGCAGCGGTTCGTAGTGCCAGAGCACCACCGACCCGAACAGGAGCGGTACGAACCGGCCCACGACCGAGAAGGTCAGCGTGTCGACGAACTCCTCGAAGCGGGTGGCGAAGCTCAGGACCCGCTTGGTCAGTGATCCGGCGAAGTTGTCGTGGAAGAACGCGGCGTCCTTCGTGAACAGCTCGTCCATGCCGATCACGTACAGACGCTCGATGCCGAGGGCGTCGAGGCGGTTCAGGCAGTGCAGGCCGACGCGCCACGCCGCCTCGGAGAGCAGAAGGACTCCGGCGAATCCGAGGACGTACGGGAGCATCGCGCCGAGGGCGGGGGCGGTGGAGTCGTCGGCGATGTGGCCGACGAGCTTCGCGACGACCAGCGGGGCGATGTAGTTGATGCCGATGTTGCCCAGGGCCGGCATCAGCATCGCGGGCGCCGTCAGCCGGCGCAGCCGCACCAACTCCCGTCCGTAGTAACGAAGTGCGAGGACCACGGGGCCCTTGCGTGGCAGTACCGCTCGTGATGCAGACGATTCCATCGCAACCCTGTGATCTCGTGTCAGAACGGAATTCGCAGTGTCCCGCGCGCGCGTCTGCGCCGTCCAAGCGTTTTCCGTGTGGGTGACGCCCGGATTTCTCCGCGGCACGGGACCGTGGCCGCGCGATGACCCGTGAGGCGCAGGCCACTTGGCGCCGATTGGCCCGGGGGTGACCGCGTGGCCGGTGGAAGACTGGGCCTCCGACGCCGCAACCGAGGAGTTCCGATGCAGGTAGCCGTGGTCACCTTCGACGGATTCAACGAGCTCGACAGTTTCATCGCCTCCGCGCTGATCAACCGCTGCCGCAAGGACGGCCTGGAGGCCTTCATCACCACACCGACGCCCGTGGTCACCTCGATGAACGGCGTCGAGGTGAGCGGGCAGCGCCCGATGGAGTTCATCCCCGAGGCCGACGTCGTCCTGATCGGGAGCGGGGTGAAGACCCGCGACGTGATCGCCGATGACCGGCTGCTCGCCATGCTGCCCCTGGACCCCGCCCGACAGCTGATCGGTTCGCAGTGCTCCGGCGCGCTGGTGCTCGCGCGGCTCGGGCTGCTGGGCGGCATGCCGGTCTGCGCGGACATGACGAGCCGCCCGTTCGTGGAGGACTTCGGCGTCACCGTGCTGGACGCGCCGTTCCACGCCGAGGGCAACATCGCAACGGCCGGCGGCTGCCTGGCTTCGCAGTACCTCGCCGCATGGGTGATGACCCGGGCGCTCGGCGAGGACGCCGCGCGGGGCTCCATCGGCTACGCGGCCCCGGTCGGCGAGCAGCAGGAGACCGTCGAGCGCGTGATGGGCGCCGTCCGGGCGGGAGAGCCCGCCCTGCGCTGACTCCGGACACCCCGGTGGTGGCCGAATCCTGGGTCGTAGGACGGCGTTCGTGCGGCGATGATGGCTCGATGGACAGACGGGTGGACACGCGACGGGCCTCGTACGCGGAACTTCCGGAGGCCCGCCCGGACAGCGGGGCGCGCGGGCAGGCGTACGCCGTGTCGGCCGAGTTCTACGATCTGCTGCACGCCCGGTCGTACCACCGGCACGCACTGGCGCTGGCCGGGCCGGCGGCCGCGGCGCGCGTGGGGGTCGTCGAGGTCGGAGCGGGGACCGGGCTGGTCACCGACGTACTGATCGGCGCTTCGTGCGTGCCGGTCCACGCCGTCGAGCCGGCGGCGGCGATGCGCGCCGTCCTGCTGTCCCGGCTGCATCCGCCCGCCGGGGGCTCCGTCGCGGACCGGGTGACCGTGCACTCCTGTTCCGCCGTCGAGCTGTCGCTCAGCGGGCAGGCCGATCTGGCGGTCTGCCTGCGGATGGCCTCCTGCCTGCCTCCGGACGAGCGGCGCGCACTGTGGGGAGCCCTGGCCGATCTGCTGGTACCGGGCGGCCTGCTCTTCCTCGACCGCCCGCCGGCCCGGCTGCCCGCCCGTCCGACCAGGCGCTCCCTGGGCGAGGTACAGCTGGGCCTCGACACCTACCGGGGACAGGTCACCGCCCGTGCCGAGGGCGACCGGATCCGCTGCGACTACGCCTACCTGGTGTGCCGTCAGGGCCGGGTCCTGCGCCGGGCGCAGGAGTCCTTCCTGCTCTGGCCGTTGACCCGGCAGGCGCTCGGCGCGGAGCTCGCGGACGCGGGCCTCGCCCTCGAGGGCGAGCTGCCGCCGGACCTGCTCCGCGTACGGCGCGGGATCCGAACGGGCCTCCCGCACCCCGCGCCGTGACCCGGCGGGACGACGGCCGGGTCAGATCGCCGGGCCGGCGGTGGTGGTGAGGGCGCGGATGGCGGTCTGCTGGGAGTAGGCGAGCAGGCCGATCGTCGCTGCGGCCATGGCGACGGCGAAGAGTACGTGGCCGAAGGCCGAGGTGACGGTCATGCCCACGGCGTTCAAGGCGAAGTGGCTGCCGATCCGGAGGGCGATGAGGGCCAAGGCGAGCTTGCGGGTCTCCTTGCCGCGCCACAACGCCTTGGCGAGTTTGATCCGCCTGCGCATCATCGTCAGCGAGACGGTGATGTTCACGGCGAGCAGCACCAGCAGCACGGGCCATGCCGAGGGGAAGGCCTTGAGGATGTCGAAGGCGGCCGCGAGCACGCCTTCGAAGCCGAAGAACCAGACCGGAAGCCGGTAGTCGGCGGGCGTCAGTGTGGTGGTGTCGATCGCTTCGGCCGGTGCGGACTTTTTCTTCAGGATGTTCACTTCGCTGCCCCCGTGGTCGGTGTGGTGATCATCAGTTTGTCCGGGGGAGGGCCTCGGGGGGCAGGGCCCCGGGTCACGTCTGCGATATGACAGCTGTCATGTGCCGGCCAGGGCTGTCGGAGTGCGGCGTGCGGAGTGTGGCGTACGGCATGCGGCATGCGGCATGCGGCATGCGGATGCCGGAGGGGCTGTGGGCCTCTCCGGCGTCTGCGGTGTGGGGGTGGGGTGTGGGGTTGTTGGTTGTCACTTGCCGAGCTTGGCC
>NZ_JBVIGX010000066.1:0-17534 GCF_055570595.1 Streptomyces sp. NPDC031132
CCCCCCCCCCCCCCCCCCCCCCCCCCCCCCCCCCCCCCCCCCCCCCCCCCCCCCCCCCCCCCCCCCCCCCCCCCCCCCCCCCCCCCCCACCCCGGTTTCGCATCTCCGTGCGCAGCAGGAGCACGAACGGAAGCGGAAGCAGAAACGGAGGGCCCGCGGCGCGTGTGCGCCGCGGGCCCTCCGTTCTCGCCGAACCGCCGGGGGCTACTCGCCCCGGCGCAGGCTCGGCTTCAGGTCCTTGAAGCGGGCCAGCAGCCCGTTCACGAACGAGGGGGACTCGTCCGTCGAGAATTCCTTGGCCAGCTGGACGGCCTCGTCGATGGCCACGGCGTCCGGGGTGTCGTCCACCCAGATCAGCTCGTAGGCACCGAGCCGCAGGATGTTCCGGTCCACGACCGGCATGCGGTCGAGTTCCCAGTCCACGGCGTAGGTGACGATCAGGTCGTCGATGCGGTTCACCTTGTCGGCGTAACCCTCGACGAGATCCATCGTGAAGGCGCTGACCGGCGGCTGCCGGTCGTCCGACCGCGCGTGGCGGATCCAGTCCGCGAGGACCTCGCGTACGGGCACCCCCCGCTGGTCGGCCTCGAAAAGGATCTGGAAGGCGCGCTTGCGCGCATTGCTCCGAGCAGCCACGGGTTAGTTGCTCTTCCGGCCGAGGTAGTCGCTGGTACGCGTGTCGACCTTGACCGTCTCGCCGGTGGTGACGAAGAGCGGGACCTGGATCTCGTAGCCGGTCTCCAGGGTGGCGGGCTTGGTGCCACCGGTGGAGCGGTCGCCCTGGACGCCCGGGTCGGTGTGCTCGATCTTGAGCTCGACCGCGGCCGGGAGCTCGACGTAGAGCACCTCGCCCTCGTGCTGGGCGACGGAGGCGGTGAAGCCCTCGATCAGGAAGTTGGCGGCGTCGCCGACAGCCTTCTTGTCCACCATCAGCTGGTCGAAGGTGGTCATGTCCATGAAGACGAAGTACTCGCCGTCCATGTAAGAGAACTGCATGTCGCGGCGGTCGATGGTGGCCGTCTCGACCTTCGTGCCGGCGTTGAACGTCTTGTCGACGACCTTGCCGGAGAGCACGTGCTTGAGCTTGGTGCGCACGAAGGCCGGGCCCTTGCCGGGCTTGACGTGCTGGAACTCGACGACGGACCAGAGCTGGTCACCGTCGAGCTTGAGCACCATGCCGTTCTTGAGGTCGTTCGTGGAAGCCACGGTTGCGGAATCTCCTGCACTGGAAGACCACGGGTGCGCGCACAGGCCGCCGCAGCGGGCTAGAGCGCGAGCAGCTCCTTGGTCGTAATGGTGAGTAGCTCGGGACCGCCGTCCGCCTCGGGGCGTACGACGAGCGTGTCATCGATCCGGACACCTCCCCGGCCCGGGAGGTGAACCCCCGGTTCGACGGTGACCGGCACGCAAGCGTCCAGTTTACCCATTGCCGTAGGTGCAAGCTGCGGGTCCTCGTCGATTTCGAGGCCTACACCGTGTCCGGTCCACGGAGCGAGCGATTCACCATGTCCTGCGGAGTCCAGCACGGAGCGCGCGGCACGGTCGACCTCGCGGTACGCGGCACCGGGCACGAGGGCCTCACGTCCCGCCCGCTGGGCCGCGAAAACAAGATCGTAGAGCTCGATCTGCCAGTCGGCCGGGCTGGTGCCGATCACGAACGTCCGGCCGATCTCGCAGCGGTAGCCGCGGTAGTTGGCCCCGAGGCAGACGGAGAGGAAGTCGCCCTCCTCGACGCGGCGGTCGGACGGCCGGTGCCGGGAGCCGCCCGAGTTCGGCCCGGTGCCGACGGAGGTCGGGAAGGCCGGCCCGTCGGCCCCGTGGTCGACGAGGCGGCGCTCCAGCTCCAGTGCGAGGTGGCGCTCGGTGCGGCCCACCAGGATCGACTCCAGCAGTTCGCCGAGCGCCTGGTCGGCGATCTCGGCGGCGATCCGCAGGCAGGCGATCTCCTCCTCGTCCTTGACGAGGCGCTGCTGCTCCACGGAGGTCCCGAGGTCGGCCAGCCGCAGCTTGGGCGCGACGGAGCGCAGGGCTCGGTGCCGGGCGACGGTGAGGTGGTGCTCCTCGACGGCCAGTGAGTCGGCGCGCAGGGAGCCGGCCATGTCGCCGGCCGCGACGGCCGCGTCGCTGCCGGGGGCGGAGAGCACGGAGAGTCTGAGCTGGTCGTCGAGGCGTCCCTCGTCGGCTTCGCCGCTGGGCGGGCCGACGGTGAACAGCATGTCCTCGCCGTCCGGTCCGACGAGCAGCACGGCGTCCGGCGGGGACGCCCCGGCGAGGTAGCGGACGTTCGCCGGACGCGTGATCAGTGCGGCGGCGTTCCCCGCGGCGGCGCAGCGGTCGCGAAGCAGGCCCCGACGGGCCGCGTACACGTCTGACATGTCTTCGAGCCTACGAGCGCCCCGCGCATCCGGCCTGGTGAGCACGCCCGTACGAGGGCCCGGCCCGCGGTGGCGGTCAGAAGGCGGGTGCCGCGATGGCCCGGGCCAGGGCTTCGTCCAGGGCCCGGGACGTGCCTTCCACGTCGAGGTCCGAGTTGTCGATGATCGGCAGGCCGGAGCCGTACCAGCCGGCCATCCGCCCGTGGATGCGGGCGACTTCCTCGTCCGAGAGGCGCCGGTTCCCCGAGCGGGCGGCATTGCGCTCCAGGACGATCTCCAGGCCGGGGAGGAGGACGACGGGCAGCAGGGCGGGGCCCACGTGCCGCTTCCAGCCGCCCAGGCCCACCACGGGCCGGTCCGGGAAGACGGCGTCGTCGAGGATGCAGGAGATCCCGTTGGCCAGGAAGTTGCGGGCGGCGAAGCCGCAGGTGCGGCGGGCCAGCCGGTACTGGGCCTCGGAGTGGTCGTTCCAGCCCGCCTGCGGGTCCGCGAAGCCCGAGCACACCCATTCCCGGACGTCGTCCAGGCTCACGTGTGCGGTGGGCACCGGCCGGGTGCTGGCCCAGTGCCGGGCCACCGTGGTCTTCCCCGCGCCCGCCGGGCCGATCAGCAGCACGGCCAGCGTGGCGCCGCCGGTACGGGGCACCGCGGGCGGCAGCGGAATGTGCCCCGTCGTGGCCTCGGGGCCGGACGGCGGTGGCGGCGCCACGTGCGGCGGCGGCGCCTGCGGCGGCGCAGGCACCGGCCATCCCTGCGCAGGGGGTATGGGCGGCTGCGGGGGCGCCGCCGGATGATGTCCCGGCTGCCCCCAGCCCGCTCCGCCGCCTCCCGCTCCTTGCTGCATCCGCTGCCACTCCGTCTCGTTCCGCCGACTGATGCGAGAACGTTATATGACCGCGGGGGCGGAGCCGCCCACCAGCACCGTCAGACTTCGTCCGCCAGCGCGCGCAGCGCCAGCCGGTACGAGCCGATGCCGAAGCCCGCCACCGTACCGGTCGCCACCGAGGCGATGACCGACGTGTGCCGGAACTCCTCGCGGGCGTACGGGTTCGAGATGTGCACCTCGATCAGCGGCGCGGTGCGCTGCGCGGCCGCGTCGCGCATGGCGTACGAGTAGTGCGTGAAGGCACCCGGGTTGATCACGACCGGGATCTTGCCGTCCGCCGCCTCGTGCAGCCAGCGCACGATGGCGCCCTCGTCGTTGGTCTCACGGACCTCGACGTCGAAGCCGAGCTCCTCGCCCAGCGTGCGGCAGCTCTCCACGAGCCCGGCGTACGAGGTGGCCCCGTACACGTCGGGCTCGCGCGACCCGAGCCGGCCCAGGTTCGGGCCGTTCAGCACGAGCACCTTACGGCTCACGCGGACACCTCGCCGTACGCGGCGATCAGGTGCGCCGGGTCGGGGCCTTCGAGGACGGTGGGCTTGGCCAGTCCGTCGAGGACGATGAAGCGCAGCAGGTTGCCGCGGGACTTCTTGTCGACCTGCATGGTCTGGAGCAGCTTGGGCCACTGGTCGCCGCGGTAGGTCAGCGGCAGGCCGACGGCCGCGAGGATCTCCCGGTGCCGGTCGGCCGTCGCGTCGTCGAGCCGGCCGGCGAGCCGGCCGAGTTCGGCGGCGAAGACCATGCCGACCGACACGGCGGCGCCGTGCCGCCACTTGTAGCGCTCGTTCTTCTCGATGGCGTGCGCGAGGGTGTGCCCGTAGTTGAGCATTTCCCGCAGCCCGGCCTCCTTGAGGTCGCTGGAGACCACGTCCGCCTTGACCTGGATGGAGCGCGTGATCAGCTCGGCCGTGTGCGGGCCGTCGGGCGTGCGGGCCGCCGCCGGGTCCGCCTCGATGAGGTCGAGGATCACCGGGTCGGAGATGAAACCGGCCTTGATGATCTCCGCGAGGCCGCTGACGTAGTCGTGGACCGGCAGCGAGTCCAGCGCCGCCAGGTCGCACAGCACACCGGCCGGCGGGTGGAAGGAGCCCACCAGGTTCTTGCCCTCGGCGGTGTTGATGCCGGTCTTGCCGCCGACGGCCGCGTCGACCATCGCGAGGACGGTGGTCGGTACGGCGACCCAGCGCACCCCGCGCAGCCAGGTGGCCGCGACGAAGCCCGCGAGGTCCGTGGTGGCTCCGCCGCCGACGCCGACGATCACGTCGGTGCGGGTGAACCCGGACTGGCCCAGCGCCTTCCAGCAGTACGCGGCGACTTCGGCCGTCTTGGCCTCCTCGGCGTTCGGCACCTGGATGGCGACCGCCTCGTAGCCCTGCCCGGCCAGGTCGTCGCGCAGTGCCTCACCGGTCGAGGCGAGCGCCTCGGGGTGGATCACGGCGACCCGCTGGGCCTTGGTGCCGATCAGCGCGCCGAGCTCGCCGAGCAGCTGCCGGCCGACCAGCACGTCGTACGCGTCGTGTCCGGCTACGGCGCCGACCTGGATGCGCGTCACCTGGTCTGTCATACGTCCTTCAACTCCAGAGCGTCGAGGACCGCCTGGGCGACCTCTTCGGGGGTGCGGTCGTCGGTGGCCACCACGACGCGCGCGACTTCGGTGTACAGGGGGCGCCGGGCCTCCATCTGCTCGCGCCACTGGCGGCGCGGGTTGACGGCGAGCAGCGGGCGCGCGGCGCCCAGTCCGACGCGCCGGACGGCTTCCTCGACGTCCATGGAGAGGTAGGCGACGGGCAGACCGGCCAGCAGCTCCCGGGTGCCCGCGTCGAGGACGGCGCCGCCGCCGAGGGCGAGGATCCCGGTGTGTTCGGCGAGGGCGGCGGCGACCGCCTGCCGCTCCAGCTCACGGAAGTACGGTTCGCCCTCGTCGACGAAGATGTCCGAGATCGCGCGGCCCTGGGCCGCGACGATGTCGGCGTCGGTGTCCCGGTAGGGGGCGCCGAGCCGCGCGGCGAGCAGCGCCCCCACCGTGGACTTGCCGGACCCCATCGGGCCGACGAGGACGACCAGTGGTCCGCCCGTCACCGGATCTGCAGGTTGTCGAGGTACGCCCGGACGTTGCGCCGGGTCTCGGGCACCGAGTCGCCGCCGAACTTCTCGACGACCGCGTCCGCGAGGACGAGGGCGACCATCGCCTCGGCGACGATGCCGGCGGCCGGGACGGCGCAGACGTCGGAGCGCTGGTGGTGCGCGGCAGCGGCCTCACCGGTGGCGACGTCGACCGTGGCGAGCGCCTTCGGGACGGTCGCGATCGGCTTCATGGCGGCCCGTACGCGCAGCAGTTCACCGGTGGTCAGACCGCCCTCGGTGCCGCCGGAGCGGCCGGAGGTGCGCTTGATGCCCTCGGGGGTGGACACGATCTCGTCGTGCGCCTGCGAGCCCGGTACGCGGGCCAGGTCGAAGCCGTCGCCGACCTCGACGCCCTTGATGGCCTGGATGCCCATCAGCGCGGCCGCGAGGCGGGCGTCCAGGCGGCGGTCCCAGTGCACGTGCGAGCCGAGGCCGACCGGGACCCCGTACGCGAGGACCTCGACGACGCCGCCGAGCGTGTCGCCGTCCTTGTGGGCCTGGTCGATCTCCGCGACCATCGCCTTCGACGCGTCCGCGTCGAAGCAGCGCACCGGGTCCGCGTCCAGCTTCTCCACGTCCGCGGGGGTCGGGTACACGCCGTACGGGGCCTTGGCCGCGGCCAGCTCGATGACGTGCGAGACGATCTCGATGCCCGCGGTCTCCTTGATGAAGGACCGGGCGATGGCGCCGAGGGCGACGCGGGCGGCGGTCTCACGGGCGCTCGCGCGCTCCAGGATCGGCCGGGCCTCGTCGAAGCCGTACTTCTGCATGCCCGCCAGGTCGGCGTGGCCCGGGCGCGGACGCGTCAGGGGGGCGTTGCGGCCCGTCTCCTTCAGCTCCGACGGGTCCACGGGATCGGCCGACATGACCTTCTCCCACTTGGGCCACTCGGTGTTGCCCACCATGACGGCGATCGGCGAACCCAGGGACAGACCGTGGCGGACGCCGCCGAGGAAGGTCACCTCGTCCTGCTCGAACTTCATCCGCGCACCGCGCCCGTACCCGAGCCGGCGCCGCGCCAGATGGTCGGCCACCAGCTCGGTGGTGACCGGAACGCCGGCGGGAAGCCCCTCCAGCGTCGCCACCAGCGCCGGACCGTGCGACTCCCCGGCAGTCAGCCAACGCAACCTGCTCAACGATGCTCCTCATGCTCGCGCCTGGTACTGCGGCGGCGCGGCCGGGTGCGCGGCCCGGACCCGCCTCACCCGATCCTCCCACGTCCGGGCCGGTGCACCGCCCTCCGGTCCAGCTGGCGGACGCCGGTGCACCCTCCCCACCCTGGCGGGTCCGGCTTCACGCGAGCAAGATCAGTGTGCGCAGTGCATCAGGTGTGCCGCCCGGGCCCGGTCATGATCCGCCGGACACCCCGAGGCACCCCCTAGTGGCGGGCGCGCAGCGCGGCCTCGCCGGCGGCCCGTATGGCGGCCAGCGGCGCGGTGTGGCGGCCGGTCATCTGCTCGACTTGGAGCACCGCCTGGTGGACGAGGAGGTCCAGGCCGCCGAGGAGGCGGCCGCCGCGCTGCGCCCAGGCCGCCGCGAGGGCGGTCGGCCACGGGTCGTACAGGACGTCGAACAGGGTGCCAGGGGCGGCCGGTACGGCAGCTGCCAGCCAGTCCGTGGCGCTGGCCGGGGTGGTCGCGATGACCAGCGGCGCGCCGAGCCCGTCGGCGGCGTCCGCCCAGTCGGCCGTGCGGACGGCCACGCCGAGGCGCTCGCCCCACTCCTGCATCTCGTCGGCGCGGGCCCGGGAGCGCACGTACACCGTGACCTCGCCGGAGCAGATCCGGGCGAGGGCGGCCAGTGCCGAGGAGGCGGTGGCGCCCGCGCCGAGGATGGTGGCGCTGTCGACCTTGTCGACACCCCGCTCGTGGAGCGCGGAGACGATGCCGGGGATGTCGGTGTTGTCGCCGAGGCGCCGCCCGTCCTTGGTCAGGACGACCGTGTTGACCGCCTCGACCGAGGCGGCGGTTTCGCTGATGCCGTCGAGGAGCGGGATGACCGCGCGCTTGAGCGGCATCGTCAGGGACAGCCCGGCCCACTCGGGGCCGAGGCCGGCGACGAACTGCGGGAGCGCGGCCTCGTCTATCTCGAAGCGGTCGTAGGACCAGTCGTCGAGACCGAGCTCCTGGTACGCGGCGCGGTGCAGCACCGGGGAGAGGGAGTGCTCGATCGGTGAACCGAGCACGGCTGCGCGTATCACTGCCCTGCCTTCTTCCGTTCCTCTTCGTACCGCTGGCGGTTCTGGTTGTGCTCGGCGTTCGTCACGGCGAAGAGCGTCTCGTTCTCGTTCACCGACACGAAGTAGTACCACGGTCCGGTGGCCGGGTTGATCGCCGACTTGAGCGCGTCCGGGCCCGGGTTGCCGATCGGGCCGGCGGGCAGGCCCTTGATCTTGTACGTGTTGTACGGGTCGTCGAGCTTGCGCAGGTCGTTGACGGCGCCGACGTCCAGGGTGCTCTGGCCCTTGATGTAGTTGACCGTGGAGTCGAAGTCGAGCAGACCGTACGTCTCGGTGTTGCCCGGCTTGAGACGGTTGTAGACCACCCGGGAGATCTTGTCGAAGTCGTGCTGGTACTTGCCCTCGGCCTGGACGAGGCTCGCGACGGTGACGAGCTGCAGCGGGTTCGAGAGGCCCAGCTTGGCCGCCTGCCCCTGGAGGTCGGCGCTCGCGTAGGCCTCGTTGGACTTGGCCACCATCTGCTTGAGCAGCGACTGGGGGCTCGCGTCCTTGCTGAGGTCGTAGCGGGCCGGGTAGAGGAAGCCCTCCAGGGGGTCCTTGATGTCCTTGCTGTTGTTGGCCCACTCGGGCAGACCGAGGTTCTTCGCCTCCTTGACGGCGATCTCCTTGGTCGTGCCCTCCTTGAGCTTGAGCTTGCCGTCGATGGCCGCGTAGACCTGGATGTTCTTCCAGCCCGGGATGACGTCCAGGGCGTTGACCCCGGCGCCGTTCACCATGAGCTCCACGGCGGCCTTGCCCGACATGTGCTCCTTCATCACGTAGGAGCCCGCCTGGATCGCACCGCCCTTGGGGTTGACCTTGGCGGCGGCGACGAAGGCGTCCGCGCTCTTGACGACGCCGTGCGCCTTGAGGATGCGGCCCATCTCACCGACGCCGGTGCCCTTGGGGATGTCGATGGGCACGGAGCCCTCGCCCTCACCGGCGTAGTCCTCGCCGGTGCTGAACTTGGACTTGATGTAGTCGTAGCCGTAGTAGCCGCCACCGCCGATGACGCCCACGATGACGACGGCGGCGATCAGGCAGGCCGCGCCGTTGCGGCGCTTGGGCTTGCCCTTCGAGCGGCCGCGGCGTCCGCCGTTCGGCTCGTCGGAATCGTCGTCGCCTCCGCCGCCGGGCAGGATCGAGGCCTCCTCGGCCTCCTCGTCGGCGTACTCCGCCTCCGGCTCCTGCTCCGTGACCAGGTGGCGCCGGCCCGGGGGCTGCGGCGGCGGGTAGGCCTCGGGGGTGCCGTAGAGGTCGGGGGCCTCACCCGGATAGCCGCCGACGGGCTGCTGGGCGTACGGGTCCGCGCCGAGGTACGGGTCGGCCTGCGGGACGGCGGTGTACCGGCCCTGGCCGGTGTCCCAGCCCTGGCCGTCGTACGCCGGCTGCTGCTGCGGCTGCGGGTGCAGCAGCTGTTGTTGCTGCTGCTGAGCCTGGTGGGGCTGCTGCGGGGCATAGCCCTGCTGCTGCTCCGGGTATTGGCCCTGCTGCCCGTACTGCTGCGGGTACGGGTCCTGCTGGTACTGCGGATTCTGCTGGTACTGAGGACTCTGCTGGTACTGCTGAGGGTCCTGCTGGTACTGCTGAGCGTCCTGCTGGTACTGCGGCTCCTGCGGATGCTGCTGCTGCGGGCCACCGGCATAGGGCATCTGAGCCTGCTGGGCCTCGTGCCCGGTCCACCCGTGGTCCCCGTACAGCGGGTCCTCCGGGTGCCACGGTTCGGGGCCACGGCCCCGGCCATACTCAGTCATCGATCCCCTAGAGCCGCGAGACGGAGGCAGCGGCTACATCCGCCGCGGCACCCGGTTCCGCCTCTGAAGTGGTGGGCGACGACTGTTCGAATGCCGCCGCATCGCGCGGAACGTTACCGTATCGCGATCAGACAACCACTTCGACGCACTCACCGGGCGGATTACCTGATACCCGTTCGGTCTCAAGAGCGTTCTGAAGGATCACCACTGCGGCCGCCTGGTCGATGACCGAACGGCCCTTCTTCGCGTTCCTCCCCGAGGCCCGCAGCCCCTGGGCGGCGGTGACCGTGGTCATCCGCTCGTCCACGAGACGGACCGTCACCGGCTTGATCCCCTTCGCGAGTTCGTTCGCGAAGGCGCGCACCTTGGCCGCGGCCGGCCCCTCCCGCCCGCTGAGCGAGCGGGGGAGGCCGACCACGACTTCGAGGGGTTCGTACTCCGCGACGAGCTGCCGCAGCCGCCGGTGGGCGAAGGGGATGTCCCGGCCCGGAACGGTTTCCACCGGTGTGGCGAGCACCCCGTCGGGGTCGCACGAGGCGACCCCGATACGGGCGTCCCCGACGTCGATGGCGAGACGGCGGCCGCGGCGCAGAGTCATGGTCAGACCGTCTCGACGACGAGGCGCTCGACCGCGGCGATGGCGTCGGGGACGGCGGCCGGGTTCTGGCCGCCGCCCTGGGCGACGTCCGGCTTGCCGCCACCGCCGCCGCCGAGGGTCTTGGCGGCGGCGCGGACCAGGTCGCCGGCCTTGAGGCCGCGCTCGCGGGCGGCCTCGTTGGTGGCGATGACGGTCAGCGGGCGGTCGTTCGCCGTGGTGAACAGGGCCACGACGGCCGGGCGGTCGCCCTGGATGCGGCCGCGGACGTCGAGGACCAGCTTGCGCAGGTCGTCGGCGCCGGTGCCGTCCGGGACGGTGCCCACGACGAGGGCCACGCCGCGGATGTCCTGGGCGTTCTCGGCAAGGCCGGCGGCGGCCTGGAGGACCTTCTCCGCGCGGAACTTCTCGATCTCCTTCTCGGCGTCCTTCAGCTTGCCGAGCATGGAGGCGATCTTCTCCGGCAGCTCCTCCGGACGGCCCTTGACCAGCTCCTGGAGCTGGGCGACGACCGTGTGCTCCCTGGCGAGGAAGTTGTACGCGTCCGCGCCGACGAGGGCCTCGACACGGCGCACGCCGGAACCGATGGAGGACTCGCCGAGCAGCTTCACCAGACCCAGCTGGGCGGTGTTGCCGACGTGCGTACCGCCGCACAGCTCCTTGGAGAAGTCGCCGATGGTCACGACGCGCACGCGCTCGCCGTACTTCTCGCCGAACTCGGCGATGGCGCCCTGCTTCTTCGCCTCGTCGATGCTCATGATCTCGGCGGTGACGTCGAGCTCGCGGGAGAGCACGTCGTTGATCTTCTGCTCGACGTCGGTCAGGACCGTGCCGGGCACCGCGTTCGGCGAGCCGAAGTCGAAGCGGAACCGGCCGGGGCTGTTCTCGGAACCGGCCTGGGCGGCCGTCGGGCCCAGCGCGTCGCGCAGCGCCTGGTGGGTCAGGTGCGTGGCCGAGTGGGCGCGGGCGATGGCCCGGCGGCGGTTGACGTCGATGGCGGCGTACGCGGAGGCGCCCACCGTCACCTCGCCGACCTGGACGGAGCCCTTGTGCACGGAGACGCCCGGGACCGGCTGCTGCACGTCGCGGACGTCGATGATGGCGCCCGAGTCGAGCCGGATGCGGCCCTGGTCGGCGAGCTGGCCGCCGCCCTCGGCGTAGAACGGGGTGCGGTCCAGGACGACCTCGACCTCGTCGCCCTCGGACGCGGCGGGCGAGGGCAGGCCGTTGACCAGCAGGCCGACGACGGTGGACTCGCCCTGGGTGGTGGCGTAGCCGGTGAACTCGGTGGCGCCCGCGTTGTCGGCGATCAGACGGTAGGCCGAGACGTCGGCGTGGCCCGTCTTCTTGGCCTTGGCGTCGGCCTTGGCCTTGTCGCGCTGCTCCTGCATCAGGCGCCGGAAACCGCTCTCGTCCACGGAGAGGCCCTGCTCGGCGGCGATCTCGAGGGTGAGGTCGATCGGGAAGCCCCAGGTGTCGTGGAGCAGGAACGCCTTGTCGCCGGGCAGGACCGAGCCGCCCGCGGCCTTGGTCTCGGACACGGCGCTGTCCAGGACGTTGGACCCGGCGTTCAGGGTCTTGAGGAAGCGGGTCTCCTCGGCGAGCGCGACGGTCTCGATGCGCATGCGGTCGGTCATCAGCTCGGGGTACTGCTGCCCCATCGTGCTGATCACGACGTCGACGAGGTCCTGGACGACCGGACCGGTGGCGCCCATCAGGCGCATGTTGCGGATGGCGCGGCGCATGATGCGGCGCAGCACGTAGCCGCGGCCCTCGTTGCCGGGGGTGACGCCGTCGCCGATGAGCATGACGGAGGTGCGGATGTGGTCGGCGACCACGCGCATGGACACGTCGGTGTCGTGCGCGGCGCCGTACTGCACGCCGGTCAGCTCGGTGGCCTTGTCCATGACCACGCGCAGGGTGTCGGTCTCGTACATGTTCTGCACGCCCTGCAGGATCATCGCGAGGCGCTCGAGACCCAGACCGGTGTCGATGTTCTTCGACGGCAGGTCGCCGAGGATCGGGAAGTCTTCCTTCCCGTCGCCGGCGCCGCGCTCGTACTGCATGAAGACCAGGTTCCAGATCTCCACGTACCGCTCGTCGTTGACGGCGGGGCCGCCCTCGACACCGAACGCGGGGCCTCGGTCGTAGTTGATCTCCGAGCACGGGCCGCACGGACCCGGAACGCCCATGGACCAGAAGTTGTCCTTCTTGCCCAGGCGCTGGATGCGCTCGGCGGGGACGCCGATGACGTCACGCCAGATCGTCTCGGCCTCGTCGTCGTCGAGGTAGACGGTGATCCAGAGCTTCTCCGGCTCCAGGCCGTAGCCGCCGTCCGCCACGGAGCTGGTCAGCAGCTCCCAGGCGTACTTGATGGCGCCTTCCTTGAAGTAGTCGCCGAAGGAGAAGTTGCCGCACATCTGGAAGAACGTGCCGTGGCGGGTGGTCTTGCCGACCTCTTCGATGTCCGGCGTCCGGACGCACTTCTGCACGCTGGTGGCCCGCGGGGCCGGGGGCTTGGTCTCGCCGAGGAAGTACGGCTTGAACGGGACCATGCCCGCGTTGACCAGCAGCAGAGTCGGGTCGTCCGCGATGAGCGACGCCGAAGGGACAACGGCGTGACCGCGCTCCTCGAAGAAGCTCAGCCAGCGGCGGCGGATTTCAGCCGACTCCATCAGTGGTCCTCATTCCGGTTGTACGAATCCGTCGAGCGGTACTCGTGGCTCGAGCGGTGGGTGGTCTTGTCGTTCTGGAGGGCCCGCAGCCGCCGCTGCCCGGGGAGGGCGGTGACGTTGTCGGGCCGGTCGGGGTCTTGGTGCAACCCCAGCGCGTCGTTCAGCTCGTCCTCGCGCTGCGACATTCCCGCCTTGACGTCGAGGGCGAAGTCCTTGAGGCGGTGGCCCGCCTCCACGGCCTTGTCGGCGGCCTGGGCGGCGAGGCTCTCCGGTGTCAGCTTCTTGAGCTGGCGGTTGACCTTGGTGGTGGCCCACACACCGGCGGCTGCGCCTGCGGTGAACCAGAAGGCTCGGCGGAACATCGGAGGTTTCAGCCCTTCTGCTTCCGGCGCCGGGCGGCCGGCACCGTACGGCCAACGATCACGGTACGTCGGGACGCCTTCGGCGGCGCGTCTTCCGTGGATTTGCCCAGTGCCTTGCGGACCCCGTAGCCGAAGGCCGCGACCTTGACCAGCGGTCCGCCGAAGGTGGAGGCCACGGTGGAGGAGAGCGCGGAGGCGTTCGAGGTGACTTCCTGGACGTCGCTCGCGATGGCGTCGACCCGGTCGAGCTGGGTGCGCGCGGAGCGGACGGTGGTGGAGGCGTCCGCCAGCAGCGGGACGGCCTGGTCGGTCACGTCGGCCACCAGCTTGGTCGTCGCCTTGAGCACCTGGGCCAGCCTCACCAGCACCACGGCGAGGAAGGAGACCAGAATGGCCCAGAAGACGGCCACGAGGATCCCGGCCACCTCTCCACCGGACACGTTGCACCGCTCTCTGCCTGTTGATCACTACGTAGAAAAGTCGTTCTCCGACCCTATCGCGCCGGAGATCCACCGCCGTACCGGAATTCGGGGTCCGGCCGACCCGCCTTGTACGCAGCGCATCCGGACCAGTACCCTCCGTGTCCCATGCGACAGAGGCCCGTGCAACAGAGGACCTGCGGCAATCTTCCCTCGGAGCTGAGCCGCTTGGTCGGGCGGGGTGCGGAACTCTCCGAGGTGGGGAGGCTGCTGGAGACCGCCCGGCTGGTCACCGTGACCGGCGTGGGCGGGGTGGGCAAGTCCCGGCTGGCGCTGGCGGCGGCCCGGGAGGCGGCCGAGGCGGCGGGTGCTGCGCAGGAACGCTACTGCGACGGCGTATGGCTGGCCGAGCTGTCCTGCGTACGCGATCCGGCGCTGCTCGAACTCACGCTGGCGGAGTCGCTCGGACTCACCGACCACACCGCGCGGCCGCCCCGGACGGTCCTGGCCGAGCACCTCGCCGAGCGACGCCTGCTCCTGGTCCTGGACGGCTTCGAGCAGCTCGTCGACGAGACCGCGGAGCTGGTGCGGGAGCTGTTGCGCCGCTCCCCCGGCCTGCGGGTGCTGGCCGCCGGGCGGCGGCCGCTGGACCTCGACGGGGAGCAGGCCTTCCCGCTGGCCCCGCCAACCCCCGAGGAGGCGCTGGAGCTGCTGGCCGAGCGGGCGGCGGCCGCCGATCCGGGCTTCGCGGTGACCGCGGCCAACCGGGCCGCGCTGGTGGAGCTGTGCGCCCGGCTCGACGGGATCCCGCTGGCACTGGAGCTGGCGGCCGGGCGGCTGCGGGCCCTGTCTCCGGAGCAGGTGCTGACGCGGCTGGAGGACCGGTTCGCCCTGCTGACGGGCGGTGCGCGCGGGGGCCTGCCCCGGCACCGGGCGCTGCGTACGGCGATCGGCTGGAGCCATGAGCTGTGCACCGCGCAGGAGCGGCTGCTGTGGGCGCGGCTGTCGGTGTTCGCCGGACAGTTCGACCTCGACGCCGCCGAGTACGTGTGCGCGGGAGCGGACCTGCCGGTGGAGTCCGTGCTGGACGTGCTCGGGGAGCTCCTCGCCCAGTCCTTGCTGGCCCGGGAGGAGACGGAGGCCGGGGTGCGCTACCGGATGCTGGAGACCGTACGGGTGTACGGGGCGGGGTGGCTGGAGTCGCTGGGCGACGCCGGGCGGCTACGGCGGCGCCACCGGGACTGGTACCTGGGGCTGGCGACCTGGTGCGAGCTGGACTGGTTCAGCCCGCGCCAGCAGGAGGTGGCCGCGCTGGTGGAGGCGGAGCTGGCGAACCTGCGGCTGGCGCTGGAGTGCTGCCTGGAGGATCCGGACGAGGTCCATCTGGGCCAGTACCTGGCGGGGACGCTGTGGTTCTACTGGGCCGGCTGCGGCCGGCTCACCGAGGGCCGGTACTGGCTGGACCGGACGCTGGAGCCCGGCCCGGCGGGGTCGGAGCACGCGGGGTCGCGGCTGAAGGCGCTGTGGGTGCTCGGTTACGTGGCGGCGCTGCAGGGCGATGCGGTGGCCTCGATGAGCGCCCTGTACGAGTGCCGGGACGGGGCGGCGCGGACCGGGAACCCGGTGGCGGCGGCGTACGCGGTGCACCGGCTGGGCTGCCTGGCACTGGTCTCCGACGACATGGCGAGGGCCGGGGAGCTGCTGGGGTCGGCCCTGGAGCGGTACCGGGACGCCGGGGAGCTGAACAGCAATGTGCTGATGTGCCAGGTGGAGCTGGCGATGGCGCTGGCCTTCCAGGGGGATCTGGCGGGCGCGCTCTCGCTGTGCCGGGAGGTCCGGGACATCTGCGAGGAGCGCGGGGAGCGCTGGACGAAGGCGTACGCCCTGTACGTCCTGGCGTACGCGGCCCTGGAGGCGGGAAGCACGGCCGAGGCCCGGCGGCTGCTGACCGAGTGCGTGACGATCAACCACACGTTCCGCGACCTGGTCGGGCTGGTGCTGGCGCTGGAGCTGCTGGCCCTGGTCACGGCGGTCGAGGGGCATCCGGCCGAGGCGGCGGTGCTCCAGGGCGCGGCGGAGCCGATGTGGGAAGGGGTGGGCCTGCAGCTGTTCGGCTCGGGGTACTTCAACGCCCCGCGGCTGATGTGCCGGGAGCGGGCGGGCGAGCTGCTGGGGGCGGAGCGGTACGAGGCGTGTGCGCAGCACGGCCGGAGCCTGTCCTCGGAGGAGGCGGTCGAGCGGGCGCTGCGGGCGCCGGAGCCGGCGGCGGCGGCGCCGGAGTCCGTGCCGAGGCCGCGGGCCGGGGACGCGGCGGGCGGTCCGGGCGCGGCGGGCGGTCCGGGCGGTCCGAAAAACAGGAAGCCCGTCGGCTCCCCCAAGGGGGAACCGACGGGCTGACCAGCCTGTGAGGCTACGGCCGCTGGATCAGCGGGCGTAGTACTCGACGACGAGCTGCTCGTCGCAGATGACCGGGATTTCCTTGCGGTTCGGGTCGCGGTCCAGGCGGAAGGCCAGGGCCTTCAGGTTGACCTGCAGGTAGCGCGGGGTCTCGCCCTCGCCTGCGTAGCCACCCTCACGGGCAACCTGGAACGGAACCTTCTCGCGGCTGCGCTCGCGCACGGTGATGACGTCGTCCGGGCGGACACGGAACGACGGCTTGTCGACCTTGCCACCGTTGACCTCGATGTGGCCGTGAACGACCATCTGGCGGGCCTGGTAGATGGTGCGGGCGATGCCCGAACGCAGGACCAGGGCGTCGAGGCGACGCTCGAGCTCGACGACCAGCGCCTCGCCCGTCTTGCCTTCGGCCTTCTTGGCGCGGTCGTAGGCGCGAGCCATCTGACGCTCAGAGATGTCGTACTGGGCGCGCAGACGCTGCTTCTCGAGCAGACGAACCTTGTAGTCCGAGTTCTGCTTGCGGCCACGGCCGTGCTCGCCCGGCGGGTAGGGGCGGGCCTCGAAGTACTTGACGGCCTTCGGGGTCAGCGCAATGCCGAGGGCACGCGACTTCTTGACCTTGGGTCGCTTCTGGTTCACGTGGAACCTACCTCCATGTAAGTTAGGTGAGGCTTACCTTAGCGAGGAGGACGTAATGTCTCGACCACATGGGATCCCCCTGCCCAGTGCGCAGCGCAGTTCGAATTCAGACGAAACAGAATCCGCTTGCGCCGACGATAAGCAAGGTCAGCCGCGTCCCAGGGAAGGCGTTCGGCAGCTCACCGGAGCCGAACGCGTACGAACCCTCGTAGAGTCCAACGCCTCAGTATCCCTCACGTTGCCGGGTGCTGTTGACCAGCTGCGGTCTCTTGACCAGGCAGAGTTCGGGACAGGGATGCCGGCCGCTCGGACCGTCACCCCGGACGGGGACGTGATTCTCCTGGTGTCAGGGGAATCCGCGGCTGCCAGGGCAGCCGCTTACGCCCAGGACGACGACCTCACCGCCGTGATCGAGATCACGGATGTGGCGCCGGTGTCCGTGCCCCATCGTATCCGAGGCCGCGCGTGGCTGGCCGGGTGGCTGACGCAGGTGCGCGGGGACGACCGCGCGGCCTGCGCGGCGCTGCTGGCGGAGCGCCGGCCGGTGGGCGAACTCCTCGGTCTGCACGGTCGGCCGTCCTTCGTGATGCTGCGCCTGGAGGTCGGCGAGATCTCGGTGGACGACCTGTGGGGCGCGGAGCACGTGGACCCGGAGGAACTGGCCCTGGTGGAACCGGACCCGATGGTGAACCACGAGACGGAGCTCCTCCAGCACCTGGCCGCCGCACACCGCGACCGGATCGCGGACCTCTGCGCGCTGCTGGGCCCGCGCGAGAGCGCCGGCATGACCGCGGTCCCCCTGGCCCTGGACCGCCTGGGCCTGCGGGTCCGCTTCACGGGCGACGGCTCCGGCTCCTCCTTCGACGCCCGCTTCGACTTCCCGGCGCCGGTACGCGACGTCTGCGACCTGCGCCGGGCGATGCACACCCTGTTCGCGGCGGCGGCCCACTAGGGAGTGTGTCTGTCGACAAGACACCCCCCTAGGGGGTGTCTTTAAGGTCTCGTCTGGCCGGTGGGGCCCGGCACGCGCGCTCGCCGCGTTGTCGTCGGTCGACGACGCGAGCGTCGCCTCCCTCCTCCGCCTTGCGATCAC
>NZ_JBVIGX010000067.1:0-17507 GCF_055570595.1 Streptomyces sp. NPDC031132
CCCCCCCCCCCCCCCCCCCCCCCCCCCCCCCCCCCCCCCCCCCCCCCCCCCCCCCCCCCCCCCCCCCCCCCCCCCCCCCCCCCCCCCCCCCCACTTCAACGGACCGCCGACGGTCACCGTGGAGGCGAACACCGCGCCATCGGCAGCGGAGCAGGTCCGTACGGCCGCCGGGCCGTCGTCGCCCTTGATCTCCACCTGACGGGTGCCGGCCGACCGAGTTGGGGGGAATGCCGGGCTCGTCCCTGTGTTGATCCTGCGGGCTTCCTTAAGGGAACTTGAAGAACCCCTCCCGGCGGCCCTTTTCGCTGATCACCGGCCTACGCTCGAGCGGACTCCCCTCTTCCCCCTCTCCTGTGAGGTGTTACCGGCATGAGCCGCAGCCGAACTCCCGGTCCCGAAACGCCGTCCCGCGTCGAGGCTCGGCGGCGGAAGACGGTGCGTACGCGCATCGTGCTGTCCGTCACCGCGGCCGCCGCAGCGGTGGCGGTCGGGGTCGCGGTGGCCGACTCCGACGGCGATGCCCGCACGGACCGACGGGCCGACGGCGCGGCCGGTACGGCGTCCCCGACGGCGGGCACCGGTGACGGGGCGGGAACCCCCACCCCTGCCGCGTCCACGCCCACCGGCGACGCCTCGGCCTCGGCCAGCCCGAGTCCGTCCGGGACGCCCGACGCCGGTGCGTCGGGATCCGCCGCTCCGACGAAGCCCGCGGCAGCGGAGAGCAGCATTGCGGCCAAGTCGGCGTCGGGCGAGGGCGGCAAGGCCCCGCGCAAGCCGTCCACCACGACGGGCGGCGGCTCGGGCGGTTCCGGCGGTTCCGGCACCGTCGACGGCAACTCCGAGTCCGCGGTCCTGGCCCTGGTCAACAAGGAGCGGGCCGCTGCCGGGTGCGGCCCGCTGGCCACGAACGCCAAGCTGAGCAACGCCGCGCGTACGTACAGCGACACGATGGCCCGCAGCGGCGTCATGTCCCACACCGGGCCCGACGGATCCACCATGACCAGCCGGGTGGAGGCCGCCGGATACGGATGGTCCGGCCTGGGCGAGAACATAGCCCGCGGCCAGGCCGACGCCGACGCGGTCATGAAGGCGTGGATGAACAGCTCCGGCCACCGGGCGAACATCCTCAACTGCTCCTTCAAGGAGATCGGCATCGGCGTCCACAAGGGCGACGGCGGGCCGTGGTGGACGCAGGACTTCGGGACCCCGAGGTAGCCGACCCCGCGTTGCGAACAGACCCCCACCGGCCGCCGCACAAACCCCCCACCGGCCGCCGAGCGGGCGGCCACGTCCTCCGACCCGTACGCGGGTACGGAGGACGTCGGCGTTGCCCCGCGAGAGCCTGCGCGGCGCTCCTCCGGGGGGACGGGTGACGGGCCGGCCGACGCGTCGGCCACTATGGGGCCGTGCCTCGAATTCCGCGCTACCTGTTCATATGGCTGTCGTGCACGGCCACCAGCGTGACTGCCGTACTCCTCACCGTCCAGTTCGTGGTCGGCACGACCAGGCACACGCCCCCGGTCGCGCGGTCCGCCCCGACGGTCATCGAAACGCCGCCGGCCTGGCAGGCGGGCCAGAGCCCGCCGTCCCCGACCGCGTCCACGAGCCCGTCGCCCACGGAATCGCAGCGACCCTCCCCCTCTGCCGCGACCCCCACCCCGGCCAAGGCCTCGTCGAAGACCCCCCGGCCCACCACGCCGAAGCCCGCCGTCGACTGCGAGGACGGCGGAGCGGGCCTGCACACCGTCCCCTCGCAGGGCGGCAAGGCCACCGTGCGGTACGGGAGCCGGGGCGTGTGCCTGATCTCCGCGATCCCCGCCCTCGGCTTCAAGGCCACCACCTCGCAGAGCGCGGACGACACCCTCACGGTCACCTTCACGAGCGCCGACCACCGGTCGGTCGTCACGGCGACGGTCGACCCGGGGGCGAAGGCCAGCGTCCGCGAATCCTCGCTCTGAGGCCCGGTCTCCTCAGCCGTCCCGACGGATGCGCACCACTGGTCCCCTCCGGGGACCGTCTTGCCCCTTTCGCGCAATTCACCACGTTGTACGGGCTGATGGACCGGGTTGCGGCGCGCGGAAGGTGAGCTCTTCCTTAGGGGACCTTAGGGCAACCTCAAGATCGCGCCGATACGGTTCCGGCCACCCGTCGCGGTCCTATGCTCGCGTCAGCCGAGCGGCCTTCGGCGCCGGGCGTGACGACCCGGCGAACCGTCGGGGCCGCCGGCTTCACCGAGCCGAGGGGGCGCTCTGCCCTCCCGCAGTCCGAACCGTGCCCTGGGGTGTCTTCGCCATGCGTCCTCACATGCTCCGACCCGTCCGTGCCGACCGCCGTACCGCCCCGCACCGCTCCCCCGCACCCCTGGGGACACGGCTGCCGCTGGTTGCCGCGGCCGTGGTCGCGGCGGGCCTGACCGCCGCCTGCGGGCCGTCCTCCCAGCCCGTCGGATCCGCGGCGCCGTCCGCCGCCGGACCGTCCTCGCAGGCCTTCCCCTCCGGGACGGAGTCCGCGACCGGGTCCCCCGAGGCCTCGCCGAGCGCGTCGGCCTCGCCGTCCGCGTCCGCCACCGCCGTCCCCGGCTCCTCGCCGACTCCCTCGAGCGCCCGGAGCGGTTCCCCCACCCCGGCCGGGACGCCCGCCAAGCCGCCCCGGACGTCCTCCGCACCCGAGCCGGCCCGGATACCCGGTCCCGGCTACGACAGTTCGGCCGATGCGCAGAAGCAGATCGACGCGGCGCTGCGCGCGGCCAAGTCGGACGGGCGGACGGTGCTGCTCGACTTCGGCGCGAACTGGTGCGGCAACTGCAAGGCCGCCGACAAGGTGTTCGGCCAGTCGCAGACCGCCGCGATCCTGGGCGCCTCATACCACCTGGTCAAGGTCGACATCGGCGGCAACAGCTCCGCGAACTCCGCGCTGCTGCGCAAGTGCAGCCCTTCGGGCGGGACCTACACGATGCCCGTACTGGTCGTGGTCTCCCCGTCCGGCACGGTGCGCACCGACACCCATGTCACGGGCAATCCGTCCCTGACCGCGGAGGGCATCAACTCCTTCCTGCGCCAGTGGGCGTCGTGAGACGACCCGCCCCGCAGGCCCCGGGGCGTCGGCGGCTCTCCACCGCCGCCCTCGCCGGGACCGGCCTGGCGGTCGCCGTCGCGGCCGCCTGCGTCCTCGCCGCCGGCGGTGGCGACGGCGGTGCGCCGGACGGGCGGGTGAGCGCCGTCCGGTCCGCGGCCGGGGCGACGGTCGTGGATCCCGGTGCCCGGCAGGAGGCGCCCGCACTGGCGGGCGACGACCTGGACGGGAAGCCCGTAGGCCTCGCCGGGTTCCGGGGCCAGGTCGTCGTCCTGAACGTCTGGGGCTCCTGGTGCGGCCCCTGCCGGGCGGAGGCGGAGGGCCTGGAGCGGCTCAGCCGCCAGACCCGGGACGAAGGGGTCCGGTTCCTCGGGATCAACACCCGCGACCGGGACCGGTCGGCGGCTCAGGCCTTCGTACGCGCACACGGCCTGAGCTTCCCCAGTCTCCACGACCCCAGCGGTGAACTCCTGCTGCGCTTCCCTCCCGCGCTGCTCAACCCGCAGGCGATTCCCTCGACCCTCGTGATCGACCGCCGCGGCCGCATCGCCGTCGGCATCGGGGGCGCCGTCACCGAGGAACAGCTGCGGCCCCTGCTCGCGCGCGTGGTGGAGGAGGAGTCGTGACGAACGCCACGGACTGGGCGCTCGCCGCCGCCGACGCCCCTTCCCTCGTGAACGGAACCCTCGCGATCGCGGCTCCCGTGGCGTTCGCGGCGGGGCTCGTCTCCTTCCTCTCGCCCTGCGTGCTGCCGCTCGTACCGGGCTACCTCAGCTACGTGACCAGTCTGTCGGTCGCCGACCTGGCGGACGCGGACGGCGGGCGCCGCGGCCGGATGGCAGCCGGCGCGCTGCTGTTCGTCCTGGGCTTCACGGCGGTCCTCGTCTCCGGAGGCGCCCTGTTCGGCCATGCCGGCCGTCTCTTCGTGGCCCACCAGGAGGCGGTCACCCAGGTGCTCGGGGTCTTCACCGTGCTCATGGGGCTGTCCTTCACGGGGCTCCTGCCGGGCTTCGCCCAGCGGGAGTTCCGCAGCCACCGGCGCCCCGCGCTGGGGCTGGCCGGGGCGCCGCTGCTCGGCGCGGTGTTCGCGGTCGGCTGGACCCCGTGCATCGGCCCGACGCTGGCCGCCGTCCAGGCGCTCGCCTGGACCGAGGCGAGCGCGGCCCGCGGGGCCCTGCTGATGGCCGCGTACTGCCTCGGGCTGGGCCTGCCGTTCATCGTGGCCGCGCTGGCCTTCCGGCGGGCCCTTGGCGCCTTCGGCCTGGTCAAGCGCCATTACCCGGCGGTCCTGCGGCTCGGCGGAGGCATGCTCGTACTCGTCGGCGTGCTGCTGGCCACCGGTGTGTGGAACGACCTCGTGTACCGCATGCAGTTGTGGAGCGCGAACTCCACCGCCGCCTTCTAGGGCCGCCGTTCGCCCCCGGCCGAAGTCGCTGAGGTCTCCGAAGTCCCCTTTTCCTCCCCGACACGTGACACAGAGGCACATATGAACCTTTCGACGGGTACGAGGCCCTCCCGCACGGCCCCGATCGCGGCCGCCCTGCTCTCCTTCGTCTCGCTCGGCGCGCTCGCGGCCTGCGGCGGACAGCCCGCCAAGGACGCAGCCGACTCCCCGCCACCCACGACCCGCTCGACGCGCTTCACCGAGAACGGGGTCACCGTCACGCTCTCGGTCTCCGACTGGCACGCCTCGCAGGGCACCCTCACCGCGGTCTTCACGCCCGAGGCCAAGGGGTTCCACCTCTACAGCGCGGATCTGCCGCCCACCGGCATCGAGGGCGTGGGCAGACCGACCGCGATGGCCGTCACCGGGGCCCTGAAGGCGCAGGGCAAACTGTCGGCCGGCGCGGACGTACGGTCGATCAGCGTGCCCGGTGTCGACGCCCAGGTCCCGGTCTACCCGGACGGCCCGGTCACCACCACCCTGCCCGTCCGCGCCGACGCCGACGGGGACGCGACGGTGCTGTTCGGCTACGCGAGCTGCAGCGCCCAGGACGGCTGCACCATCCCGGTGTCCGACCGCCCCGTGCACCTGCGCGTCACCGGCGACGGCCCCGCGTTCGACGCCCCTTGACGGGCGTGCTGCCGACGAGGCCGGGCTCGCGGCCCGGCCGATGACACACCCCCTAAGGTGTCCCCATGCCGAGCGTCCTGATCGTGGAAGACGACCCCAGCATCCGCCAGTCACTGATCGAGGTCCTGACGGAGCACGGGTATGCCGTACGCAGCGCCGCCGACGGGTTCGGCGCGCTGCGGGAGGTCACCCAAGCCCCCGTCGACGCCGTGGTCCTCGACCTGGGACTGCCCGATCTGGACGGAGGTGACGCCCTGCGCATGATCCGGGGCATTTCCTCCGTACCCGTGCTGGTGGCCACCGCCCGCGACGACGAGAGGGAGATCATCAAGCTCCTCAACGCGGGCGCCGACGACTACCTGGTCAAGCCCTTCTCCGGGGGGCAGCTCATCGCGCGCCTCTCCGCGGTCCTGCGGCGCACCAGCCACGTCCCCCCCGCCGGCACCCCGGCGGGCGCACCGGTGGCGGCGGCGAGCGAGCCGCTGCGCCCCACCACCGTGGGCGAGCTGGCGGTGGACCCGGGCGCGCGCACCGCGTACCTGGCCGGCCAGGAGCTCCGTCTCACCCGCCGGGAGTTCGACCTCCTGGCGTTCCTCGCCCATCACTGCGGCCAGGTCGTCTCCAAACGCCGTCTGCTGACCGAGGTCTGGCGCGAGCCCTACGTGGACGACCAGACCGTGGACGTGCACCTGTCGTCCCTGCGCCGCAAGCTCGGCGAACGCGCGGCGGCGCCGCGCTACCTGCTGACCGTCCGGGGCGTCGGCATCAAGCTGGTGGCACCGCGTTGAGACGCTCGCTGGCCGGAGTGGCGCTCGCGGTGACCTCCATGGTCGCCCTCTCCTTCCTCATACCGCTGGCCGCACTGGTGATGTCGCTCGTCAAGGAGCAGGGGGTCACCGCGGCCGAGCAGCGTGCCGCCGCCCTCGCCCCCGTCCTCACCCTGACCACGGATCCGGACGCCCTCCAGGAATCCGCCGCGAGTCTGGACGCGGCCGACCACCTGGTCGTGCACCTGCCGGACTCGGGGCCCCTCGGCAGCTCGAAGGCTCCCGCGAAGCTGCTCGAACGGGCCCAGGAGGCACGCGAGTCCATCTCCCAGGAGATCCCGGGCGGCTGGATATGCCTGCAGCCGGTGGTGCTCCCGGGCGACCGGGTCGCCGTCATCGAGAACTTCGTCCCCGAAGCGGAACTGACCCGCGGGGTCAAGGAGTCGTGGGCGGTCATGGCCTTCCTCGCCGTGGGGCTGGTCGGCGGTTCCGTACTGGTCGCCGACCGCCTCGGCTCGAAGGTCGTCCGGTCCTCGAAGAGGCTCGCGCGGGCCTCGCGCGCCCTCGGCCAGGGCGACCTGGACACCCGCGTGGACCCCATGGGTCCCAGGGAACTGCGCGACGCGGGCGTCGCCTTCAACGCGATGGCCCACCGGATGACGGAGCTGCTCGCCGTCGAACGCGAACTCGTCGCCGACCTGTCCCACCGGCTGCGCACCCCGCTGACCGCCCTGCACCTGGCGTCCGAGCGCATGGCCGGCACACCGGAGTCGGCCAGGGTCGAGGCGGCGGTCGGCGAGCTGGAGGCCGAGCTCCGGGCCATCATCGCTGCGGCGCGCACCCCGCTGGCCGTGGGCCCCATGGCCCAGGGCCTGCTCGGCGCGGAAGCGCCCGCAGACCGTCACGCCGTCGGGGCAGGGGCGTCCGGCCCCCGCTGCGAGACGGCCGACGTGGTCCGGCGCCGCACCGCCTTCTGGACGGTCCTGGCCGAGCAGCAGAACCGGTCCTGCTCCCTCGACCTCACCCAGGAACCCACCCTCATCGCCCTCTCCGACGACGACATCGCCGCCGTGGTGGACGCGCTGGTCGGCAACATCTTCCGCCACACCGCGCCCGGCACCCCGTTCGCCGTCCAGGTCGTACGCACGGCACAGGCCGTGGAGCTGGTGGTGGAGGACGGCGGACCGGGCATCCCCGACCCGGACCGGGCCCTCTCCCGCGGAAGCAGCACCGGTTCCACGGGGCTGGGTCTCGACATCGCGCAACGGGCCGCGAGCGCCACGGGCGGCTCCATGCGCATCGGTCGCGGCCCGCTGGGCGGCGCCCACATCACCGTGACGTTCGCCCTGGCCCCACAGGCCCCGTCCGCCCGCAGGGCCCGCATCTCGCGCCGCCGCACGACCCGCCCGCGCGGACGGTAGTTCCGGCCGCTCGACCGCCGGCGCCCCTTCCTGCTCCGGAATGCGCCGGGCCCGGATGCGGCGCACGCTGGTGCGTGGGTGCGCAGCGCCGAGAGGGGCTCACCGTACGAACGCGGCGGCGAGTGCCGCTGCTCGGTGTGTTCACCCTCGCAACCGTTCGGGGCGGGGCGTGACCGTCCGGCGGACCGACGTGCGGAGGTGATGGCGGTGGCCGGCACACGAGCGCCGCAGCGGCCGTCCAGCGCACAGCGGCGCGTCCTCGCGCCGCTGGCGCTCGCGCAGTTCATCTGCAGCTTCGCCGGTTCCAACATGAACGTGATGATCAACGACATCAGCGAGGACCTGGACACCACCGTCCAGGGGGTGCAGATCGCCATCACGATCTTCCTCCTGGTCATGGCCGCGCTGATGATCCCCGGCGGCAAACTGACCGACCGCTACGGCCGCAAGCGCTGTCTCCTCGTCGGCCTCGTCGTCTACGGCATCGGCGCCCTGGTGAGCGCCGCCGCCCCGGGTCTGGGTGTACTGATCCTCGGAAACTCGATCCTTGAGGGCATCGGAACGGCCCTGCTCATCCCGCCCGTCTACATCCTCACCACGCTCATCTTCACGGACCTGACCTCACGGGCCCGCGCCTTCGGCGTCATCATGGCGCTGGGCGGCATCGGCGCCGCCGCCGGGCCGCTGATCGGCGGGCTCATCACCTCGTGGCTGAGTTGGCGCGCGGCCTTCGTGTTCCAGGCCCTGGTCATCGTCGTGATCATCGTGCTGAGCCGGAATCTCGAGGACCCGCTGCCGGCCGATTCGACGCGCCCCTTCGACACCACCGGAGCGGTCCTCTCGGCCGCCGGCCTCATCCTCGTCGTCATGGGCATCCTCGCGGCCGACAACAACGTCTGGCTCATGATCGGCCTGCTCGCCGCCGGCGCCCTCGTGCTCCTCTTGTTCTTCCGGTCCGTACGGGCCAAGGAGCGGGCCGGCACGGAACCCCTGCTGTCCACCAGCCTGTTCCGCGACCGCACCTCCAACCTGGGCCTCGTCACGCAGAACGTGCAGTGGCTGCTGCTGATGGGTTCCTCGTTCACCGTCGCGACGTACCTCCAGGTCGTGCGCGGCTACGACGCCATCCAGACCGGCGTCGTCTTCACGGCCGCCACGGTCGGCCTGCTCGTGTCCTCGCTCGCCGCCGAACGCCTCGCGAAGCGGCGGCCCCAGCGGACCCTCATCATGACCGGCTTCGCCGTCACCCTCCCCGGCATCGTCGTCCTGATCGCGATGGCCGGGAGCTCCCCGAACCCCTGGGCGCTGACCCCCGGACTCCTGCTGATCGGACTGGGCCTCGGCGTGATGCTGACCCCCTCGGTCAACGTCGTCCAGTCGAGCTTCCCCGAGGAGCAGCAGGGCGAGATCTCCGGCCTCTCCCGCAGCGTGTCGAACCTCGGTTCCTCGCTCGGCACGGCGGTCGCCGGCACCATCCTCGTCTCCGGCCTGACCAGCGGTGCCTACGCCGCCGCCATGATCACGCTGGCCGTGATCGGACTCGCCGGACTCGCCGCCGCGGTACTCCTGCCCAGGAAGCCGCGCCCGGTGGCCGACCCTGTCCGACCGAGCACAGAATGACCATGCGGAACGTCCTGACGCGAGGTGACGGGTGATGGCGGACGAGAGAGCCGAACGCATCGCGGATTTCATCGAGCCGCTCCGGGTGCGCCCGGGGTCCAAGGTGCACCTGGAGCGGGACTTCGATCCCCGCTACAAAGCCGGTGCCAAGAAGCGGGACGCGGCCGAGCTGCTGCAGGCCGGGGTGTCGTTGCTCGCCGAATACCAGGACCGGCTGGCCGCCCAGGACACGTACGGCGTGGTGCTCTGTCTCCAGGCGCTCGACGCCGCAGGCAAGGACGGGACGATCCGCCACGTGATGAGCGGGGTCAATCCCCAGGGCGTACGCGTCAGCAGCTTCAAGGTGCCCTCCTCCGAGGAGCTCGACCACGACTACCTGTGGCGCTACGCCCGGCGGCTGCCCGCGCGCGGCGAGATCGCCATCTTCAACCGCTCGCACTACGAGGAAGTCCTCGTCGTACGGGTCCACCCCGAGAACCTCGTCCGGCAGAAGCTGCCGGAGGGCTCCTTCGGGCCGGAGGTCTGGGACCGGCGCTTCCGGGAGATCAACCGCTGGGAGCGCTACCTCACGGACAACGGGTTCAAGGTGGTGAAGATCTTCCTCAACCTGTCCAAGGAGGAGCAGCGCACCCGCTTCCTGAAGCGGATCGACCTGCCGGAGAAGAACTGGAAGTTCTCCGCCGCCGACGTCCGGGAGCGGCGCCGGTGGGACGACTACCAGGACGCGTTCTCCGAGATGCTGTCCGCCACGAGCACGCGGTGGGCGCCGTGGTACGTCGTACCGGCGGACCGGAAGTGGTTCGCGCGGATCTGCGCGGCGGCAGTTCTCGCGCACACCCTGATGGAGATCGATCCGCAGTACCCCGATGTGGGGGAAGAGGCGCGCAAGGACCTCCTCGTCACGAAACGGGGGCTGGAGCGCGAGGCCCCCGCCGGGGCCCAGGCCGATCCGTACACCGCCCGGCACCCGTCGGCGGCACACGGGCACCGCAAGGGGCGGAAGGGGCGGGGGAAGAACCGCGGCTAGCGACCCTCGGACGGCGCGCGACCGGCCCGGATGCGTCCGCGGCCCCGTATCGGAGGCAGAACCATGACAGTGCGGTCGGATTCTGTGGCAGAACAGCCCCCGGCTGCCGGGGACGGCTGGTACACGCGCTCTTCCGCGCAGGTCGTGGCGGCGTTCGGTGTCGAACCCGCGGTCGGTCTGTCCGCGGCGCGGGCCGCCGAACTCCTGACCGCGCACGGCCCGAACGCGCTGCCCGAGGAGGAGCGAACTCCGGCCTGGCGCCGGTTCCTCGCGCAGTACCGCAGTTACATGCAGATCGTCCTCGTGGCGGCCGCGATCGTCTCGCTGGTCATCCAGGAATGGACCACCGGGATCCTGCTGGTCGTGCTGACACTGCTGAACGCGGTCGTGGGCCTGCGCCAGGAGGGCAAGGCCGAGAGCGCCATGAACGCGCTGAAGTCGATGATGAAGGCGACGGCACGGGTGCGCAGGGACGGTACGGAGGCCGAGATCCCCGCGGAACAGCTCGTCGACGGCGATGTCGTGCTCATCTCCGCCGGGGACCAGGTGCCCGCGGACGGACGGCTCATCGAGGCCAGCGCCCTGCAGATCGACGAGTCGGCGCTCACCGGGGAAAGCGTTCCCGCCGCGAAGGACACCGGCCCGCTGGCGGGCAGCCGGCTGTCGCCCGGCGACCAGACCAACACGGCGTTCATGAACACCCCGGTCACCCACGGCAGCGGCGTCATGGTCGTCACCGCGACCGGCGCGGCCACCGAGCTCGGCAAGATCTCGGGCATGCTGTCGGCCACCGAGAAGGAGGTGCCGCCGCTCACCAAGGAGCTCGACCGGCTGACCCTGTGGATCACGGCGGCGGCGGGCCTCACCATGATCGTGATGTTCGCCCTGGGGCGCCAGCGGGACCAGGCCTGGGACGTCCTGTTCGTCAGCGCGGTCTCGCTGGCCATCGCGGCCATCCCCGAGGCCCTGCCCACCGTCACCCAGGCAATCCTGTCCGTCGGGAGCCTGAACCTGGCGAAGCGGCACGCCATCGTGAAGGAACTGCCGTCGGTCGAGACGCTGGCGTTCACGTCGGCGATCAACTCGGACAAGACCGGCACCCTGACGATGAACCAGATGACCGCCGTCGAAGTGCTGAGCCCCACCGACCGGTACACCGTGTCCGGCACCGGCTACGGACTCGAAGGGAAGATCCACCACGCCGCCGGGTCCGCCGCGGGGATCGAGGACGCGATCCTGCCGTACGTGGTGGCCAGCGACGCCAAGCTGGTGGGCGGCGAGGTGGTGGGCGATCCCACCGAGGGCGCGCTGCTGGTCCTCGCGCACAAGGCCGGCCTGGACACCGACGCCACCAGGGACGCCCTTCCCCGGCTCGCCACCCTCCCGTTCGACCCCGAGTACAAGCTGATGGCCACGTTCCATTCGGCGGCCGACGCCTCCGGGCGGCAGGTCGTGCGCTGCTTCGTCAAAGGGGCGGCCCCGGCGGTGATGGCGCGCGCCTCCACCGCGCTCGCGGCGGGCGAAACGGTGCCGTGGGACGCCGAACTGCTCGGCCGGGCCGAGGCTGCGAGCGAGCGGATGGGGAGCGAGGGGCGCCGGGTGATGGCCGCGGCCACCCGTGACCTGGACCCGGCCGGCTTCGATCCGGACGGCGACCTGCTCGCGTACGTCACCGAGCTGCGGATGGCCAGTCTCGTCGGCATGGTCGATCCGCCGCGCGAGGAGGCCAAGGCCGCGGTGGCCGACGCCCGGGCGGCGCACATCCGGGTCCGCCTGGTGACCGGGGACGACGTCACCACCGGGGCGGCGATCGCCCGACAGATCGGCATCCCCGGCGAGGCCGTCCTCGGCGCCGACTTCGCCGCCATGGGCGAGGACGAGCAGCTCTCCCGCATCGAGGGGATCGGCGTGGTGGGGCGGGTCGCGCCGGAGCACAAGGTACTGCTCGCGAACACGCTCAAGAAGAAGGGCGAGGTCGTGGCGATGACCGGGGACGGCGTCAACGACGCTCCCGCCATCAAGGCCGCCGACATCGGGATCGCCATGGGCAGCGGCACGGACGTGGCGAAGAACGCCGGCCGCATGATCCTCTCCGACGACAACTTCGCCACCATCGTCTACGCCGTGGAGCAGGGCCGGACGATCTACGACAACCTCACCAAGTACATCCGCTTCGTACTGCTCCTTCTGGTCACGTTCGTGTTGACGTTCCTGGGCGCGACGGTCTTCGACATCGCCGCCGGTGAGCCCTTCACCCCGCCGCAGGTGCTGTGGATCCACTTCGTCGTCAACGCCTCCTTCGGCTTCGCGCTCGGCTTCGACCGGGAGAGCGCCGGGCTCATGCGGCGCAGGCCGCGGCCGCGCGGCGAATCGGTGCTCACGCGGCCCGTGCTCGTCACGGTCGGACTGGGCGGGCTGGCGATCACCGTCCTCCTGCTCGGACTGATCCAGCTCGGCCAGAGCCGCTACGACAGCATCGCGACGGGCCAGTCGATCGCGTTCACGGCCTTCTCGCTCTGTCTGATCGTGGCCGCCTTCGAATGCCGCAGCGAGACGGAATCCGTGCTGACGACCTCCACGTTCGACAGCAAGCAGATGAACTGGGTCGCCCTGGCCCAGTTCTTCCTCTCCGTGCTGGTGACCCAGCTGGACGGCTTCCAGCGCCTCCTCGGGACGACCGACATCGACGCGCGGCAGTTCGGCTGGGCGCTGCTGGCGGCCCTCGCGCTCCTGCTCGTATGGGAACTGGGCAAGCTCGTGGCCCGCCGGTCGAAGGCCGCCTGAGGAAGGCCTGTCCGTGACCACCCGGCGCGACGGCCACGGGGTCGGCTCCCGCTTCCGGGCGGTTCCCGGGATCCGCGCGGTGTCGTCCTACCGGCGCGAGTGGCTCGTCAAGGACCTCGTCGCGGGAGTCGTCCTGACGACGCTGCTGGTGCCGCAGGGCATGGCGTACGCCGAGCTGGCGGGCCTGCCGGCCATCACCGGCCTGTACACGTCGATCCTCTGCCTGCTCGGATATGCGGTGTTCGGCCCGTCGCGGATCCTGGTGCTGGGCCCGGACTCCTCGCTGGGGCCGATGATCGCCGCGACCGTGCTGCCCCTGGTGGCCGTCGGCGGAGATCCCGACCGGGCCGTCGCGCTGGCGTCGATGCTCGCGGTCATGGTGGCGGCCATCATGATCCTGGCCTCGGTGGCGAAGCTCGGCTTCATCGCCGACCTGATCTCCAAACCGACGATGATCGGCTACATGAACGGCCTGGCCCTGACCATCCTGATCGGTCAGCTGCCCAAGCTGCTCGGCTTCAAGGTCGAGGCGGACAACCTGATCGGCGAGTGCGTCGGCCTCGTGCAGAAGATCGCCGACGGGGCGACGGTGCCGGCCGCCGCCGCGGCGGGCCTCGGCGGGATCGCCCTGATCCTGGTCCTGCAGCGCTTCCTGCCGAAGGTCCCTGCGGTGCTCGTGATGGTGGTCCTGGCGATCGCCGCGGCCGCCGTGTTCGACCTGGACGAGCACGGCGTCGGCCTGGTCGGGGTACTGCCCGAGGGCTTCCCGCCGTTCACGATCCCCGACGTGCGGCTCGCCGACCTCGCGCCGCTGCTCGGCGGGGCGCTGGGCATCGCCCTGGTGTCCTTGGCCGACACGATCTCCAACGCGTCCGCCTTCGCGGCCCGTACGGGCCAGGAGGTCCGCGGCAACCAGGAGATGGCGGGCGTCGGTGCGGCGAACCTGGCGGCCGCGCTCTTCCAGGGCTTCCCCGTCAGCACCAGCGGGTCGCGGACGGCGGTGGCGGAGCGGGCGGGGGCCAGGAGCCAGCTCACCGGTGTCGTCGGAGCGGCGCTCATCGTCCTCATGCTCGTGCTGGCTCCGGGCCTGTTCCGCAACCTCCCCCAGCCGGCCCTGGCCGCCGTGGTCATCACCGCGTCGCTGTCGCTGGCCGACATCCCGGGGGCCGTACGGCTGTGGCGGCAGGGCCGTGCGGAGTTCCTGCTGTGCTTCGCGGCCTTCGCCGGCGTGGCCCTGCTCGGTGTGCTGCCCGGGATCGCCATCGCCGTGGGCCTGTCCGTACTCAACGTCTTCCGGCGCGCCTGGTGGCCTTACGACACCGTGCTGGGGCGGGTGCAGGGCCTGGAGGGCTACCACGACATCCGTTCCTACCCGCAGGCCGAACAGCTGCCTGGCCTGGTGATCTACCGGTTCGACGCCCCGCTGTTCTTCGCCAACGCCAGGGCCTTCCGGGACGAGGTCAGGCGACTGGCCGGCGCGGACCCGCGGCCGAGCTGGATCGTGGTCGCGGCGGAGCCCATGACCGACGTGGACACCACCGCCGCCGACGTCCTGGAAGAGCTCGACGAGGCGCTCAACGCGGACGACGTCCACCTCGTGTTCGCGGAGCTCAAGGACCCCGTGCGGCGGAAGATCGAGCGGTACGAACTCACCCGGACCATCGACCCCGCGCACTTCTTCCCCACGGTCGAGACCGCCGTCGCCGCCTTCCGCCTGCGCACGGGAGCGCAGTGGTCGTCCCGACCCGGGGCCGCCCCGCCTCCGCCCGCCGACGGGAAGTGACCGACCGCCTCCGGTGCCGGTACGGTGCGCCGCTCAGGCGGGGTCGTGTCCCGCGGCGGTCCGCCCGATGGTCAGCGCCAGCCGCCGTACCCGGCGCCAGTCCATCGGCACCGTCCCGGCGCGCGGCACGCCGGGACGGTTCCGGGGCACGCGCACGCGCAGCGCGCCGGACGCGATACGGCAGCGCACGGGAGTGGACAGCACCATGGCCTCGCCGTCGACACCGACGGGGATGGCGGGAGCATCGGCGTCGACGACGACCTCACGGGCGGTGACGGCGGTCAGCCCGCGACCCTGCCTGCCGTGCAGCAGCAGCCCGGCCGCTTCGGCGGCGCTCGCGACGTCGACGCTCAGCACCCCCAGCTCACCGGAGTCCAGTCGCTCCCGGCGCCCGAGCCCCGCCGAGTCCCCCCTCTGGTAGGGGTTGTTGCTCACCAGCACGGCCTGGGGACCGTCCACGGCCAGAGCATCGGAACGGACGCTCAGCCGCGAGCCACTGGCGTGGGTCAGCAGGGCCGGCAGCATCTCGAGGATGGTGCGGACCTTGTCGTCACGGTAGGCCGGACTCTGCACGACCTCCGCGTACACGCCGAAGGAGGCACTGTTGACGAACACGCGCCCCGTCTTCCCGTCCGCCGGTTCTCCCTCGAGGATGTAGCCGAGGTCGACGCGCAGTTCGACGCCGTCGGTCAGTGCGTCCAGGCACCGGGAGGGATCCTGCCGGTCCAGGCCCAGATCCATGGCGAAGTGGTTGCGCGTGCCGGCGCTGATCACCATGAGCGGAACGTCATGCTCCACGGCCACGGCGGCGACCAGGGCCTGCGTACCGTCGCCGCCTGCGACACCCAGCAGGTCGGCCCCGCCCTCGACGGCCTGCCGCGCCAGCTCGGCCACGTCCTGGCGCTGGTCCGGATCCAGTACGACGACCTCGGCACCCAAGGCCCTGGCCTGCTCCGCCAGGCGGAACTTCTCGACCTTCCCGCCGCCCGAGCGCGGATTCATGATCACGAAGGGACGCTCGGCCCGGACGACAGAGCGCTCCGGCATGCCCGCCGCGGTGTCCTCGGCAAGAGCGGCGCTGCCCGCGGCAACGGCCAGCGCCCACAGGGCGAGCGAGACCAGCACGACCCACAGCAGGCCGGCAGCCGAGTACAGCAGCAGCACGGCGAGCGGTGCGACGACCACCAGCAGCCCGGCGAGCACCCTGATCGCGCCGGTGTGGGTGAGCATCCACCACACGCCTGCCGCGGTGAGGACCAGTCCTGCCCACCCCACCGCCATCAGCACGAGGTTCGCGAGGCCGCCGAACACCACCAGCACGGCGAGCGCCGCCAAGCCCGCCGCCAGGGCCAGACGCGCGATCCAACGCCTACTCATGGGACAACCTCCCGCCGCTTCACCGGACACGGGCTGCCGGACAGGAGTCGGGCACCCACTTCAGGCTACGAGCGCCGACCCCGCGCGGCCTGCCCACCACGGCCGCCCGCGTCGGATGGCACGACCAACCGGGCCTTGGGACCATGACCTCGGAGGGCACCATGACCCACGCCCCGCCGCCGGTCCCTCCGTCGGACGATCCGGCACCACGCAAGCACCGCCGAGGGCTCCGTCTCACCCTGCCGGGCTGCTGGGGCGCCCTCGTCCTGGCCTGCCTGTCCTTCACCCCGTCGCTGCTCCCGCGCGGAGGCGTACTCCAGGGACTGGTCTGCGGCATCAGCGCGGCCATCGGATAAGGGCTGGGCGTCGTCGCGGTCTACGACCCCACCTCGGTCGTCGTCCCCCGTACCGCAGGGTGCAGCACGCGCCGTACCGGCCGCGCCCGAAACACCGCCGGACCCGACGGGGACCCCCGCAGGTCAGCCCGGTGGCTCATGGGTCGACCACGACCACACCCCTGGTGCTGCGTCAGCTCAGCTCGCGGCTGCGCAGCTCCGACAACGAACGCCGCTCGCCTGCCTCGGAGAACGTGCTCCAGCGGCTCGCGGCACGCCTCGTGGAACCGGTCGAGCGGACCGGCCGCCGCAACCCCGACACGAGCGACGCCGCGGCGAACCCCTCGGTGGCCACCCTCCAGTACGGCACCGGCTCCGTCGGACCGGCGGCCGCGGTGGTGGCGGCCGGGGCGGACCCGTGGCTCTGGATGCTGGAACAGCGCCACGTCCTCGGAACGATCCTGCGGTCAAGTACCGCTGGATGCGCGCGGCGGTGCGCTGCCTGCTGCGGGGAGCCGCAGCATTCGGGACGGCGCCGTGGTGAGGGGGTGACGCCAGGACGTCCGGCCGGATCGGCCCCGAGCGGCTGATCTCCCCGTCCAGGCTGTCAAGACACGAGTTTCCGTGACGTGACCTGACGCTGCCGGTGGGGCGCAATGGGACGTGAACGAAAGCAGTGCGCGGGCAAGCCGCCCCTGCCCACCGACCCCCGACCCCCGACCCCCGACCGCTGAGGATCCGCTGAAATGACCACCCAGATGAATGACCGCTTCGCCTTCCTCATGGCCATGACCGACTCGGCGCCCGGTCCCTCCCCTCCCAGGCCCTGACGCTCCCCCCGGGCGCCTCACATGGGGGCTGCTCGGCGAGCGCGACATGACTATCTACGGACTCATCCACAGCGGCGTCAGCGCCGCTCTCATCCTTGCCTCCACCATCGCAGGCTCCTACGTACTGCTCGTGATCACCGTGCTGATCAGCCCCACCGGTACCAGGGGCAAGGCAGCCAGGGGCCTCCTGAGCCTCCACCCCCTCTCCAAGCACGGCCCCGACAGCCACAGCGGCCACGACACCGACGCACCAAGGGACCCATAGCCCGGAACGCACCCGCGCGACGTCGGCGGACGGGCGCATACGCGAAGACGCCCGGCCGGGAAGTCCCGGCCGGGCGTCATCGTGCGTCTGCTGTCCGCTGGCGGCTTAGTACCAGTGGTGGGTCTGCCAGAAGTTCCAGGCACCCACCGGGC
>NZ_JBVIGX010000068.1:0-1158 GCF_055570595.1 Streptomyces sp. NPDC031132
CAGACCACCCAGGTCCGTCCGGGCGAAGAGGCCCTGAACCGCATCACCGGCGCCCAGGACCCCTCCGGGATTCCGGTCACCATCACCGCACCGGTCGTCGAACGCGCCAAGCGCAGCGGCGGCGCCTCCCGCGGCAGGCGACGGCCCGCTTCGACGGTCCGGCGCGTGAGCGTGCGGCAGTCCGCCTTCGACGCGGCGGCCTGAGAACCGCGTGATCAGGAAACTGACCCATCTCTGCAGGAGGCACGTTTTGACGCTGGTCCAGATGCAGCCCCGCTCGACGAACGCCAACCCTGTGCACCGGACGGTGGACGACGCGATGGAGGCGGCCGGTCCACAGGTCTGTGACGACATGACGGTCGAGGTGGCCCTGGCCGTCATGGCCAGTGCCCGCGCGGGTCATCTGCTGGTCTGCGACGAGGACGGCCTGTGCACCGGGCTGGTCACCCAGGACAGGCTCGCCACCGTCCGCGACAGCGCGGCGTACACGGACCAGGTCCGTCTCCGCGACCTCCTGGGAGACCGCGGGCCGGTCACCTCGCCCTCGACCACGATGGCCGAAGCCGAGCACGCGATGCGCTACCGCCGGCTCGATGCCCTGCCGGTCGTCGACGAGCAGGGCAGCGCTCTGGGCGTCCTCGCCCTTGCCCGCTGAACCGCCTCACCACGGCACGACCATCCCCTTCTTCCTGCGAGGCAACATGCGCTCTGTCATCGCCCGCTTCCCGTTCGACCTGACCAATACGGGTGTCTTGGAGTCGATGAAGGGCATCAAGCCCGAGCCGGTCGTCGGCGAGTCCGCGATCATCGGCCGCCGTACCTACCCCGCCAAGCAGGTCGGCCAGGTCATCACTCGGCAGGACCGCCGTGACTTCAGCGCCAGCGAAGTTCTCCGGGCCATGACCCAGCTCCGGTTCACCTGCCGCGGCCTCCCCCGGGCCGCCGTGCCCACGCGCGGCCTCAGCCCGCTCCAGCAGGCTTCCGCGATGCTCGGCATCCCGGTGACCGTCTGACGGACGGGACCGGCGCAAGCCGACACCCGAACAGCGAGGAGGGGGGGGGGGGGGGGGGGGGGGGGGGGGAGCCCCTCCTCCACCGAGGGGGGGGAATCGCGGATGGGGGGGAGGGTGGGGGTGAGCTTCACCCTAGTTCGACGAT
>NZ_JBVIGX010000068.1:1168-15215 GCF_055570595.1 Streptomyces sp. NPDC031132
GTCCTCCTGTCTGCCTCGGCCCCTATTCACTTTCCGGCTGCAGTTACCCATCCACCACCACCCCCCAACCGCCGGTGATTCCCCTCCCCCCCCCTCCTTCCCCCCCCCTCCTCGCATACCGGGGGTTACACGAATGCCGGGTCAGTGGTCGGAGTAGCTGAAGTCGCCCATGGTCCAGGCGCTGACATCCGCGATCGAGACGCGATACATCCCACCCGTCTCCGGGATCCCCACCGTGCCCTGAAGGATGCGGGCCACATGGAAGTGCAGATGAGTGGGCGGCCCCTCTTCGGGTGTCGTGGCGGTGAAGATGGCGGCGAACTCGCCCAGGCGGGCGGAGTCCGTCAGGACCTCCGACACCCGCTGCCTCCACACGGCTTCGGGTGCCAGCCGACCGGTGATGACAGCGCCACCGGTGACAACGGTCAGGGACATCTGATTGCTTTGCCCGGACTCCACCAGGGTGGCAACGTCAACGAGCAGCTCGTCAGGCTTCGACATGGGAGCCGATTTTATGCACCGGTCGTCCCGTTCTCTCGACCGGGAGGACTACCGGTCGAGAAGAGCACTCACCGCCTTCCCGCCGGAGGCCCGACGGGTGACACCGGTTGCTCGGGCGTGCGGTGACCATGGGCCAGCCGAACTTTCCGGTATGGCCGCACAGGACAGGAGGCCCGAGCCCCTGATCTGCTGTGCAGGCTGCTCTGCGCATCCGGGTCGACCGCGAACGTCTAGCTCTCCTCGGCGGGCACGAAAATCTATGGCGGCCGGAGTAGACATTGAGGGGTGACGTAGTTATGGTTTCTCTCGTAGCCCAGAGAGACAGCAAGGCCTGGCAGAGACGAACTGCCGGGCAGCAGTACCCGCAGTTGCAGTTCGCATGACGGTGCGGTGGTGGAGTTCCGAAGCCAGGGTTTTTGCAGGACGGCGACGGGGCTGACGACCGGACCGGGTGGCCCGCAGTCATCAGGGGCCGCCGAGAGCAGTACCGCAGTTAACGCAGTGGCAGTACCCGTAAGTGCAGTTCGCAGTACCCAGCAGTGAAGTAAGTGAGCAGCACCTCGGTGAAGGCGTCGGCTGCGGGCGCGCGCACCGGGAAGTTCGGCAGTGGGGTTCTAAGCCAGAGCAGACGCAGGATGGGCGACGGGGCTGGCTGCCGAAGAGTGGCGCTAGGTCAGGCCACCAGCAGTACCAGCAGTACCAGCAGTAAGCAGTTGATCACCGAGGGAAGAACGGAGGAGCCGAGCACCATCAGGATCGCCCGGGCGGAGCCTTGAGCCCGGGTACCGCAGGACATCGATAGCGAGGTGGTCTCCGGTCACGCATCCGCGATCCCCGCACTCCCGGCAGCATCACGGCCGGGTCGGCGGAAACATGAGGTCGGCGCAGTATCAGGGCCGACAGATGGTGTAGTAGTTCCTTCGGGGCCCTGGTGCCGTACGGCACCAGGGCCCCTCCATGCGTTCCACGAGAGAGGTGCAATGACAGCAGACGACTCGTTCGGCCGTCTTGACGACGACGATTACCCCGCCTACACGATGGGGCGGGCAGCCGCCATGCTCGGCACCACCCAGGGCTTCCTGCGCGCCATCGGCGAAGCCCGTCTGATCACCCCGCTGCGCTCCGAGGGCGGCCACCGCCGATACTCCCGCTACCAACTGCGCATCGCAGCGCGCGCCCGGGAACTCGTCGACCAGGGCACCCCCATCGAGGCCGCCTGCCGCATCATCATCCTCGAGGACCAACTCGAGGAAGCCCAGCGCATCAACGCCGAATACCGCCGCGCCGCCGAGTCATCCCCACCGCTGGCCTCGGACTGAGGTGAACTCGCCGGCCGTCGGATACGACCCGGAGCCCTGACGAAGGCGTACTCATGCGCGGATGCCCGGGGGAGATCCGCGCCCGTGGCAGCGCCGCGCATGCCCAGGTGGGTGCCGTGCGCCGCCCGGCTGGACCACTGCCCGGTTCCTTCCGCGCCCCCGACACCCGGGACGCCCCAACCCGTTGGGGCCTCGCTTCGTCCCGAAGGCGGCATCCGTCTCCACCTGACGACGGACACCGACTACGTCGTAGAACCTGCCCTTCCTCACTCGCCACCGTAGACCGTCCTTAGGCGCCGGCGCTCGAGGGACGCAGGCCGAGGCGCGACCAGCCCCCGTCCCAGCGCTCCTGGGTGTTTTTCGTGGAGCTTCTTGAGCGCCACGATCGTGCCGGACGGCTTGTGCGTCGCTCGAAAGACCCCTGCATGCCCCCCTTCGCGATGGGAACCCGTTCACAGGAGTAGTCCTTGCGTTCGCCGCGCGCGGCGCTCCGGACCTCTTCGTTGCCGTCCCTCTCCGCCGCTGGGTAGAGCGTTTGCCGGACAAGCGCGGGCGCGGTTTTCCACGTGCGCTGTGAGGCCGACGGGCGGGGTGGGGCGTCATCCGTGTGCCTCGGCTCGCAGGCGACATGATGCAGACCGTCCCTGTGCGTGTCAGCGTGATCCGAGAGGAATCCGTACCCATGCATCAAGAGGAGTCGCCGTCATGGATGGCAGGCAGGACAAGAGTCAGCAGCCGGGCAAGGGCCGTGAGGCGCAGGAACACCATCGCCCGGGAGACCCCGCGCAGCCCCAGCCGGGCAAGTCGTCCCGCGAGAAGAGACAGAAATCCGGCCGGAAGGAGACCTCGAGCCGCCGTGAGAACGACCTGCTGCGCGAAGAGGACCTGCACGACGAGGGGCTTTGACCAGCGAACCAACGCTCATACGCCCAGGACCCGGCCGGTCCACCGTCACTCCGACCGGCTCTGTCGCATCCCACCCGACGCCGAAGAAGCGGGCCGCCCGCCACGGGGCCGCCGCGCTGGGGGGCTCGGCCTGAGGATCGGGATCAGCCTGCCGCATCGGCGGCGCGTCCTCAGGCTCGGGTGTGGTGGGCGATGAGGATCTGAGCGGCCTGCGTGATGTTGTCGGCGCGGACGGCGCGGGTCATCGCTTCGCGGGCCGCGTCGGCGGGTGGTGTCCGGGGGAACCACCAGCAGGGCGAAGTGGTCGTTGTGGCCGCGAGTGACCAGGACGGTGTCGTCGCCGACCGGGTCGGAATCGAGGTGCACGACCTGGCCGTCGACGACCAGGCGGGGCGGGAGGTCGTTCCAGGCGGACGCGTCCACACCCACGCGGGTGATGGGTCCGAGATGCCCGGTCAACACGCTGATCAGCGCGGGCAGCTCGGTTCCGATGTCGCGGGTGCGCGGCCACCACGCGCCGTCCAGGAGCCCCTCCCGGGACCGCGTGGTCTCCAGCCGCAGCAGAGCCGTACCCGGTTTGATCGCCTGGTGGATCGCATCCGGCAGGAGCAGTGGGGATGTGTGGGGGATGTCGGAGTCAGCCATGCGGGTCCGCCCGTCCACGGGGTGCGGCCGTACTGCGTCGCAGGTCGGCACCGGTGCCGGTGCCGGTCGGGCGACGTGCGCGGGCCTGTCGTCCTTTCACGGTACTCCCGTCGCCCACTCCATCACCCGCCGGAAAATACCTGGTCAGACCGGCCATAGCCCGCCGAACAGGCGTACAGTGAAAGCACCGGGAGTACTTCGCGCACCCGCTTTCACGCGGGTGTCATTTCTGGCGATCGCCTAAAAACCGGGCTGCCGACGGGCGGTCCGGGGGCAGGTCCACACCATGACCACCACCCTCGACCGGACCGCGCCCCGCGACCTCGCCTCAGAGTTCCCGGCTCGCTTGTCCCTCGCCCCGAGGACCACGCTCGCCGGCCAGCTGGACGGGGCCTGGTGGCCCTACTCCCGCGACCTCGAAGCCGAGCTTCCACCGCTCGTCGCCGCCCTGGACGAACCCTGGGGCCGCGTCACCCGTGTCACCGTGAACCCCATGTGCTGGCCCGTCGTACCGCGCAAGGTTCCCGTAGGCGGGCGCGTGCTGCACGTGGGCTGGTTCACCGAACAGGACCCCGACAAGCTGATCCTGCTCTCCTACACGGTCGGCCGCTGGGACCTCCTCGTCATCCCGCCCGAGACCGGACCCGCCGCCGCACCCGTCTGATGGCCGCCGCGGCGATCCCCGGCAGCGTCCTGACCGCAGGCGTCCTGATCGCCAACGAAACCGTCATCGGGCGCGGCATCCGCGACGCCCGCCGCCGGGAAGCCACCTGGGAGAGCGAAGGCGGGGCCTGCATGTCCCCCTTCGGGAACTCGATGGGCCGAAGCGCCCTCCCCCTGCCCGGAAACGGCTGGCGGTGAGCTCCGTGGAGACCATCGTCCTCATCGCGGTGATCATCCTCGCGATCGCCATCGGAATGCGCTGGATCCACCTGCTCAACGCCCAGCACGACGCGCGGATCGAGGCCTACCGCTTCAGCACCCCCCTGCCGAGGCCTCCCGGCCTGCCGGACGACACCGGTCGTCGAGCCCACCACACGGATGCCGACCGGTGAGGAAGGGACCTTCCTCCGACCGGGGGCAGCGGTCGGGGCGTCACGGCGCCCCGAACCGCCGGCCTCTCGCCCACCCCGAAGGGAACCACGCCCACGTGAAGTACATCGAGAACCAGGCACGGCCATCGCTCGGGCACGCCGAGGTACGGATCATCGCGCACACTCCCGAAGCCGCCCGAGCAGTTGCGGAGGCGCTGCGTCACTGGTTCGCGGGCACGGAACAGCACAGCTACCCCGCCCTCGACGGCAATACCCGCCTCCACCTCACAGTGGACACGGCAACACCCGCCGACCCAACCCGTTCATGGGTGGCCGCCGGCCGGTCCCCCGTCGGCGCCATCGCCCACTCCGACGAGATCTGAGAAGCCCCGACCGGCCCGGAGCCCACCCGCACACGCACGAAAGGACGCGGTCATGGCCACGCTGCGCGAACGCAAGACCTACCGCGCTCAGGTGCTCCGGGTCCTGTACGAAGCCGTCGAAGGCAACCGCCTCCTCGGTATCACCGGGGCGCAGCTGCGGCGCGACCTCCACGTCCCGGAACAGGACCTGGCCGCCGCCTGCACCTACCTGGCGGGCGAAGGGCTGATCACCGTCGACTGGGAACCCGGCAACACCCCCGCGATGGTCACCCTCACCCACGAGGGAATCCGGCGCATGGAGGCCGAGGAGGAAGAGACGGCCTAGATGCGGGCGAACTCCTCGGTCTGGTGGGCGAACTCCTGAGCCATGGCGGCGCTGACCGTGGGCCTGGTGTCGCCGATGGTTCCCAGGTAGTCCTCGGTGGTGGGGCGGGCGCGGGTTCCGGTGTCGAAGGTGCGCTCGAACTGGACTTGGGAGACGGTACGCGCCACATGGGCGATGTCGGCAGGGGTGAACCCCTCGCTGGCGGTCGCCAGCACCGCGCTGTCGGCCTCCGCGCCCGCTCGGGCCAGGTAGCTCCGCCACAGCGCGGTCCTCGCGCGGTCGTCGGGCGGGCCGATCGGCAGAACGTAGTCGAAACGGCCATGCCGCAGGAACGCGGAGTCAAGCGTGGTCACGTCGTTCGTGGCGCAGACGAGCAGCCGCCCGTCCTGGCCCCGGAACCGGACGATCGCCTTGAGCAGTTCGTTGACGACGCCGACCGCGGTCGCGTCCGCGCCGCTTCGGGTCCCCGCAATCTCCTCAACCTCGTCGATGAAGACCAGGACGTGGTCGAGCCGGGCAATCTCGTCGAAGCGCCGGTTCAGCCCGCTGGCCAGACCGTCCTCGGCGGCCAGCCGGGCGGGGAACAGTTCGAGGAACGGCCATCCCAGACGGCTGGCGATCGCGTGCGCGAACGTACTCTTGCCGGTCCCCGGCGGACCGAACAGCATCACCGCCCGCGGCAGCTCCACTCCGTGCTGGGCGGCCATTTCGGGATGGGCCAGCGGCAGCACGAGCCGCCGCTCGATGAGCTCCTTCTCCCTCTCCATGCCCGCGACCTTCTGCCACAGTCCTCCGGGCGGCAGCTCCGCTCCCAGCGACGCGAGCATGCTGACCGCCTGAGGGGTCACTCGCCCGCGCTTCTCGAAGAAGACCATGCCCGGACGGGCGCCGAAGCCGCAGTTGTGCAGGGCGGTGGCACCGGTCTCGCCGTCGGGCAGGACCGCGTGCACCGTTCGGATACCACCGGCGAACAGCCGGTGCTCCAGAGCCGTGATCAGGTCGCTGCCCAGCCCCTGGTGACGCCAGGCAGGCGCCATGCTGATGCGCAGGATCCACGCCCGGTCACCCTCCACCCTGCTCACCGCGGCGCCGACCACCACCTCGTCCGCGGTGGCCACCACCGCAGGGTGGAGAGCCTGGAGGGCCGCCACGGCGTCCGAGAGCGGAAAGAGAGGTGGCTCTTCGGCCGTGCCGCTCTCCGCGTCGACTCGGATCACCGCTTCGAGATCATCCTGGGTGTACTCCCTGACACGCCAACCCGTCATGGTCAGCTCCGCATGTTCGGCCGTACTCCCATCATCGGTCGATGTGCGCGGGGCGCGCACATCGACCGGGCGAACGGTGTGGTCCAGGGCCTCCACGGCAACGCCGGTGCCGCGGACCGCCCGGGGAGCGTGCTGGCACGGCCCCTTCAGGCCGGCGGCACTGGACGGCACAGCGACACCTCACGGCGGCAGAGCCCACCTCGGTTGCCGTCGTCCGCTCCATGACGAAGCCACAGGTCAGCGACCTGGGGCTGGTTTGTCACCAGACGAATCCCTTCACCACCGCGGGCAGGAAAATGCCTGGTAGCAGCCGGTCAGGCCCGCCGGCGGGCGACGGGACCCGACCGTGCAAGCCCTGCGTGAACCGGCCCACCGGGGAATCCGGAACGTGGAGGCCGCCGGGCGCGGAAGCCGTATGGCGTGCCCGGTCGCGGGGGAGCATCCTGGAGGCCACGCCGCCCGTGCAGCCGGACGCCGGCCCGCCGCCCGGTTGGAGGCAACAGGATGACCGTCGTAGGGCGCGGGGACCCGGACCTCTCGGAGAGCTTCGGGGAGGAACTGCTCGGGGCGCTCCTGGACCGGGCGCACGAGCTGGCGCCGCACATGGTCGTCCCGCTCGTCGCCGAGACGCTGGCCCGGATGGGGGGCCGCGAACCACAGATCCTGCTCCAGGACTACGGACAGCAACAGCTGGTCCCCCTGCCCGCCGGCGGCGTGGCCGCAGGTGACCCGCAGCCCATCGACCGGTCCGAAGCCGGCCGGTGCTTCCTGGAGTCACGCCCCGTCGAAGTCCTGACGCCCGACGGCGTACGGGTCCACCTGCCCCTGCTGGACGGCGGCGACCAGGTGGGGGTCCTCGCGGTCACCCTGGACGTGATCGACGACGACGCCCGCCGCCTCCTGTGCAGGATCGCGGGCCTGGCGGCCGACCTGCTGGAGACCAAGAACGGCTACACCGACCTCTTCTTCCGGACCCGCCGCAGCGAACCGATGAGCGTCGCCGCGGAGATCCAGTGGTCGCTGCTGCCACCGCTGTCGATGGTGATGCCGCGCGTCGCGGTCGCCGGAGTCCTGGAGCCCGCCTACGCCGTGGCGGGGGACAGCTTCGACTACGCCCTGAACGGCGATGTCCTGCACCTCGCCATGGTCGACGCCATGGGGCACGGCCTGGACGCGGCCACTATGGCCACGGTGGCCATCGGCGCGTACCGCCACGCCCGCAGGATCAGCATCGAACTGTCCGAGATCTACCTCTTCATGGACCGGGCCGTCGCCGAGCAGTTCGACCCGGACCACTTCGTGACCGCCCAGATGATGCGTCTGGACACGGACACGGGGCGCCTCCAGTGGGTCAACGCGGGGCATCCCGCGCCGATGCTGATCCGCGCGCACCGCGTCGTACGCCGTCTGGACAGCCCCACGACCCTCCCCGTCGGCTTCGGAGGGGCCCAGCCGCAGGTCAGCGCGGTGGCGCTGGAGCCGGGCGACCGCGTCCTCTGCTTCACCGACGGCCTGATCGAAGAACACGAAAGCGGGCAGGAACAGTTCGGCGAGGAGCAGCTGATCGACTGGGTGAACCAGCTGGAGCAGGCTGACCACGGGATCCGCACGATGGCTCGGGACCTGTCGCACACCCTCAAGCGGGCACGCGGCGAAACCACCTCGGACGACGCGACGCTCGTCCTGCTCGAGTGGCGCGGATGACGGAAGGCCGTGCCACAACGTGCCAGTAGGGCCCACATTCAGCTCGGCGGCCCGATCGTGCTCGTGTGGGACAACTTGCGTATGCACCTGGTCGAACCGATGCGCGAGTTCATCGCCGACCACGCGGACTGGCTCGCTGTCTTCCAGTTGCCGAGTTACTCGCCGGACCTGAACCCTCAAAAGGGCATCTGGTCGCTGGTCAAGCGCGACATCGGCAACCTGGCCGCAGCCAACCTCGGCCAGATCACCCGCGCCGTCAAGCACAAGCTCAAGCAGATCCAGTACCGCCCGGACCTGGTCGACGGCTGCCTGGCCGGCACCGGCCTGATCATGGACGGCTGACCGGCATCACGCATACGCCGTTGGGGCGAAGTCTCAAGCCGGCGGGATTCCGGCCCGGCCCGGAGAGGGAGACCCAACGTTGTGACAGGTCATGCAGCTGGACACGTAATTCCGTACGAGGTGCAGGGCAGCGGTCCGGAGCGGGTCCTCGCACTCCACCACTGGCTCAGCGACAGGTCGAGTTTCGCCGATCTGCGGCGGTACCTGGACGGGAGCGCGTTCAGTTATGCGTTCGTGGACTGCCGTGGGTACGGCGAGGCGATGGACACCCCCGGCACGTACACGATGGAGGAGATCGCGGCGGACGCCCTCGCCGTGGCCGACGACCTCGGCTGGAACACCTTCTCGGTCATCGGTCACTCCATGGGCGGCAAGGCGGCCCAGCTGATGTTGCTGGACGCCCCCTCGCGGGTCCGCTCGATCGTCGGCATCTCGCCGGTACCAGCGTCCGGGTTCCCACTTGAAGGGGAGATGTGGGACCTGTTCGTCGGGGCCGTGGAGGATTCCGGCAACCGCAGGACGATCTTCGACGTCATCACCGGCAGCCGGCACGACGATGCATGGCTGGATGCCAGAGTGAGCGGCTCTGAACGCTCCTCGTCGGCGGCCCTGCGCTCGTACCTCGAATCCTGGACTCGTGGCTCCGACATCCACGAGCGGATCGAGGGAAATCCAACCCCGGTGCTTGTCGTAGCCGGTGCGAACGACCCGGCGATGGGCCCCGACACCATGCGGTCCACCTGGCTGCAGTGGTATCCGAACGCCGAGCTCGAGGTCTTCGACGACGCCGGCCACTTCGCCCCGGACGAGAGCCCGGAGGCCCTGGCGACAGCGGTCGAAGGATTCCTCAGCCGCCACTGAAGTCGAATGCGTGATGTCGGCCTGATCATGGACAGCTGATCCCGATCAGGCCGACATCACGCATTCAACTTCAGTAGGTAGGTCAGGCCGGCCAAGCACTCTGAGCGGCGCGTGCCACTACGTGCCAGTCAGGGCGGTAAACAGCGGTCAGCAGAGGACGGTCCGGAACCCTCGGAATCAACCTCGAAAGGCACATCTTCGCAGGTCAGAACCCTAACGAACCTCAAGTGCCGAGTGATTCCCAAGCTTATAGCGCGGGTTCGATTCCCGTCATCCGCTCTTGAACGAAGGCCCAGGTCACAGACCTGGGCCTTTATCGTTGTCTAGACCTAATCGGGAGGCGCGCACCACTTGCGCACCTCTTAGCCCCCGTGAGCAAAGCGAAGAAACGTGGATGGGAGTGCGGGAGCGGGTACTTCGGCTTGCCGAACACCCCAGAGCAGACAAGACCTTCGGGGCACGGGCGCATGGCTTTCGCCTCCAGTCATGAGCGAAACAGAGATCCGAGCGCTGGAAGCGGACCTACGCGTCAGTCTGCCAGCGCAGTATCGGAGTTTCCTGCTCCGCGTCGGAGGAGGGGGAGCAGGCCCCCGACTGCGGCCTGATGACGCCGACCATAGGCAACGGTAGGTGGCAGTGGCCCGGCATCGGGCCGGCCTTCCCCGCACAGCCGACCACCGCCGAGTTCGCCGGACGCCCCTTCGTGGCCGAGGCGCTGCGAAGCGGGCTCACCGCGATCGAGAGAGTTCGGTCGCGCGTACGTGGCCTGGGATGCACGCTGCGAGGAGCTGTACGACGCGCAGGAGGCGGGGGCGGTGTTCCTCGGCGAGCAGGGCTGCTATGCGTCCCTGATGGTGATCACGGGCCGGCACCGGGAGGATCTGAGACCGATGGACCGAGGACTCGAACCGACCGGGCATGACGTCGCGCACTGGTGCTGAAGGTGGCTCGTGCGCACCGAGCGACGCCTCGAGACCTGACAGGATGGGGACGACGCGGTACTGCGAACGCCATGAAATGCGCAACGGCGCCGACTTGCGCTCCGCGCGCGCCTTACGGCAGCACACCCACCACCCGCTGCCGCGATGCAGGGCACAGCGTCGGCTTCGCGACGCTGCACACCTACACCGGACCCATACAACCTGCTTCTTGCGCCCGCATCGCCCTTCTTGGGCGGGGGCGACCCTTACGTCGTTCGATGCGACACGGGTCCAGAGATTGGGATTCTCGGATCGTCGATGTCGACTGAAATCTTGAACCCCGAGGTCGACGTAAAGACAGCAACGTTTCCGGACAGCTGAATCCGATCAAACGGATTGGATTCCCTAAAGAACATTGCCCAAATCAACGCACGATCAAAAGTCAAACGTGCGATGAACCCCTCCGAACCGTACGAACCCTCACCGCCCCACAGCAGCCCCTTCTCTCCCAGGTCTACGGCGGAAAGCCCATCGACCGAAGACACCCAAGACGGATCGCTTTCCAGCATCTCATTGAGATCGAAGGGGGCAAGCACCGTGAAACCCCTCGGTGCGGAGCGGTCGAGGGCGACATCATAGGAGTGCCCGTCGGCGTAGTGGAGTGCATCCTTACTGGGGAGCTCAAAGTCTTCCCACAGGCTTTCGATCCCGGTCATCTGTTCTTACCCTTCCCGTTGCGCACGCGCTCTGGCCTCTCCTGGAGTCCAGTCGGAGGAACTGGCTCACCCAGGCCTCACCGGTGAACGGGCCGCCGGGCCGCACCGCATTTCCGGCGCGGACTCGCTGCCCCGCCCTTGCCCGTAGCCGTAGGCATGCACCACCTGAACACCCTCCAGGAGCTGAACACCTAGCTGCCGGTCGCCGTGGCGGTGATCGTCGATCATGTGTCCCGTCACCTGCCGGCCAGGCCGGAGCCTGCGCGGACAAGCTGCACCGCGCCACGTAGAAGGTCGCCAAGGAGATCCTCGACGACCTGGCGAAGCACGTCCGTGAAGCTCCTCGAACACGACCGGCAGCACCTTGAGTTGGACCAGGTCATGCGTGCGTACCTGGGGCAGCCTGCCGACGACACCACCACGAGCCTGCGGGACGACGGCCGCCAGGGCATGTTTTCGCTGGTCAGAAGCAAGATGATTGAGCTGGGCATCGGTGATTCCCAAGCGTGTTGAGCGGGTTCGGTTGCCGGCATCCGCTCAGACACGAAGGCCCAGGTCAGAGACCTGGGCCTTCGTCGTCAGTTGACTCTCCGGTCCGCGGACCGGGGCCGCCCTGCGGGCGGTGCTTCAGCTCTGGGCGGTGGCGTCGTCCGTCTGCCCGGCGCCCTCGGTTGCGGCGGCCTTCTCGCGCATCTTGCGCACCAGCTCCGCCTTCTGGTCGGCGGCGCCCTGGCGGTCGAGGTTGCGGTGCGGACCGTTGTTCTGGCGTTCGGCGCGGGACAGCCTCTTGCGCTGGCCGCCGCCCATGCCCACGGGGTTGTTGATGTTCTTGCTCACGGTCATGGGTTCTCCAGGTGAGGATGCGAAGTGATCTACGGATGCATCGGTGGGGGACGGGCGCGGCGACGTCGAAGGGCGTCAGCAGGGGCCCGTCACGCTCTCACTCGTAAATCGGCGTCCGGAAGAACATGCCAATGACGTTACCCGGTTCCGTCGGCCCCGCACACCAAGCCCTTCGCCGCCCCGGTGTCGGCCGGGCCTTCGACGGGCGCCGCGGGCAGGCCGCGCCCGTGGCGGCATCACGAATTGCGATCGAACCATGACGCGTTGTCAGGGGTAGCTGCTTTCATGGGTCGGTTGCGCAGGGAGGCGCAACGCGAGTGATGAGGGGGATACGGCTGTGCCCTGGATCAAGAAATACGTGCGGTCGGACGGCACTCCGGTGAGCGGTCATGTCCGGCTACCGGCGGGTGCTCGGCGCGAGAGCGCGCTGCTGGGCATGTTCGTGGTCGGCGTATTCGTCTTCGGCAACGGCACGACGAGCGCAAGCTCGGGGGCGGCGCCCGGAGGGGAGTTACCCCAGCCGCAGTCGACGGTGGTCTACCCGATCAAATGGCCGGCCTGGGACGAGCGGGAACAGCCCCGGCCGACGCCGACCGTCTCCTACCCGATCGTTTTCCCTGGCACGGGAAGCGGCCGGTGACCCGGCGTCCGCCCGCGAGGCGACGTACGCGCAGCCGCACCCCGCGTCGCCGCAAGAATTCGGGCTCCGAAGGCTTGGTCTTCCTCGGGCTCGCGGCTCTGGTGGTCGTCAGCCTGATCGTGGCGCTGCTGAACTGGCTGGCCGCCCACCCGTGGGTCGTGGCCCTCCTGCTGCCGGCCGCGGCCTGCGCAGGCGGCTTCCGGGTGTGGCGACGGCGGGAGGCGGCCCGCTGGGAACAGGCGCGGTCCCTGGGCCTGCGTTACGCCGTCGAGCACCTCGACGGCCTCCACCACAACGACTTCGAGTTCGCCGTGCGGGACCTCATGCACCGCGACGGCTGCTCCGACGCGCAGAAGGTGGGGGGACGGGGAGACAACGGGGCCGACGTGAAGGCCACCGACCCCTACGGGCGCCGCTGGGTGATCCAGTGCAAGCACCGCAGGGCCGGCTGGTCCGGATCGGCGATCGGCACACCCGACCTTCACGTCCTCAACGGCACCGGTCGTCAGATTCACGGCGGCGACGTCCTGGTCATGCTCACCAACGGCCGTTTCTCCGGCCCCGCCCTCGACTTCGCGAAGTCCCAGCGCCTCCACCTCGTCGACCGCCACCTCCTCGCCCAGTGGGCCGGCGGCTCCCGCCCCCTGTGGGAACTGCTGCGGGCCGTTCCACCACCTCGCAAGCCCGGCTCTCTGTCCTGATCGACGGAACGAGACCACGCTTGATCGAGAACGAATCAATATCTGTGCCCGCGGTCTGAGAGTTTGAGGGACCCCGCAGGGAGACTTTTTACCACCGCGCATAAGGTGGAAATATTCAGCGCACACGAGCCACTGCGGCGTGCTACTGTCGATGTCAGTTGCAGTTTTGGTACCCAAAAACTTCAAGCGTATCCAGTCGGCCTCCGCGCCGCACGGAAGCGCTTTATATTTCTCGGTCATTTCTCCGGGCGGGGCATCATCGCGGCGACACGGTGTCCGCATGGCGCGGATTCCGGTGTACTGCCTCAAAGGAGATATGACATGGCTACTGGCACCGTGAAGTGGTTCAACGCAGCAAAGGGCTTCGGCTTCATCGAGCAGGACGGTGGCGGCGCCGATGTGTTCGCCCACTTCTCGAACATCGCCGCCCAAGGTTTCCGCGAGCTGGCGGAAGGCCAGAAGGTGACCTTCGACATCGCGCAGGGCCAGAAGGGCCCGACGGCCGAGAACATCGTTCCCGCCTGACACTGACGCGCATTTTGCAGCTGGGGCCCGCATCCCTCGGGGTGCGGGCCCCAGCTGCACCCGCACATTTCCCGCAGTGGCCTCTCCCGCGGGACGCGGTATTCACGGTTGCAGATTTCCGTAGGCCAGATTCACTTTCGCATTCCATTCGGCCCGTTCCGGTAATTCCCTGCGCTGCTCTTCCGCTGCGGGAGTTCCTTGATGCGTGCCGTGTCAAGGAAGGTTCTGAATGAACCCCGTACGTACGAACGAGCGTTCCTCCCGCACCCGCAGCCGCACCGGCGGCTCCGCTTTCGGCGCGGGCGGCGCCGGTTCGCCTCGAGGCGGCCGCTTCGGCTCCTCCACCCCGAGCCGTTCCGGAAGTCCGAGCCGTTCGGGCGGCTACGGCCGCCGGCCCGCTGCGGTCCAGGGCGAGTT
>NZ_JBVIGX010000069.1:0-13455 GCF_055570595.1 Streptomyces sp. NPDC031132
ATAGGGGCATCAAACACCCCGCCCGCTACCAAGCCGCGATCACCCTCGCCAGCACCCTCATCTGGCTCGACCAGTGATCGACAAGACGCTACCTACTGCTGTGCCGCGTTAGTTCGTGGAGGGGTGCAGGTGAGCCTCCGTGCGTCCGCTACGTCGGCTGAACGTGACGGTGCCGACGCAGACATCGTCCGCGCGGCCTGGATCTGCGAGCTGCGTGTCCAGGTCGTAGACACGATAAGGTCCGCTCGATAGTTCGAAGCCTTCCGGTCTGCCGGAAGGCTTCTCGCGTTCTCGAGGAGGATCAGATGGCAGACTTTATTGTCCGCAGAGCGGGCGCCGGGGACCGCGACGTCCTGGAACGACTCTGGCCGCTTTTCCTGCACGACCTGTCGGAGTTCTGGGGCGTCCTGCCGAACCCGGACGGAACATACCGCCGCGAGTGGCTAGAGTCGGCGATCGGCGATCCCACCTGGTCGGCTTATCTCGTATGGTCTGGTGACCGGCCGGTCGGCTTTGCGTTCGTACACGCGCTGGACAGCGATGCGCGTGTGCTGAACAGCTTCTTCGTGGTGCGTGGGGCACGCCGGTCCGGCCTCGGGTTGCGAGCGGTGCAGGCCGTCCTGGCCGCGCACCCTGGCCGATGGGAGATCGCTTTCCAGGAGGAGAACGCGGGCGCGGCACGCTTCTGGCGTCACGTCGCTTCCGAAGTCGCGGGCGAGGCCTGGACCGAGGAGCGGCGACCGGTGCCTGGGAAGCCAGAGCTGCCGGGGAACACATGGGTTGCCTTCGATGCGCGGTAGCCCTCCTTTGCGTTAGTTCGTGAAGGGGTGTTGGTCAGGCCGGCTGGTCACGGAGATAGAGGTAGCAGGCACAGTCCATGCAGTCTTCGGGTGAGCCGAAGGGCAGTCCGGTGGGCAGGAGGTTGTCCTCGTACTTGCCTCGGCTGGCGAGGTAGAGGGCGAAGCCCCAGGTGTGCAGGGCGCCGGTGAAGCGCAGGCGGCATAGCGGCAGCGGTTCCTCCTCGCCCGGCAGTTGCCCTGCCACGTAGGCGAATCCGGAGCGGAAGCGCACCTGGACGCGGGCGAGCTGGGGCCAGCGTTCCTTGGCGCGGACGTTCAGACGGTGGCGCAGGTGATCCTGCATGGACTCGGGCGGATTCTTCGGCACGGGTCCATCCTGCTGGGTCGCCCCCGCATACGCCATGATCATCACTTTGGTCGGGGCGGGCGAGGGTGTGGCCGGGATGGTTGAGGCGGTCGTGGTGGAGTTGGACGAGAGAGTGCGCGAGCGTCTGATCCGTACAGCGGTCTCCCTGAAAGCGCAGGTGCGGGCGGTGCTCCGGGCGCGGATCGTGCTGGCGGCGGCTGAGGGCCTTAGCAATGGGGCCATCGCGCGGGACCTGGCGGTCAGCGTGAACACGGTCCGTAAGTGGCGCGGACGGTTCGCCGCTCTGGGCCAGGACGGGCTGAAGGACGCGGCCCGCTCAGGCCGGCCCAAAGCCTACGGGCCCCAGGTGGCGGTGGCGATCGTGGCCGCCGCCACCAGTGCGCCCCCGCACCCGGAAGCGACCTGGTCGCACCGCACGATCGCCGCCCAGGTCGCCGGCACGGTCTTCGCCACCATCTCTGCCTCCCAAGTCGGCCGGATCTTGGCAGACTTGGACCTCAAGCCGCACCGGGTCCGCGGCTGGCTCACCCGCCGGGACACCCCCGACTTCTGGGACCGTGTCGCGGACGTGTGCGACCTATACCGCGACCCACCTGAAGGGGCGGTGGTGCTGTCCATCGACGAGAAGACCGCGATCGCCGCCCGCGCCAGGCGCCACCCCGGTCGTCCCGCCGGGCCGGGCGAGCCCGCTCGCGAGGAGTTCGAGTACCGCCGCCACGGCACCGCCTCGCTGGTCGCCGCCCTGGATGTGCGCACCGGCGAGATCCTCACCGAGATCATTGCCCGCAACGACGCAGCGACGTTCACTGCCTTCCTCGACCAGCTCGACACGGCCATCGCCCCAGACCAGGACATCCATGTCGTGCTGGACAATGGCTCCTCCCACACCGCCAAACACACCAAGGCGTGGCTCGCCGACCACCCGCGCTGGCACGCACTGGACCCCGCCGCACGCCTCCTGGCTCAACCAGATCGAGCTGTTCTTCTCCGTCCTGACCCGCCGCGTGCTGCGACACGGTGACTTCTCCAGCCGCGATGACCTCATCGACAAGCTGGAGAGTTACGTCATCGGCCGCAACGAGACCGCGAAGCCGTACAGGTGGACCTATAACGGCAGCCCACTCAAGACCGCCTGATCAGACCCAACACCCCTCCACGAACTTGCGCGGGGCAGCACTAGGGCCTGTCCGGGCGATCTCCGTAACGGGGTCGACGGGCCTGGCCACCTCAATCCGGGACATCGAGCAGAGCCCGACGCCAGGCAGCGGCGTTGTCAGTCCCCGCCGCTATCGTTCGCGCGTTCACGATCATCAGGGAGGGGTGGCTCGATGGGTGCCAGCGGATGGGACTACGTCACCAGGTACGACGGCGATGTAGAGGCGGCCTTGGCGACACTGCAGGCCAGAGTGTTCCACGAGGAGTACGGCAGTGATGCCCGATACCGAAGCCTGGAGGACCTCTACGAGGACGAGGAGTTCATGGGGGTCGAGGGCACCCATACGATCCTCGATATCGACAGGGTTGTTGCCACGGATGACCCGCCGACGAGGTCCGGTATCGCTGACTACGGCACCCTGCGTCCTCTGGCTCTCAGCCGCGTGATGCACCACTTCGGCACAAACCGACCGTCGGTCGAGCAGTATGAGGAACTTGCCGCTGCTGCCAATGAGGCTGCGAGCCATGAGGAGCACGAGCAAAGCCTGCTCGGTGAGTGTCAGATGCGGTGGACCGGTTACTACATCGTCCTCTACCCCGGCGACAGGCCGACTCACCTGGGAATCTTCGGATTCTCAGGAGACTAGGACTGATCCGACAGAGCATGCGACTGACTCTTGCTGCTGATCGTTCTTATCGACATGGGGCGGGGCGATCCGACGGATGCCGAGTGGGAACGACTGAGGCCGTTCCTGCCGGTCAGCAATGGGCGTTGCGGCAGGTGGCGGGATCACCGGCAGGTGATCGACGGGATTCTGCACCGGGTGCGCACCGGAGTTCAGTGGCGTGACCTGCCCGAACGGTTCGGTCCGTGGAAGACGGTCTACGAACGCCACCGCCTGTGGTCGGCCGACGGCACCTGGGAACGGCTGCTCCAGCAGGTGCAGGCCGCGGCCGACGCGGCCGGTGAGATCGACTGGGACATCTCTGTCGACTCCACCATCGCGCGGGCACATCAGCACGCGGCTGGCGCCCGCACCGAACCGCCGCCGGCCCCCGCCTCAAAAGGGGACGCAGCGGCAGAACACCAGCACGAGACGTCGTGGTGGGGTCTCGCCGCCCGCCTGGTTTTGGGCCTGGGTGCGGCTGCGGGGCGCGGCACCGTCTGGTGCGCCACCGCCCGGCGGGTCGGCGGCCCGGCCTGGTCCTCGCCGGATGCCTTACCGGCCGCAGTCGTGGAAGGGTCGGTCCGCTGTGCCGGTGGGGTGGCGGTCTCGGGCAGGGAGGACAGGGGTAGCGCCGCTTCGGCGCCGGGCCGGGGTGCGCCCGAGTGCTGGGGTCTGCGGACGCTGCGGCGTCGGTGCCTGCGGGCGGGACCCGGGCGGGGTGGACGGTGAGGCACCCGGAGGCCGTGAGCAGGGAGCAGAGCAGGGGCAGGAGCAGGGGCCAGCGGCGCATGCCGCCACCGTGCCGCACTGAGGCCCGGAGCCGGCCCAGACGGCTCTGCTAGGCCCCTCGGATGGATGACGGACCGGGGGGGGGGGTCTGCTTGCCGGACGTAACCCGCCAGAATTGGAGATCGTTGGCTGGGGCATGAACAACACCAAGCGGGTACTTGCTGCTGTTGCCCTCGCGGGGGGCCGCCCTGTCGTTCACGGGAACTTCGAATGCCGACCAGGGCGACGGCCCCGGCACCATCGGAAGCGTCGTACGGGACGAGTCGTTCAATTTCAACTCGCAGACTTTCGGTGACTCGGTGAACAACGGGATCGGAAACGTGATCAACGCAGTCGCCGGCCTCGAAGGGACAGGCCAGCTCACCTAGAGGTGGTTCTCCTCGGGCCCGGCTCACCCCCGCCCCGGTGCAGGGTGTTGCCACTGTGCCGGGGCGGAGCTGCGTCCATACCCGGAAGGCCCCGCGGGCCCTTCGGACGGATTACGTGGTGGCCGTCCGTTCCGCCGGACCGTGCGCGACGGGTGGGGCGACTCTGGAAGGGGGCGACTGCGAGGGAGGCTCTGGGGATGGTGCTGAGTCCGCCGGTGGAGCCGATGCTGGCGCAGGCCGCCGAGGTGATCCCGCCGGTGCGTCCACTCACCTCTGGGGTGGCGTATGAGCAGAAGTTCGACGGGTACCGGGCGCTGGTGTTCACCCCGGCCACACCAGGTGGGCGGGTGCTGGTCCAGACCCGCCGCGGTGCCCTGGTCCAGGGCGCATTCCCCGATCTCGTCGCGGCCGCCGAGGCGCAGCTCCCTGACGGCCTGGTCCTGGACGGCGAACTGCTCGTGTGGGACGCCGAGGCCGGCGCCCTGTCGTTCGAAGGGTTGCAGCGCCGGGCCGCCGCCCGCGCCCGCAGCGCACCCGCGCTGACCGCGAAGCTGCTGGCCTTCTTCGTCGCGTTCGACGTCTTGCAGATCGACGGCCGGCAGCTGCTCGACCTGCCCTACGTCGAGCGCCGCACCCGCCTGGAGGCCCTGTTCGCCGACCACGGCCTGACGTCCCCGTGGACGCTGTGCCCGATGACCACGGATGCGGCCAAGGCCCGCGAGTGGCTGGAGTCCTGGACGGATGTGTCCGGCGTCGAGGGCATCGTGGTCAAGCCTCTGACCAGCCGATATGAGCCCGGTCGCAGGGGTGCGTGGACCAAGGTCAGACGCCGGGACACCACCGAAGCGATCATCGGCGCCATCACCGGCACCCTCACCCGCCCGCAGCTCCTGGTGCTCGGCCGCTACGACCACACCGGCCGGCTCCGCGCGGTCGGCCGCACCGTCCCGCTGCGCACGGATGCGGCCCGCCTGGTCGCGGAGCACCTGACGGCCGCCGAGCCGGGGCATCCCTGGGAGGGCGTCACGTTCGCCGTGACGTGGGGGTCCCGTGACGTCCTGGACGTGCGCCTGGTCCGCCCAGAGTTGGTCGCGGAGGTCAGCGCCGACGCCGCCGTGGACCGGGGCGGAGTCTGGCGCCACCCGCTCCGCTTCCGGCGGCTGCGCATGGACGTGGGCCTTGGGGACGTTCCCCGGTTCGGGGAGGGGCCAGCCGCCGCAGCCGGCTGACCTGATTTTTGGTGCGGTCCGCAGGGGGTTGCGGGGCTAAGGGGGCGGTGGGTGTACCGCGTGCGCGAGGACGACCCATATGCGCTCTGACCTGCGGGTTTGTCGGGACTTGCGGGGCTAGCCCCTGTCTCCCGCACTGTGCGGATCACACCTTCGCCGGGGTGTGATCCGCGTATCCCGTAATCCGCAGTAGGTCAGCGCGCGGCATCGGACGCGGTGCATCGCAGAAAGAGGGGTCGTCCTCATACTGGGCGTATTCGGGCGTTCCGACGCCGTGGACCCCTATGCCCGGCCTGGGCTCTACCCGTCGAAACGTGGGGAACTATTCGTACACGGGGATGAGACGCGTGCCGTAGTCGATCACCGTGCCGTGGTTCTTGGCCTGCTGTCGTTCTGCCGGTGTGACGCACAGGGTGTCGCCTTTGAACTTCTCACGCCAGACGTAGCCGGGCTTGCACGTGCTCGGCCCGTAGGCTCCGCCACCGGGCTGCCGGTGGGGATTCTGGTCGTGGACCTTCTGTCGTGCCGCCGGTGTGACGCACAGGGTGTCGCCATCAAAACTGTCACGCCAGACGTAGCCGGGCTTGCACGTGTCCGGCCCGTAGGCTCCGCCACCGGGCTGCCGGTGGGGGTTACTGCCGTCGGACGGGAGACTCTGGACAGAGGTCTGGGTCTGGGGCGAGATCGCCGCAGTGGCCGGTAGCGCGATGCCTCCGGTGATGAAAGCGGCTGAGGCGAAGACCATCATGGAGCGCGAGATCCGGCGCTTTGACTGAGCGGCGGTCGGGCTGGGGCGGTCATACGACATGAGTGCTCCTTGCGGATAGAGGCCGCCGGAAATCGGCCGGGCAAGCTGCGCCCGAGCGACCGGCGGCTGGTTGATACGGGGCCGGAAGGCCGCCGTCCTGGCTGGTCTCGCTGTTTTTGCGGCGTGACCACATTTCAAGTAGGCGCGTTGGTGGTAGCCACCGTCATGCCCCTGAAGAACGTGTCTTGACGGGAGAGGACGTTCCCCGGTTCGGAGGGGGGCTGGCTTTGTACGCGAGATCGGGCTCTGGCTCAACTTCTGTGGTGCGGCGCGGTTGCCTGGCACGGCCCAGCCTGCGAGCGGGGGAATCGGCAGCTCAGCGCGTAGCGCAGAGTCGAGCGCATGGGCACCGGACCCGGCACCACAGAAGTTGAGCCAGAGCCGGTTCTCGTGAACAGAGCCAGGCGGAACCTATATCGCGCACCCGATGCGTACCACTTCAACCCGTCGGCCACTCGGCGTGCACCGTGCACAGGACGCGATGTCCACTGAGTGGAGACCATCCAGTGGATTCCACTCGATGGAATCCGCCCAGTGGAAGCAGCCGAGTGGAGCTCACCGGCGCGGCTGTCCGGTGGCGCGGTCACCGCTGCAGGGCCACCACGCAGTCCTCCGCCGCACGGGCCCGTTCCACGTACTCATCGCGGCTGGACGACCTTCACGGCGCCGACGACGTCCGTTGATGGTCATGAGGTAGAGGACGCTGACCTCGTCCAGGGCGAAGGAGCCGGAACAGGGCCTGGTGTCGTCGGCCACCGCGGTCACAGGGAAGACGACCAGTTCCGCGGTGGCCGGTAGCAGCCCCGGTGGATGCTTGGCCTCCGGTGCGAGCCGCGCTGCCGTAGCGCCGTCTCCGGCTTCCACGGCCAGGATGTAGTCGAAGCCCAGCTGAACCAGGTGCGAAGGCAGGAAGGGAACGACGGGGGACGGGCAGCTCCTGACGTACGGTCGCCGTGCAAATCACCGCGACGGTCCGACAGCTTCAGGCTGGCGGCCTGTGGACGGCCGGAGATGTCTCCTCCCGCAATCTCTTACTTCCTCAGGGAGTCGACTTCACAGAGATCACCCCCTGTCACGCTCCACCAGTGAGGTCACAGCTTCCTCATGGCGAATCGGAGCCCTGGCCGGTGTGCTGCTGCCCAACCGCTCCAGGACAGTGGGCAGCGGGCCCCATACGACGCAGCGGCGCCCCGCGAACGCCGGCGCGATCCGCGCGCTGCCGTCCGCCAGCGGCAGGGCCTCGTCGGGGGCGCCCTGGGTGCGGGCTCTGGCAAGCCGGATCGGCGCATCCAGGGTCCGGCGGCCCCGCTCGTCCGCCGCGTGGACGCGGGCGGCCAACGGCGGCCGCTTCGTGACTGGTAAGGAGTGTCTGCGTCGAGGAACCATGCAAAGCGGGATAATCCAGGGGCTAGCAGAACCCGCCCCAGGGACCGGGGTGCGACGAGCGGAGGCGTGCATGGCCTGCCCGAACGCTGATACCCCGGTGACACTGCTACCCCAGGCGGAAGCAGAAAAGGCAGTGATTTGCCTGGTCAACGAGTTTCGTGTGGCGCAAGGTCGCGCTGCTCTGACGCCTAATCTGCGATTGCGGGCTGCCGCGCAGTGGCATGCCCAGGAGGCTGCGCGGATTAGATGGTGGAAGGGCGGAGGCCCGAAGATCCACATCAATGAGGAGACGAAGTCGACTCCAGCGAGCCGCATTCGAGCTGTGGGCTACTGCCCATGGGCAGCAGAGCCGCCTGTCAATGAGAACGGGTACCACGCCTTCGTCTTCGGACAGAACCCGCCGCTGGAAGGCCTCACGCCCCGGCGAGCCTTCGAGTGGTGGCGGGACAGCACGCAAGGCCACCGCGAAACCATGCTCAACCCCGCTTACAGGGAAACGGGCATGGCAGTAGTCCTCGGTGTGGCGGAGAAGGGCGGCGACGCTGATCGGTCCGACGCGCGCGGCGCGATCTTTGTCCAGACGTTCGGAGGCTGCGAACTCGTGGAGCCCGCAGATGCGGGGCTGGGATGGACCTGGGGCGACAATGCCTACGGGCAGGTCGGGGATGACACACACAACATGCGGAACACTCCAGTCCGGCCCAAAGGCCTCGCTGGAGTGATCGCGATGGCCGGCGGAGGTCATCACAGTCTCGCGCTCAAGCACGACGGCAGCGTGTGGGCCTGGGGAAGGAACAATTACGGACAACTCGGCGACGGAACTGTCACGTACCGGTCCATGCGCGTCATGGTGACCGGAGCGAGCGGAGTGGTCGCTGTTGCCGCGGGTTTCTACCACAGTCTGGCGCTTAAGCACGACGGCAGTGTCTGGGCATGGGGGGACAACCAGCACGGGCGGCTCGGTGACGGCTCGACGACCGGGCGCACAACGCCGGTGATGGCAGCCGAAGTCGCTGGGGTGATCCGAATCGCCGCTGGAGCGAGTCACAGTCTCGCGCTCAAGCACGATGGCAGCGTGTGGGCGTGGGGCGACAATTGGGCTGGACAGCTCGGCGATGGCACCACGACCACTCGGCACAAGCGGGTGCTGGTGCACCAACTGAATGACGTGGTCAGCGTCGCTGGTGGCGCCAGCCACAGTTTGGCACTGAAGCGTGATGGAACGGTGTGGGCATGGGGCCTCAACGCCGCTGGACAATTGGGAAATGGCACGACGACACCGTCACCAGGACCCTCCGTGCCCGGCATGGTCGTGTTTCAGAAAGCGGGAGAGGCGAAGGCCATTGCCGCAGGCATGGATCACAGTCTGGCTCTCATGAGCGATGGAACGGTGTGGGCATGGGGTGTCAATATCGCCGGGGAACTCGGCGACGGCACGACGACTGAACGCCACACCCCGGTCATGGTCCACATCGACGGGGTTGTGGCCATCGCCGCTGCCGGCAATGGCCAGAGTCTCGCCCTCAGGAATGACGGGACTGTTTGGGGTTGGGGTAGCAACAACTGGGGACAGCTCGGAGACGGGACCAACACCGACCGGCCCCTTCCGGTCAAGGTGCAGCACCTCACGAAGATCGTTTCCATCGCCGCTGGCTATGAGCACAGCCTCGTCTTGTGAGCCTGGCTCGGGTGTTCGACGCAAGCCGCGTCACCACCGCCTGCACGGCCTGCGGGGTGAGTCCGGCGCTGGCCTGCCCCGAGGCAGCACCCGCGCGTACGCCCCCGCGCCGTGCATGGCGGTGCCTCGTGTCGGCGGTCAGCTCACTGAATCTGAGCAGAGTGCGGTTGTTTGAGCACTGTGCAGTTCACCGTGGGTGGTTGTCCAGCAGGCCGCAGCCGGTGTCCTGGTGGGCGGTGTTCGGTTTGGGCTGGTCAGGCTGGTGAGGGGTGGCTCGCGGGGACAGTCTGGTGCGGTGCAAGTGGTCTCACCGGGGTGAGTTGAGCTGGACAGCGGGACGCGGTGTCGCAGCAGAGTACGGGTGCGTCGGCCGTCTGATCGCGGAATTCCCTGCTCGGGGTCTGGTTGTGCAGGTTCGTTGGGTACTGCGCAGTTTCACTGGTCCTTGACAGGTCTGAGGGTCCTGATCCAGATCGCGTGATGGCATCCGTCCTGTGTTAATCCAGGTTGCATTTTGAATCACCTGCTTTCTGGGCTTGGGGTGGGTTGTGACATCGATTGAACGGACCGGGTTGCGGTTCAAGCGGCTGATCACCGTGCACGAGTTCTCTGGGCCTTGGGGGTCGAAGGGCTCAGGTCCATGTCCTCCGCCGGCGAGGGCGCCGGTGTATAACGTCAGAGGCATGGCTGGCGCCTTCGCCCCCGAACATCCAGACCTGCGGGGGCGAGTACGACCGGTGGAAGTTTTAAGGAAGTCACTTCGCGGTCAACGTGCGGCCCTTCCGTAGCTGAGGCGGCGTGTCGGCGGTGTGGGCGTGGTGCCTGCGCGTGCCGCCTTACGGGTTACGAGTGGCATCACCCGGATGCGGAGCCTGGCGGTCCTCGTGGAGAGCGGGCCCATGCGGTTCGATGTGTCTCATGAGGAACTGTCCTCCGCTTCGTCTTGGGCGACACGCTTTGGATCCACCTCGGCCCGGCATCGCCTGGAGCCGGCGGCCAGGAGGTTTCGTATGAACGTGCAGCGCTTTCCTCGGCCTCAACGTCCGGGTAGGTCCTGCCGTCCGGCATTTCGGAGGGCTGTCATGGCCGGCCTCACCGCGGCGGCAGTGCTCACGCTGGGGCTCCCCGCGGTGGCTGCGGGCCCGGTGAAGGGCAGCTGCTTCGGCCGCGCGGCGACTATCACCGGTTCGGGGACGATCAGTGGGACACCGGGGGATGACGTCATCGTCGGCTCGACGGGTGCCGACAGGATCGACGGCATGGGCGGCAACGACCGTATCTGCGGGCTGGCCGGAGAGGACCGTCTGCTCGGTGGGCTCGGCGACGACCGTCTCGACGGCGGGCCGGGCAACGACATCATCCGCGGAGACTTGAGGGCTGACAGCGGCAACGTTGTGGGTGGCGGCAATGATCGTTTGTTCGGGGGTGACGACGATGACAACCTCGTGGGTGACTCGAGCACGGACGGGGGTGATGCCGCGGGCGGAGGGAAGGACGAGGTCTTCGGAGGTAACGGCAACGATGGCCTGTACGGCGACAGCGTCAGCTTCGCCGGGGGCGACGCCAGCGGCGGCGGCAATGACCGGCTGGAAGGTGGCGCTGGGGACGACCACCTCACCGGTGATTCGCTGGCCATCGAGGGATCCGCTACGGGCGCCGGTGACGACGTCCTCCTTGGTGGCCCCGGATCGGAGTTCCTCGTCGGAGACAGCGAGGCCGTCCGTGACGCAAAGGGCAGCGGTGGGGACGACCTGACCGACCTGGGTCCTGACGGCGGGTTCGCCGCAATCGGAGATCACAACATCATCGACCCCGCAGGGGGGAGCGCCACCGGCGCAGGCAACGACCGGGTCGTCGGCGGCAGTGTGGACGAAGTCCTTATCGGTGACAGCGCCGTCGTGGACGCCACGGTGACGACCGCCGGCCGCGACCTGATCGAGGGCGGCAGGGGCAACGACACGCTCTTTGGGGACAACACCAACTTCGACGCCACTGAGACCGTCGGGACCGCGGGCGGGAAGGACCGGCTCAAGGGCGGTAACGGGGACGACACGCTCCGGGCGGGCCCCGGCGACGACCGCCTCGACGGCGGGCCGCAGACCGACGACTGCGACGGCGAAGCAGGCGACGGTGACAGCGCGGTGCGCTGCGAGACGGTCAACGGCATCCCGTAGAGCGGAGTATCGGCCACCCGTCAGCCCGAGAAGAGTACAGGGCCCCCGTCTCAAGGCGGGTCCTGCCCCATCCCGACCACGGCTGCCGCACGGCTGTTCGTCCGGCTCTGCCCTTCACACCACGTGGTCGGGGGTCTCCTGGAGACACCCGGCGAGGTGCTGTGGCCGTGGACATGAACACGTGAGGGGGCGGGCTGGTGCCCGGTAATGGGCCCCGGCCCCAGACCGGGTGCCAGTAGGGCCGCCCCTTTCCCGGCCCTTCGGGCCGGCAGCGGGAGCGCTTTCGCGGGGCAGCACCTCCGGAGCGAAGCGCAGAAGGCAGGGCCCGAGGGGCAAGCTCTACCCTCAGCTACCGTGCACGGCTACCAGCTGCCCGCGGGGCGGGTTGGTCCTGGAGGCGCAGTCGGAAGGATCGTCGGGTGGGGGAGCGGACCCGCCCGAATGGGCTGTACGCCTGCACCCCGTGAGACGGGGTCACCTCGCTTGCTGCGCACGGGAGGTGACAGCCCGCCAAGCGGGCCTGTTCCGGGGGAGAGTAGTGAACCCCCGGACACGTTCTCCGCTAGATCTGACCAGCGGCTGAACATCAACTCAGACGTGTCACAGCAACGGGTCGCCATCGATCAGTCGGGGTCGCCGGGAGTGCCATCGGGCGTCGTCTGCCTGGCCGTGCAGGGGCACGGTAGCAAGTTGGAAGCGGGCATCCAGCGCATCGAGCTGCGCTTGCCGGGCGGCCCGAATCCTGTCAGTGAACACAGGCCATGCCTCCGCCAGCCATCGGCGGCAACGTAGCCTGTCCGCGTACTCCCAGATGAGTTCGGCGTCGAATCCCTCTTCGGTGTCCTCCACCAACGCCTCCCACGCCTCGATCATGGCGTTAAGCGTCACCATCCCATACCGCGTCGCCAAACCTCGGCTTGCCCGGTGCACCGACTCGTAGTCATCTTCGCTGAGCGCCTCCATGGCCACAGCCTGACAGTCCCCGTAGAGCAGGCTTTCCCGTCCGGCCGCTCGCGGAGGGTTGGGTCCTGGAGGCGAAGCCGTAGGGACCCGGGGTGGGAGCGAAGCAGACACCCAACGGGCCGGATGCCTGGACTCTGTGAAATGGGGTCAGTTCCGGGGGAGCGGAGCGGACCTGGAGCAGGTCCGCAGCGAAGCGCAGGACCACCCGGCCCGAAGGCCGGCTATGGCCTGGAGTGATGATCTGTATTTGTTTGTCAGTGGTTTTTTGGCGTTGAAGTGTCAGTGGTGCTTCGGGGCATTGTTCCTGGTCAGTGGTGGGTGAGCTGAGGTTTCGTCAATGTCAGCGGGTGACGATTCCGGGCTGACACCTTTAACGTTTTGACTGGTCGTTTTGGTTGGGGATCGGTATCACACTTTGCGTTGATGCTGGTCAGGGCGGTCACGCGAGCTCGTGGCATCTCCCGCGGTCCAACCTCTACCGCAGTCACTCTGCTGGCGTGCCCGGGGTCTGGCAGGCTCGTTGAAGAGGGCATGAACAAGACCAAGCGCACCCTCGTGGCGGCCGCCCTGGCCGTCACTGTCATCGTCTTCTCGGGAGCGGCCCAGGCGATGGCCGACGATGGCCCTGTTGTGCCCAAGCGCAAGGGCCTCATCAACTCTCTCGGCATCGCGGGTAACGCCAACTCCAACGAGGACAGCAGCGATAACCACAACGTCTCGGCTGGAAACAACCAGCAGTTCTCGGGCGACGGCCACAGCAACACCGCGACAGCGACCTTTCCTGGGCAGTTCGTTGACGAGAGCATCCACTGACATCAGCCCGGCCCCTTTCTCGCCGGCCAGGGGTGGGAGCGAAGCGGACGCCCTGAACGGGCCGAAGGCCCGGACCCCGTGAAACGGGGTCACCTCCCGCGCTGCGCGCGGGAGGTTTCGGGCCTGCGAAGCAGGCCCCGTTCGGGTGGAGCGCAGCGGAACCCGAACCGTCCGGTCCGAAGCGCCGGACTCCGGTCCGAAGGACCGGTTCGGCGAAGCCGAACCCTGTCGAGCAAAGCGAGGCGGTACCCCGGAGC
>NZ_JBVIGX010000070.1:0-12687 GCF_055570595.1 Streptomyces sp. NPDC031132
TCCCGCGCGCTCGCGCACGGCCCCCGGCGTGGGGTCGTTGGGCTGCTTATGGATCACAGGAACGTTCCAGCGCAGAGAAGTTTCGCCGACGTGCGCGCGGCGGGTGGGTGTTGGATTCTCCGATCCACGAGGTTCCAGATCGGCGACCCGTTTGCGTCCTCCGCCGGGACGCCGGACCCGCCCCAACGGTTCCTCGCCGGATTCCAGCTCGAACACGCCATTGCGGACCGTCGTCTCGCTGACCTGGGCCGCCCATGCGACAGCGCGGATGCCACCATGCCCCAGCAGCCGGGCCTCGGTCCCCATCAGCAGCCGCCGCTGCCGCTTGTCCAGATGCGGGAACAACACCCCGAACTTCACGGAGAGTTGATCACGGATCTCGTCTGGAATGCGCATACCACACCAACGAGCCCCGGAACGGGAAGCAACACCTTGTTGATCTGCTCGCCCTTAGACCACGAGACTCACCGCAGGTTGAAGCCCTCGCCCTTCACGTGGGCGAGGGACCGGTAGGCGCGCGCATGCCGCTCCAACTCCTTCAGGAGCCCTCCGTTCACCACCAAACCCGGGGCGGTTCAGTGTGTAATGGTGGCCCGGTCAGGGGCATGATGGCGTTATGAACACTCGCCAGCGCGTGGTTCTCGCGGTGACCGGGCTGGTCCTCGCAGTGCTTGCCGGAGTCTTTTCCTTCATGAGCTGGGATCAGGCCAACAACGTTGCGGGGGTGATCTCAGCCCTGGTGGGCGTGGTGGCGCTTGGCGCCACCATGTACGCGGCCTTGTCAGGGAGCCGGGAGTGGTGGCGGGTCTCCAACACCGGTGGAGGCCGCACCAGACGGGGCTCGGTGAACACCGGCATCCAGCGCCCAGCCAGCGGGGCTGTCACGGCAGGGCCGATGGCTGTGGACAACTCCGGTTCCGCCGAGTCGGACGAGGGGGATGTGAACACAGGCATCAAGTATCAGTCGCTGTAGCCTCCGGTGCGGCAGGGCGTCGGGTGGCATGGTCGATGCCGTCTGCCGGCGGCGGGGGTGGGTGTATGGCGAGGGGCGACCGGACCTCGGCGAACAACACGGGCTCAGCCCAAGCGGGGCCGGGATCCTTCAACAACACTGGCGTGGTCATCGGCGATATCCACCTACCGGACCCGCCAGCGGTTTCCGGATACCTGCATCAAGTGCGCCGTCTGGCCACATTCCAATTCCAGGGCCGCGTGGCAGAACTGGACGAGATGGCCGCGTTCTGCACCGCTCCCAACACAGACGAGCACCACAACGATGGCCAAGGCGCGCCAGGCGGCACGGGCTCGTACTGGCGGTGGCTGGCGCCGATGTGGGCTGGCAAGACTGCGCTGATGGCCTACTTCGTCCTCCACCCACCGCCCGGAGTGGACGTCGTCTGCTTCTTCATCACCGGACGCCTTGCCGGACAGAGCGATCGGACCGCCTTCTGCGAGGTCCTCCGGCGGCAGCTGTGTGAGCTACTCGGCGAAGCGGAGCCGACCGTGACTGACCACACCAGCGATGAGCAGCTCCTTCTCCTGCTCGACCGGGTTGCCAGCGCGTGCGCGGAACGGGGGCGGCGGTTGGTGCTGGTGGTCGATGGACTTGATGAGGACAAAGGCGTTACCTCCGCCCCCAGCTGCCACAGCATCGCTGCCCTCCTGCCGACCCAGCCCCCGCATGGTGCGCGTGTCCTGGTGGCAGGCCGCCCCCACCCCCCGGTGCCGCGCGACGTCCCACCGGGACATCCACTTCGCGACCGCTCGATCGACCACGCCCTGACCGTGTTCGAAGACGCGGAATCCATCCGCGAAGAGGCTGAGGACTGCCTGTTGGCGACTATAGAATCAGGTTTCCTTGGGGCGCAGTTGGTGGGCCTGATCGCAGCCGCGGGTGGCGGCCTGAGTGCGGTCGACCTCGCGCGGCTGGTTCAACCTGAGACGACGACGCGACTAGTGCAGCGCGAGCTGAACAGTGTCGGAGGACGGGCATTCAACACCCGCGATGCACACTGGGACCCCGAATTCTTCCCCGAGTTGTATCTCTTCAGCCACGAGGAACTGCACCGCACTGCAATTGAGTTGATGACTTCTTCGCAGCTCGGGGACTACCGGCTCCGCCTGGGCGGCTGGTGCCAGCACTATCGCGACCAAGGCTGGCCCCGAGAGACCCCCGAGTATCTGCTGCGGGGGTACCCGCGTCTCCTGCGCGAGATCCGTGACGCCCGGCAGTTGGCCGATCTGGCAGCAGACACGCAGCGTCATGACCTGCTGCGGCATATCTCCGGCTCCGACCTCGAAGCGCTCACCGAGGTCTCAGCCGCCTTCACCCTTCTCCTGGACCAAGCCGAGCCTGAAGGGCCGGACCTGACTCGCGCAGTCCTCCTTGCGATCCGCCGTGACACCCTCCGCGACGGCACTATCGCATATCCTCTCCCGCTTATCACCATGTGGGGATTGCTCGGACAGATGGATCGTGCCGTCAGTCTCGCGCGGACCTTCGACCCTTACATGGGGACCGTCGCCTTCACGGACCTCGCCCGTCTCGCACATAACTTGAAGCAGTACGAAAGAGCCGCCGCGTTCGCCCGAGAAGCCACAGAGCTCCACAGCATCAGTAGAGCACCCTACTCGGAGGACCCGGCCCCGGCCCTACCCCTAGCGGACACCCCGCAACCTGAGGACGAGGGCCCCATCCACCTCTACTTCGGGACCGCCGAGGACACCGCAAACGGGGATGATCGGGTTTGGAGCCTCTCCCGTGATGCCGCCGCGCTCCTGCGTGCCGGAGAACGCCACAGGGCTATCGAGCTCGTCGAGGAAGCAGTCGACATCGCCCGCACCACCGGCGCAGCGCGCAGCCGGGCTCACGAGCTGGCCGAGATTGCCGTGCTCCTGGCACACAGAGGAGAACACCAATGGGCTATCGACCTCGCTGACGAAGCCGCCACCATCGCCCGCGACTCTCGCAGCGCATGGGATGAGGCTCATGATGAGGCCGGCATTGCGGTGCTGGTGGCCCACACAGGCGAACACCGATGGGCTATCGACCTCGCCCGCAGCATCGGCAACACGACCATTCAGGCCCTGGCCTTGACCGACGTCTCAGTGATCCTGGCCCAGGCCGGAGAACACCGCACAGCCATCAACCTCGCCGACGAGGTCACCCGCATCATCCGCAGCATCGATGACCTCAAGGTTCAGGCCCACGCACTGGCCGGCATCGTGGTATCCCTGGCTCACGCAGGCGAACACCAGTGGGCTATCGACCTCACCCGCAGCATCAGCGACACGGCCCTTCAGGCTCTGGCACTGGCCAAGATTGCCGTAGCGCTGGCTCAAGCCGGTGAACACCAGTGGGCTATCGGCCTCGCCCGCAGCATCAGCGACACGACCTATCAGACTCGCGCTCTGGCCGACGCCGCGGTAGTCCTGGCCCAGGCCGGAGAGCATCGAACAGCCATTAACCTCGCCGACGAGGTCACCCGCATCGGAGAATCTGGCTTTGACGCCCCCATTCGCCCGCGGGCAAGTGCGGCCGTCGCCCTGGCGCACGCGGGAGAACTCCAAAGAGCTATCGACCTCGCCGTCCGTACTCCTCCCCGGGCGCTTGTGGGACACCCGCACGAGCTGACTCTGTCTCTCCTCGCGCTGGTGCTCGCTCATATCGGTGGCCGGCCCGCTACCAGCGACCTCGAGAGCGTCGTCGCCGATTTCACCCGCTCCGTCCCGGACCCTATGAAACAGGCTCACGCCGTAGCCAACGTTGCTGTGGCATTCGGCATGGCCGGGACCTCGGACTGGGGCCCCCTACTTCCGGACACCAAATATCCCGGCAAGCAGGCCCTGACCCTGACGACCATCGTTGCTTCGGTGCCGGAGGAAACGAGGCGTCAGTACGGCCCAATCCTGGCCAGCGCGGCCGTGACTATCGCCCGCACTTTAAGCGAGCCTCACCAACAGACAGCAGTTTTGTCCCACGTCGCCAAGGCGTACGGGCCCACAGGCCAAGGGCGACAACTGCTAGCCGAGGCACTCGCACTCGGCCCGTGGCATGCCGTCAGCGTGACCGCCCTACAGAAGGTCGCTCCCGAGGCGCTTGCAAAAGCCGCCCAGTGCATGACGGACAACGGTTGAGCTCAGCACCAAACGGACCGCATTCCCTGGATGTCGGCGAACAAGTGACACATTCGGCCGGTCGTACGTCGGCTCACGGTGAAGCGGGCCCCACTGGATGAGACGGGGCCCGCTTCGCCATCCGCGGGGAAACTAGTGAATAGCGCACGACTGTCGGGGCGTGCGCGTAGGCCCGGGTTGCCTATGGGCAACCGGAAGTTCGGCGCACGCCACTGCGATTGCCTGGAGGCAACCAGCGGAGAGCGCCCCTCCTGCTGGCTGCCGTCTACTCGTGGCCCCCGGTCTTGGTGGCTGGCTCGGAGGCGAAGCAGCCCCGGCACTCGGGGACAGCGGCAACCATGCGTTGGAGGCCGCCGCAGTTCTCGCACCGGGGGTGTGCGGTGGTGTCGCCGAGTTCCTCGAGGATGGCCTGGAGGCGGTGCACCGTGAAGTCCGCCTCGGAGATGGCGGCCGGGGCCCACTGCGACGACATCCACCGCAGTGGACCGAGAAAGGCCCGAGCGAAGCTGACCGCGGTGCTCGCGGCGTACGCCCATCGGTTGGTCGCGGCGCTGGGGTCGTCGGGCGCATCCTCGTGGGGAAGTCCGACCGACCAGGGCGGCACGGTCATGGTGAGGGAGGCCAGCCGGTCGCCGACGAAGCCGAGTTCGAACCCTGGCTGCACCCGGGCGCCACCGGCCAGGGCATTGCCACGCGAGCGGCGGCGGCCTTGGCGAACGAGGCATTCTCCCTGCCGGATGTGGAGTACCTGGAAATCGCGCACGACCTGGCCAATGTCTCCAGTGGCGCCATCCCGCCGCGATTGGGCTTCGCTGAAGTCCGACGGGAGCAGATAACGCCGCCCGCAGCCCCCTCGGACAGCGGAATCGACGTGATCTGGCGCCTGAACCGCCCTACGGCACCCCTGAACGGCAGTATCCCCACCGGACTATCTAACTAATCGTTTCAGAATGAGGTGCGCAGGTGACGGAGGCAGATGAGGCTGCAGGCCAGTTCGAGCAGGCCCTGGTGGAGGCCGGCTCGTCGTTCATAGCGGGTATGGAGCCGTGGGCGATGCTGCGTCGGGTCCCCGAGATAGCCGCCGACAAATATCAGTTGTGAACAGTTGCAAGGTCCTGCAACGGTGCCCGTGTGCATTGGAGAGCAGCCAACGGGTCTGACATCGAGGCGATCTTCAACCTCTTCGGCCGCGCTGAGCACGCCGCAATCGGGCGCCGGGAGACGACGCGAGCAGACGTAAGTGACCTACTCGCGAGCCCCGGCCTGGACGTGGCGTCGCGGACAATGGTCGTGGAGTCGGAGGAGGGGCGACTGAGCGGCTTCGTCGCACTGCATCCAGCACCGCAAGCTGGCCAACTCCGGGCGCATCTGCTCCTTACGCCCACAGAAGGCGCTACGGACACGTCCCGGGCACTGTTTCACCTGCTCGACGAGTGGGTACTACGGGACGCGCCACACCCCAACACCCCCGTGACCATGTTCCAGCTTCCCAACTGCCCGGCCCATGACCTCATGGCCGCCGAGGGCTGGAGCATCGTGCATAGCTACACGCGCCTCAGCATTGACCTGGACACCACCGAGTTCCCCGAACCGGCTCAGCCGCCCCTCGGTGTGCGACTGCGCTTCGCTGCCGATGACCAGGACCGGCGCGCTGCCCACTCCGTATTGGAGGACGCGCTGGACGGGCACTGGAACCACCGACGGCGTACCTTCGCCGAGTTCGAACGCGACCAGCGACAGCGCGACGGCCACGACGCGGCTCTGTGGTGGCTGGCCGAGGTCGATGGGGTCTGCGCGGGTGCTGTCATCGCCCGCGACCCGTCGGAGCGCGCATGGATCGCCTGGCTCGGAGTCCTCGACGCCTACCGCGGCCGCGGCATCGGCACGCAGTTGTTGCGCACCGTCTTTCGGCTCCTCCGGGACCGTGGCCATCACAGCGTGGGCGTCGATGTCGATACCCACAACTCTTCAGGCGCCCTAAGCGTCTACCGGGCCGCCGGGATGAGCGAGCGGGGCACCGCTGACCAGTGGCGCAAGACCTACGCCCAACAGCCCTCATAGGCAGTTCAGTTGCGCCCCGGTCTTGCCCTCGGCGATCTCAGTCGGCAGGGTGTCCGCATGCGTGCTGATCTTGTTCCGGATGACCTGTGGGAGCGCGTGGCTCCGCTGCTTCCGCCCGCTCCAGAACGGCGCCGCCCTACCCCGGGCGGTTGCGCGTTCCGGACAGGGCGGCCCTCGCAGGCGTCATGTACGTGTTGCGGACCGGTGTCGCGTGGCGCGATGTGCCCACCGACACTGTGGGCTGCTCCGGAGTCACAGCCTGGCGTAGGCTGCGCGACTGGACCAAAGCCGGCGTATGGCCCCGCTTGCACGCCGCCCTGCTGACTGAGTTGCGCCGCGCCGATCTGCTGGACCTGGACGACTGTGCGGTGGACGGGTCGCACGTCCGGGCTCTCAAAGGGGGGATCACGTTGGCCCCTCGCCCGTCGACCGATCCCGTTCCGGCTCCAAACACCATCTGATCGTTGACCGCCACGGAACTCCGCTCGATTCCGTCGCCCACACGGTCTTCCACTCCGCGCTGCTGCTGGACGGCACCGCCGAAGCCCGCGGCCCGCGCCGCACCGTCGTCGGGCAGATGGTCTGGAACCTGGAAGAACTCGCCGCAGCCCGCCGCGACCACGGCCCCGAAGTCGTCCTCACCCTTCTCGGCCAAAGCCGGCTTGCCCCGACCCCCGCGCAGAACGGCGCCCCCGCCCGGACCCTGGCGAACGGAACCACCGGCGCGCGCCTGCACCCGTACGTTGACCTCCAGCCCGCTGGCAGCCGCGCCGCCGACCTCAAGTCCCTCGGCTACACCAGTGCCGGTTCTCCAGGCTGACGTGTGTCTCACGAGACACCAACCCCCACCCGCAGGAGTGTCCTCGACCCTCAGGAGAGATGGCCCCGTTGGGCTGAAGCCCGACCACGGCGTACCCGGTGCGCAGTGCGGGACACGCCCGCGCGGCGGGCGACGGCGGCAACGCTGATCTGGGGTTCGTCGGCTCGACGACGGCGCTCCCCAGGCCGCCCCGGCGGTGATCACCGGCTACAAGGCGGCCCGGACCCGACCCCTGACCCGTGGCCAGACATCTGAAGAACTGGCGGGTCCTCACCAAGATCCGCATGGAGCCAAGGTGGGCGACTGCGCTGGTGTGGGCCCTGCTGGTGCTGACGAAACAGGGAAGTCGCCCGCTGACGGATGATCTTGTCGGTGGACTACCGCCCCGGACCTGCCCGAGCCTGCCGACGCCTACGCACACCAGGCCGTCTGACGTGCAGTTTCCACGATGCGCAGTGCCAGTGTGGATGCGCTGAAGTTTGGTCAGCCTGATCGCTGCCACGCTGCTGGCCGTGGCCCTCGCCCGCATCAGCCCAACCGGGCCGCCGTCCGCGATGGAGCTGCGGCCTGAACTGCTCGTCCTCGGCGATCTGCTGGCCTGCTCGACACCTGCCCGGGCAGAGGTCAGGGCGGTGGTTCTGCTTTCCGTGGGTCCTCACGCCAGCCGGATTGATCTCGGATGTATCTCCGGAAATGGCTACTTTGTCGGGCTGTGACGTCCAACGTCCCAGGTTCGTTCCATCTTGCGATCATCGTGACCGCGTCGAACGGCCTGTGCTCCTGCTCCTGGCCGAACTTGGTGGGATTGTCAGACCACGGTTCGTCGGGGCTGTTGCGAGTGAAGTGAGCCAGAGTGCGGTCAGTCATAGGCGTGACAAGTTCGAACTGTCCACCAGTCATAGGCGTGACAGGTTCGAACTGTCCACCGTCATCGGCTTGGCGTATGACCAGGGCTGGGTTGCCGACTGGTGTCACGGGCGGGTTATGGGTTGCATCGGGGAAAATGATCGTTGTTGGCCCAACCCATGGAGAGTCGATTGTGGCTCTGGAGTATTGGACGATGCGGTCGTTGATACGGGCGACGACTTCGAGCGGGCGAGCGTCCCAGGTGCTCTCGGCCATGCTGACCGCATCCACAAGTTCACCTCCGCCGAATAGGTTGGGTCCATGCCACGGGGTGGTTTGATCACCCCGTCCGAAATGGGCGAGTCCCCCACCTGCCATCGGCGTGACAACTTCAAGATTGTCAAGTGGAAGCATATCTTGAATGAGAGCGGGATTCCCGCGTGCTTTCATTTCACCTTCACCGAACTGGGGGAGAAATGTGGGGCCGTGCCACGCGAACGATGGATCGCACCAGAAATGGGCAACGCGAAAGCCGATACGCGCTACGAGCTCCAAATTTCCGGTTCTGCTTTGAATCATGCTTAGAGCCGCCACAGCCTCCGTTTTGGCGAAGCGCGCGATAATATCCCAAAAAGTCGATTCCAAAGGCTGATCATAATGCTTCCGCAGGTGGTCTATCCCACCCTCCGCGAGCGGGGTCGCGAATTCGAAGTTTATGTTTCTAGGGCCATACGTTTGAACCATGGCCGGGATGCCGTGAGCAACACCCGGAGATGCTGGGGTCGTTTCGTTTGCCACGTGAAGGCAGACACCGAGAAGCCCCGCGGTCACGTCTGCGATAATGAGCTTCATCTCCTCCCAGGGTGGCTGGAACTCCCTGCCCCACTCAACAGTAGCGCAGATGACTTTGCGCAGATTCGGGTTAATGAGATGCCGAGAATAGGCGTAGTCGTCGATCGTTCCACATGTCGGGTAAAGATCAAAGGATTGGAACGAGCCGTAGAGTGTTTGGCGCACGCGGCTGGCGCTACCCGAAAAGCTCTGCGCGAGGGCTTTTGCGGTATCCAGATCGGCGGGATCGCAGTACTCGGCATACTCCAGATCGGTGTCTATGCCGCGCTTTCCATCGAATGCGGAATTGCGGAAGTTCATCGTTGGATCGATTGTTTGGGTGTTGTCGTCACCCCAGCTGAAGAGAACGTCTTCACTGAAACTGTGGACATCGACAAGCCATTGAATCGACGGATGGGAATCAAGCAGGGACCTAACATTTCGAGTCTCGGGTTCGGAAAACGCCTCCGGGCCCTGGTAGCGTTCAAATTCGCAGTGATTCTTCGACGCCGTCACGTTCCCCACCGCCGCTGGAGAGAACGCTCTCTCGAAGTCGAAGAGAAAATCGTAGTTTCTATTGATGTCGACACCCCAACATTCCGGAGCCGGGGGCGGATTGCTGTCCAGATTGGGAGGCGGCCGACGATTCTTGCGCCACATAACGGCGTTCTTGTCATATTGGTGAGTCATACTCCAGTGGCGACCATCCGGGTTGACCAAAGGAAAGACCAAGATGTCAATTTGGTCGAAGACTTTCTGCAGCTCTTCCGGGCTAAAGGACATATTACCGTAGCGCAGGCCCGCTTTCTTGTCCAAGGCTCGCAGAAAATCTGAAATAAAGTTGTTGAGGATTTCGCAGCTACCCCATTCCCGGGCGTGCACGCCGCCCGTGAGCATGAGGATCGGCCTGTTCTCTGCCGGCGCGCTACTGAGTCGGATCGCATGGCATGTTCGCCCGTTATGCGTCAGATTGCCCAAGGTGATCAGCTCGCAGGTCGACGGATGGTCTCTCGCGATGTTGGATAGCAGGGTCTCTACCTCATCGACGTACTGGTAGCGATCGTCCATTTTCGCCTACCCCCTAAATCAACTCTCCGACTCCTGCCGGAATGCTGCCATCCGCGAACCGATTCTCTTGCACATTCACATCGCGTCGAGATAGACGTGCCGTTGTGACGTCCGCGATTATGTCGACAGTGATACCCTGGGGTCGGAGCAAGTCGAGAGTCTCATTCGACGCGTAACACACGACGCGGGGTATGCCGTCGGGACCCCGTCGCACGCCTTGTTCAGACACGATCTTACTGCCGTTATCCCGCATTACTGAGGCCAACAGGTTCGCGTCGGCACTCGCTATTACGGCCCGCATAATCCGTAGCCCAGGAGCTCGCGCGTAGATACCAGCCAGATCGACCAAGGCGGCCTCGAGGAGCGCGTTGTCAGCGTGCTGCAGGTAGATCGACGCGCGCTGGGCGGTGGCATCGACTGCGTCGGCGAGGTGGTTGTGACCGGTCAGCTCCGACGACAGCTCAGCCAACAAGTCGGCTATCTGGATGAAGTTGGTGGTGCCCGAGGTGGCCGCGGCCTGCTGGTAGCCGCTGAGCGCGTCGCGAGCGGCGGCCAACGCGTCCGTGTCGCGTTGCGTCGCCCACAGCCGGATTGCCAGGGTATGCAGGCCCGACGCCAAGGAGAACCGATAGCCGGCCATCTCACCGGCCGCGGTCGACGGGTGCGCGCGCAAAACATCCACTGCCGCCTTCTGAGCATCGACCGCGTCGGCGAGGTGATGGTTGACGGTGAGTGTTGTGGAGAGTGAGGACAGCAGGCCGGCAATCTGCACTGCCCTCGCGTCAGCGACTCCTGCGGCTTGCCGAAAGTCGGTCACTGCTGCGCGTGCTACGGGCAGGGCATCGCTGTCACGTTGTTCGGCCCAGAGCGCCACTGCCAACTCGCGCTCGGAGTCGGCCAGAGCGAATCGGTAGGCGGCGATTTCTTCCGGGTTCGGCGTGTGTGCCTTGAGTATGTCGACGGCAGCCTGCTCTGCAGCTGTCGCGTCGGCGAGGTGATGGTTGACGGTGAGTGTTGTGGAGAGTGAGGACAGCAGGCCGGCAATCTGCACTGCCCTCGCGTCAGGGGCGTCAGCGGATGCTCGCAGAGCTTCAATCTCAGACGCTGCCGATCCTGACGCTGCGGATCCCTCGGTCATCAGGCATCTCCTTGGCACGGCATGCCAATTCACCACAACCACGCTACGTTGGCGCAGGGTAAGAGCCAGACTTAACCGGTCATGCTCTGCGTCTCCAGCTTCCAGCGAGCGGCGTAAGCGACAATGCAATGAATGCCACTCTGGAGGCTTGCAGCTGACCTCAGCCACACTCCTGAAGGTAGCCCGTGAAGATTGCGATGGGGAAAGATCAATTGCCAGCCCGCCGAGCGCTCCTCAGCCGCTTCAAACTGGAAGGCGAGGCGACTCCTTCCGCCTTCATCCCCAGGTTCCCGCGAATCGCTAGCTTGTCAAATTGAGGAAACGCGCGGCGGCTGTAGAGGCCACGGTCGCGCTCGAGGTGTGGCGGGACACCTTCGGGGAGTCTGTGGGTCTGTCGACAACGTCGAAGCCGATCTGGTCGATGAATTCGGTGACGGCTCGCTTCGCTTGGTCGTCATCGCCAGCGATCGATATGGCACGTCTGTGAGGTGCGCCTGACGGGCGGGCGTGCTCGACGATATGGGCGGCCATGCTGGCGTTGAAGGCCTTGACGACGCGTGTGCCGGTGAGGTGTGCGGCAAGCATTTCGCTTGCCGCGGTGTCCCCGTTGTCATTTGCGGGGACCTGTCCATCACGTGGAGCGAAGTAGTTGTTCGCGTCGATAACGATCTTGCTGGCCAGGGGTTGCACCGGGATCTGCAGCACATTGCGGAACGGGATCGCCACAACGACCAGGTCGCCAGCCGCGCCGGCACACAAGACCAAGTGAGACAACACCCCCACCCACCGCCGGGAACGCCTCGACACTGAGCGTTTTCAACGAGGCCACTGATCGGGTGAGGCTGGCGAGATCGAGGTGAGGACCGCAACGCACAAGGCTCCCGTGCTGTTGGGGGAGGTGTTCGACGTCTCAACCAAGCGGCACAGGAGCCCTGTTGGTTCCCTATCCTGCCGCACTCGACCTCCCTCACGCCCTGGTCGAGTGGGTCACCATGCTCATCGTGCCCGTGAGGGTGGCCGGCGGTGCAAGCTTCCGCCGCACCAGCGCGCGCTCGTCGCTCTGGTGTACCTACGCCGCCACGACACCCTCACCCGGATCGCGGCCGGCTTCGGGATATCCGTCGGTACCGCCCACGCCTACGTCACCGCGGCGATCGGCTTGCTCGCCGAACGGTCCCCGGGCCTGCTCAAGACTCTGCGTGAGCATGATCCCGAGTTCGTCCTGCTGGACGGCACTCTCGCCGAGTGCGACCGCGTCGGCGACAGCCGTGCGGACTACTCGGCCAAGCACCGTCGGCACGGCGTGAACGTCCAGGTCGTCACCGACCCCGCCGGCGAGTTGCTGTGGATCTCGCCCGCGCTGCCGGGCCGCACCCACGACCTGACCGCGGCCCGCACCCACCGCATCATCCGGATCTGCGAACGCCAGGGCGTCCCGATCCTCGCCGACCGCGCCTACCAGGGCGCCGGCCCCTGGGTCACCACCGGTCTCAAACGGCCACCGGGCGGTGAACTTACCCTCACCCAGCGCACCGTCAACCGGGCCCTGGCCGCGGCGAGGGCACCGGTCGAACGCGGCATGGCACGGCTGAAGTCATGGCAGATCTTCCGCAGATCCCGCGTCAGCCCCAACCGCGTGACCGTCATCACCAAAGCCGTCCTCACTCTGGAGAGGCAACGCTGAAAACGCTCAGTGTCGCCGCGTCCGGTCTGTCCGGTCCGTCGGACGGGATGTGCACCGGTGTTGGCGATGGGCCGACGTGGGTGGGTCGGCATTCGGTAGCCT
>NZ_JBVIGX010000071.1:0-12412 GCF_055570595.1 Streptomyces sp. NPDC031132
GTCCGCGCCCTGGCCGACCGCGGCGCCGTCCGGGACCTCATCGACGTCCACGCCGCCTCCCGCCTGCGCACCACCGCCGCACTCGAAAGCCTCGGCCGGCGCCACGGCCGCGACGAGTTCCCTCGAGAAGTTCGACGCGTATGGCCTCGACCCCGCGGCCATCACCGACCTGCGGGACTGGGCCCAGCAGTGGGCCGCCGACCTCGAGCAGCGCCTCGCCCGCGACACCGGCGACGACGACATCACCGGCAACCCTCACAGCTCGTGACAACGCGAAATGCCGTCAGGGTCCCCCTACTTCCAGTTCACGGACTGCTGGGGAGTTCAACGGCTTCGACCAGCTTGGGTCGCTGGGTGGCGCGGGTGGAGATCTGCGGGCGGCAGGTCCGTGTCCGCTTCATCTGCTGCTACGAGCGACTCATCCGGCTCATCACATAGGACACGGTCTCAGATGGGTATCGGGTGCGGCTGGCCCTGAGTACTTCCGCTCAGGCGAGCTGGCACTGGGATCTGCTTGGCTGTGCCCATGCGCGAAACGATCACTGCCCCAAACGACGCCCTTTCCGCCGAGGACTTGGACGCAGAGGGGGTGTCGGTGTGGACGACAGCGTGGACAGTGGCTCTGGTCCCCGTGGCCTTCTTCTTCGGCGCCCTCGCTCCGATGGCGACGGAGGCCCACCCCCAGACCGTGGCGGTCACCATGGCCTTCTGGTGGGCGTCCTGGACAGCCACCCCGCTCCTCGTGGTGGCCTCCCGGCTGTTCCCCGGCCGCCCTGCCCTGGCCCGGTGGCGCCGCTGGGCTGGGCGGGCCGCGCTGGTCCCGCCGATAGCCGTGATCCTGCTGACGGTCACCCTGTAACGGCAGACGGATATGTGCTCCCGGCCCGGGCGCCCGAGGACGTCGCGCGGCCCCGGCCCGATAGGCTGCCGCCGCCATGTCCCCAGCCTCAAGGAGATGCGCAGACCGGCAGCTGGGCTGGGCGCGAAGCTGCGGCCGACAGGCGCCTGTTGCCGGCATGGCCGGGCAGGGCGTGGCGTGCCGTCCGGCGACCTCGGTGCCGAGTTCCGCGACCGAGCGCGGGATTTACCCGTCCGACTCGGGTTCCTCGCCGCGGGCTCGCCGGAACATGGCCGCCAGTTCGGCCGTCGCGTCAGCGAGCTCGTCCGCGGCCCAGCAGCCCTCACCATCTGACTCCGAATATGATCGCCCGGACAAGTCCTAGCTGCACTCGGTGCTCCTGGAGAACTGCTGGGCGGGTGCGCAGGGTTTGGCATCCCGGTCTCGGCGCTGATGGCCTGGTGCTCGGCTATCTCCCGGCCCCGATCCCAGGTGAGCGTCCGCCGCAGCTGAGGCGGGGTGCCGACGAGACTCCTGGTGAGGTGGGGAGTGACTTGCTCGGCCTGGATGCCGTCGGGCAGCGCGACGATGGCCGTGTAGCGGCTGGTGCGCTCGACCAGCGTGGCAATGGCCGACGGTCGGGTGCCCCTCACGAGGTCGCCCTACCAGTGGCCGGGGACCTTACGATCCTCGGCCTCGGCGGGGCGATCGGTGATGGACACCATGCCGCGGATGATGCCCCGGACAGTGGGCCGGCGGGCAACCTTCGGATGACGCATGGGCCTGCCTGACCGCAGACGCTGGGTGAGGCTGCGGTCGATCGCCTGGCGCCGGCGAGGGTCGTAGAGCGAGAGGTAGATCGCCTCGTGCGAGATCTGCATGGCGGCGTCACCGGGAAACTGTCGTCGCAGCCATCCTGAGATCTGCTCGGGTGACCAGCGCAGAGCCAGCTTGGCTTCCACCAGGGCGCTAGAGCAGGCCGTCGGGCGAGCTTGGCCTGCTTGGGGCGGCGCCCGCGCTCGAGGGACCGGCCCAGCCGCTTCGACAGTCCGGGCCGATTCCCCTGGGCGATGCCGCGAGACATCTCCTCGCGCTCGCTGCCGGGCAGGTGCCGCTCTGAACGGGTCTGCGGGGTGAGGTGGACGCCGCCGCTCTGGTACAGGAAACGACGTGCGTGGTGCATCGGCCCTCTCCCTTTCGCTTGGCGGCGGCTCGGGGATACAGGGCCTCCTCAACCGCCACCGGCTGCGACGTTCCTGCGCCGCAGCCAGTGCCACCACCGGCTCTGTGGCCGTTGGGTGGACATGGCTAGCGCTGCCTCCAGCGCGTTGCGGGTGCTCAAGGTATGCGTGTGTTCGTCGCCCAGGATGCGGACGCGGTCATCGAGGGTTCGGCGCAGCAGGTCTATCGCCTCGGCCTGCTCACCTGCACTGGTCAAAGCGAGAGCGAGGTTGTGGCGACTGGCAAGGGTATCTGGGTGTTCGGGGCTCAGGATGCGGGTGCGGTCCTCCAGGGTCTGCCGGTGCATGCGCACTGCTTGTGCGTGCTCGCCCATCCCATCCAGCGCCAGACCGAGGCTGTCCCGGCTGGCCAGCGTGTGCGGATGCCCGTCGCCCAGAATGCGGGCGTGGTCGTTGAGCGCCTGCCGCAGCAGCTGTATCGCTTCCGTCTGCTGCCCCGCCCTGGTCAGGGCGCTGGCGAGGTTGTGGCGGCTGAGTAGGGTGAGGTAGTGCTCGGGGCCCAGGACACGGATGCGGTCCTCCAGGGTGCTCCGGTGGATGCGCACTGCTTGTGCGTGCTCGCCCATCCCATCCAGCGCGAGACCGAGGCTGTCCCGGCTGGCGAGGGTATGCGGATGCTCGGGGCCCAGGACACGGGTACGGTCGTTGAGGGTCTGCCGCAGCAGACCCACCGCCTCGGCATGCTCACCCGTCCCGTCCAAAGCGCATGCGAGGTCATTGCGGCTGGTCAAGGTATCGGGGTGTACGGGGCCCAGGATGCGGGCGCGGTCCTCCAGGGTCTGCCGGAGCAGACGCATTGCCTCGGCCGGCTCTCCCATTCCGAACAAGGCATTGCCCAGGTTGTTGCGGCTGGTCAAGGTATCGGGGTGCTCGGGGCCCAGCATGCGGGTCTCGACCTCGAGGACCCGTTCATGCAGCAGGCGCGCCGCACCGAAAGCGCCAGCCTTCTGCAGCACCTGCGCCAGGGTGTTGAGAGTGGTGCGGTGGTGCGTGGCGGTGCGCGGGTCCGCGTAGTCGAGCAGCAGCGGCAGGTGGGGGGCGAGGAGCAAGGCTGCAGGCCAACCAGCGCGCCCGCGCTGGTTGGCCTCGTGCACAGCCGTGGTCAGCCGCTCGGCAAGAGCCCGGTGCCACACGGCGAGATCGGAGGTCTCGGCCGTGAGGGCGATAGCGTTGATCTCTCGGATCAGGGGATGCAGCACCACCTGCGCCCCCTCAGTGCTGCCCGACGCCGGGCCGGTGCTGCCGGGAGAGCGGGGCAGGCCGAGGAGACCGTAGCGGTGCAGGCCAGCGAACGCGGCCTCCAGGGCCGCCGCGGTGACGTCGTGTCCGGTGACGACGGATAGCAGGTCCGGAGTGATCAGGGACAGTGGGACGGGGGCTTGAGCCAGCAGGGCCAGCAGTCGCAACAAGGGGCGGGCCAAAGGGTTGCCCTCCCCGGCGAGCTGGTCCAAGGACACCTCCCAGGTGTGCCGCACCACGGCGCGGGCGACCTGCGGATGGGAGGCATTCGGGTGCGCCGCTCCCAACAAGAACCGCAGTTCCTGTTCCAGGGCCTGGCGGTAGGCGGCAAAGGTGCGGTAGCGGCTGGTGGGTCCGGCCAGATAGGTGCCGGCCGCGTGCAACGCCAGTGGCAGCCCGCCCAGTCGCGCCGCCAGCTCCCGGGCCTGCTCGGCGCTGCCGGCCACGGGAGCAGCGTCCAGCAGGACCTGCCCCGCAGGTCGCACCGGCAGCGGCTCCAGTGGCAGCAGCTGTGCGCACGGACCCCAGGTCTGCTCGCTGCCATCCCGGCTGGTCACCACCAGCAGACCCCGGCCGTGAGGACGGATCCAGCCGCGATAGTCGGCCACCGGCTCCCCTGCCGGGCCGATCTCGTGCGGCTCGTCGGCGTTGTCCACTACCAGCAGCCACCGCCGCACCCGGCCCAACTGTCGCCAGACCACATCCGGCAGGCTCGCCTGCCCCGCTCGCGCGGCCTCCAGCTCTGCCTCTGGCAGGCCGCAGGCCAGCGCCGTCTCCACCATCTGCTGCGCCAGCTCGGCACCGTCGCGCCAGCGCACCCAAAACACTCGCCAGCCCGCCGCCTCGGCCTGGGCGGCCAGTTGCGCGGCCACCGTTGTCTTGCCCATCCCGCCGACCGCGCACAGCACCGCGAACCGGCCTTGTGGCCGCCGAAGCATGCCTGCCAGCACGGCGAGTTCTCCCTCACGCCCCCGCACGCGCTGAACATGCGGGGGGCGTAACGAAGCCTGCCGGCCTCGGGCCAGTCGGCTCACCGGGGCCAGCCGCGCCGGGGGCCTTGGTGCGGCATCCAGATGCCGGCTCCACAGCAACAGCCCGATGCTGACCACCACCAGCACGGCGAACACCGGCCAGATCACCCCCGCCTGCGCCGCCCAGCCAGGCACCGCGTCACTGGCGTAGTTGGTCACCGGCCCCAGCACAGCCGCCACCAATGCGGCCCCTCCCGTTACGGCCGACCCGGCCCACGCACTCCGCCTACGCCCCACGGTCTGCCACCCCCGTCCACCGTCACCAGGATGTTCCCGCCTGGATCACGTCCATGGAAGGGTGCGGGTGGTCACGACGCGGGCGGCGGTGTTGCTCCGGTTCAGCGGCCGGATGCCGAGCCTGCTGCTTGAACGCCGGTTACGGGCCGCCACGAGCACCTTCTCCACACGGGTCCGGCCCGGCGGCTCGATCCGCTCGACACGGCACTGCACCAGCAGGGCCTGCCGCTGCCGGTCCTCGACCAGCTCGACCGGGCAGACCTCCGTCGACAGCCACTCCGTCAGCCGTTCCTCGTCCGCCACGGTCGACGGCCGGAACCCCAGCGCCTCGCGAATCTGCTTGTGCCGGCCCCGCCCGCAGCGGCCCCGTTGCGCGAGCAGTTGCGTGTCGCCCGCCGCCCCGAGCGACGGCAGCCAGACCATCGACATGGCGGAGCTGCGAGGAAGGTGTCGGTGACCGGACAGCCGTACGCGGTCCGGTTTTCTCCGCGCCGGCCGCGAAGGTCCTAGACACCCTGCCCGAGCACGCCGAGGACACCGTGTGGGACGTCCTGGACGCCGCTGCGGCCGACCCGTGGGGCTTCCGGCACTGGAACGCCGACGACCCCGAGGGCGAGGACGTGCGCTACGCGTCCGTCGGCCGGCTGTCCCTCACCTACTGGGTGAACAGGCCCCTGCTCCGCCTGACCGTCCTGAACATCGTCCGGCTCGAGTAGCCACCCGAGCGACCATGCCCCCAGCAGCACAGATGCGGGAGGCGGGGCATTCAGCAACGTGGCCACCTCGTATTCACCGGTAGCCACCCCTGGATACGACCCGCAACCCGGTACTCCCGAGAGGACCCGGACCCCTGCGTGCACGCGCCCGGACACGACACCAGAGGCTTACCAGCGTGGAACGCTTCCCAGGCCGCCATCGACGCCTACGGCAAGCACCTGCCGGACATCCGGTTCATCGCCTCCCTGCTGGCTGGCTACCAGTCCGACCGCGAGGCCCTGACCGGACGACTCACCCACGGACGGGACGCCGTCCTCTCCGAGGTGAACCTCCTTGCCATGGAAGCCCGCGACGACCTGCTGGAGGCTGGCGCCGTACTGGATGCCCTGGCCCTCTCCTGCACACCGGGCCCGTATCTGCCCGGCGAGGAGCCGTACGACGACGTCCCCGAACCGGTGGACTCCGCGGTGGAGCTGCGCACCGACGCGGCCATGCTCGCGCAGCGCCTGGTCGCCCACGACCGCATCCACGGGGGAGGGAAGACCTCCCGCCCTCCGCAGCCCCGCACCGACGAAGACCGGGACGTCGAGCGGGACTCCGCCCGCGCCTACCTGCGCAGGGAGTGGATAGCCGCCCGCGAAGTCCGTCTCGGTGGCCGCCGCCTGCCGTAGCTGGCACCGACCCGCCGTGCCCCGTCTTCCCCCGGCCGCGGGGCACGGCTGGGGCCTGCAGCCTGACTGCGGGCGGCCATAGGGTCGGGCCAGGAAGAACCCGACCGGCCACCCGCGCCAGTGACCACTTACAACGCCAACCGAGTGAAGCCGCATGGGAGGAGACGGAGGTCACCTCCCGGCTTGCCACGGAAGCCGAGTTGGAAGCCCTGGGGTACAAGGGCGCCGTCCTCGTCATGCAGATCGTCCGGACCATCTTCAGAGCAGACGGCACGCCCATCAGCAAGACCCTGACCATCCAGGGTGGGAGCACAACCCTCGTGATGCATCAGAGCCCCGAGAGCGTGGAGGGCGACGAGGCGCTCCCGGCCCCCGACGAGCCGGCGGTGCCGGCACCCCGGGGCCCGGTCCGCCGGACTGTGCGGACGTACCTCGTCGGCGTGGAGGACTCACCGCAGACGAAGATCGGGCGGACTACCAGCACCCTCAAGTCCCGGATGGCGCAGTTCCAGACGAGCCATCACGCCAGGCTCCTTCCGCTCCTGGACGTGGAGGGCGACGACGAAGGTGCGCTGCACGAGCGGTTCGCGGACTACCGGGTACGGGGGAGTGGTTCGACCTGACGCCTCTCGGAGATCCCGCCACGGTCGTCATCGATGCCCTGGCAGAGCTGGGACTGGATATCCGGACCAGCCACCGGGAAGAGCAGAGCGGAGCCCGCACGGCCGAGTCGACAGATGGCTGACGACCAGAGCAACAGGGCCGCCGGGCTAGGCAGTTTCGCCCGGTCACACTCCGGGCGGACACGCACCTGACTGTCACATCCGCCTGTGAGGTCTGTAAGGCCCATAGGCCATTTCCCCAGGTGGGCGAGGTGAGCTGTGAGGTTGTGAGGCTGTGAGATGGCTTGCCAACGACGTTCCGCCCGTCCTCTGACAGCCGATCTTGACCGTTCATCAAGTGATCTTGACCAAGGTCGGGTTTCTGCCACTTGATCTTGAGCCTCACCGCTCCCTGGCCTGCCTTGGGGTCTGCGCCGGGGGATTCTCGGCTGCGGTGGTGGGCACGGTGGGGCTAGCGTGGCGGTTTTGCGGAGTGTAGGAGGGATTCGCGGTGCTGGTCATGCCTGGGCGGCGGACGTCGACGATGGAACTGTTGGCCGTCGAGGCGGCGGGCCGAGGGATGTCGGTCAGGGCGGCGGAGGAGCCCGGCCTGGCAGGCCCTGCGTACTGGTACGGCGGACCGGTCGCGGGTGCGCGGCTGGCAGGCCGGCTCGGGTTCGCGTTGCTGGAGCCGAGGGACGGCTGGCTCGCCGAGTTGCCGGAAGAGTTCACCGGCCGCCAGGTACGGGCGGGGACCATGGCGGATGCATGGGCGATCGACGAGCCGACGTTCGTCAAGCCGCCCCGTGACAAGTCCTTCCCGGCCGATGTCTACACCGACGGCTCCCGGCTGTCCTCCGCCCTGGACCCGGCAACACCGGTGCTGCTGTCCGACGTGGTGACCTTCGCGGCCGAGTACCGGCTGTTCCTGCTGGACGGCCGGATTGCCACGGCGAGCCGGTACGCAGTGTTCGGCCGGCTCGACCCCCGTCCGCTCGGTACGGACCGCGCGGACCGGGCCACCGCCGCGCAGATCACGGAGTTCGCCGACCGGCTGGCCGCCGCAGCCGGGCACACGCTGCCGAGTGCCGTCGTCGTGGACGTCGGGCAACTGCTAGACCCGTACCGCCCAGGCCACCGCTGGGCCGTGGTGGAGGCCAACATGGCGTGGTTCTCGCATGCCTACGCGGCCGACCCGGCACGGGTGCTGGACGTGGTCCTGCGGGCGGCGGGGCCACGCGAGCACATGCGGCCGCGAGATCTGGCGTTCGAACGGCACTGATCCGCACTGCGCGAACTGGGCTTCCCGGCGGCCGGCCTGGCCCGGCCGCACTCCAAGAACTGACGCTTCCCGTTTGGTCAAGATCCCTGTCAATCGGTCGAGATCGCGTGTCAGAGGACACTGATCCTGGTCGTGCTGCACACGGCCGTCTGCAGCAGCTGCTGCTCGGTGGAATCCGTGAGTGGCTTCGTTCATCTCCAGGAACAGCGATTGTCGACCGCTTCCGGAGTCAGTTGTCGATCAGCCGGCTCGCGAGTGTCGAAGAGAAATGACGGCACTGCCGAGTGAACCCGAATCGAGCCACCGGAACCATCTGCGTCATCCAGACCCGATGGCACGAAGACGACCTCGCTGGCCGCATCCTGGCGACCGCACGCGACGCCTGGCACGTCATCGACCTGCCCGCCTTCGCAGACAGCTCCGACGACCCCCTCAGCCGTCCACTTGGCGAGCCCCTGTGGCCCTCCCGCTTCGACGCCGCCCACCATGCCAAGACCCGCAAACGCGTCGGTGAGTGGAGGACGGAGGTCCACCAATCCCACGCGCGCTTGCGCATGGTGGGGCTGTCGGCGTCGACCTTGTCCTTGACCGGGTCGTCGACGCTGGCGATGTGGGCGCCGCGGCGGGTGAGGCCACCGCCGAGGCCAGCGGCGAGTAGGCCGCCCTCGCCGCCGACGATGTCGAACCGGTTGGCGGCCTGGCTGCCGGGCTTGAGGTGGATGCCGAGGTCTTCACCCCGGGTGGATCGCGTCGCGGATCCACCTGCCGTGGTCGTCGGCGAGGCCGGAGCTGTAGCTGGCGATCATCATGCAGTGGCCGGGGTTTCGCCGCAGATACCACAGGGGCGCCCACCCGCTGGCACGGCGGGACTTGCCGTGCCGCGGGGGAATGGTGAGCATGACGCGGTCCAGGCGGCCTTCGGCCATGTCGATGAATGCCTGGTCAATCAGGTCGAGATGCGGGGCCTGCATCTCTCGGCCGTCGGTGAAGACGGTGGCCAGCGCACCCGGGCAGCGGTCCCTGGCGAGACGCTTTTCCACGACGAGCAGCTTGGCCCGGAGTTCGGGTGAGGCTCGTACGGCGATGGCCCGCCGCGTTCAGAGGGCAGGGTGCGGTAGGGAGCGAGGAGGGCCTCGCGGTCTTGGCCGGTCATCAGCTGCCGGCCTCGTCGGTGATGCCGATGAGCGCGGCGAGTTCGTCCATGGTGGTGTTCGCGATCTGGACCGGCCCTCCCTCGGGGCAGGCGAGCTCGTTCTTGGTCGGCATGTCGAGGCCGAGCAATCGCGCGCGCAGCGCGGTCGATCGCAGTGAGGTCCTGGTCGCGGACGACCTTCCGGTAGGCGACCAGGAAGAGTCGGTCAAGTCGGTCGAGTCGGTCGGCCTGCAGGGCTCGCATCTCGTCGACGTCGTGGTTCAGTTCGGTCCGGCGGTCATCGAGTGCCTTGCGGACATCCCGGCAGGCGGCATGAATGAGCGCCTGTTCGTCGGGGGGTTCCTGGCCCTTTCGGTAACGCTCGATCCCGTAGCCCTGGGGGTATGGGACCCCGTCGGCGTTCACGCCCGGGTCTGCGGCCAGCTTCCTGGCGATGGACAGCCAGTCGAGGCCTGCGAGGCGTAGGTCGATGGCATCCGAGCGGCGGCGCGCGATGGCCGCACGCTGGGCCTTGTCGGGACGTCCCACGGCGGGGCTCCTCCACTGCTCGGTGCGCCCCCACACCCAAGGCCATGATCGCACTCTTCGCGGCGCGCGAGCTCCCTGCCGACGTCACGCGCGCCTCCGACCCCCCACTCGGCGAACGTTCGAATGCCTCTGTCGGGTGACGCAACGATGCAACTCCCTTGGTTCCTCTATCTCCGACGGCATGGTGATGTTTAATTCGTTCGTGGTTGACGAATTGGCGGAGAAGTCGCCCGAGGCGTCGAGCAGCGAGTTGCAAGAGGCGATGACGTGCTCTTCGAACTCCAGCGAGGTGGACGGAGTTCAGGACGCTGTCGAGGACGACTACGTGGTAGAGCCCATTGGCCTGGACATCCCGCTGGAGGTCCCGAATGTGGGACACGGTCGCCGCGATGTCGAGCGCGTTCTTCTTGCCGGAGGCTTTCATGTGAGGCTCGTACCAGTGGGCGTCGTACCCCTGCTCCTTGAGGCGCTTGATGTACGCCGCTTCGCCGGCGCCGAAGTCGCCGATGCGCTCCCCTCGCTTGCTTTCGGGCAGCACGTAGGTTCGTAGGTGGTGGACTTGTGGGAGTCCCCTTCGTCGCCGCCGAGGCGGTGCATCTGGCACCAGTGCTGGTCGTACGCCTTCATGCCGAGCTGGGTGTAGTCGTAGACGCCGTAGTCGCCTTCCAACCATTCGATGAGTTCGTCGGCCTCTTGCACGTACACGCGGTAGCAGAGCATCGGGTATTCAAGTCGTGGCCCGCAACTGCGTGGTCCTTGTTGAGGATGACGCGGCCGGCGGAGTCGGCCACGATCGTTCCCCAGGGCCCGTACCGGGGGACGAGGCGGCGGATCTCCTCTTGGATCGCGGCGTTGACGCGCGCCACAATGGCTTCAGGTCTTGCGGTGGCGGCCCGTACCCGGGGCCATCGGGCTGCCGGGCAGGACCGGTTGCGATGGCGGGGCTGGAGGGGGCGGGTAGAGCAGCCGCTTGGCGGCGGCGTAGTTCTCGACTGTGGTCACCGGCAGCCAGGCGTAGCCGTCCCACTCCAGGATCAGTCGCGGGGCGTCCGGGTCGACGTGCGCGGCGTGCTGCTGGCCGGCGCCGAGGGTGACGGCCTTCCTCTCGCCGACCGGCCGCAGCCGCTTCTCCCGGCGTGCCGCCCATCGTTCCAGGGGCTCGTCCATGTCCTACCTCCGTCCATCGAGGGCAGCACCCTACCGGTCCGAAAGCGGCGGCAACTCCGACGAGACCAGCGGGCAGGCCGCGGGGGTCAGCGCGGAACTGGTGGTAGGCGGGTGACGACACGCGCAGCCTGATCCCTTGCCCGGGACCCGAAGGTGGGGTGTCGCACCTGAACGACTTCAAGGCGGCCTTCGAGTCGGTCGGCAATGCCCTTGAGACCATCACCCAGCCCGACGGTCTCAAGGGCAAGACCGCGTACACCTTCCGCGAGACAGTGGCCAAGGAACCACCGCGCTGGTTCAAGGCGGCGGACGTGTTCGGCAAGGCCGCCGACGCCATGGGCCGCCTCGCCGAAACCGAGGAGGCGGCGACCACCGACGGCATCCTCGTCGATACCGGCGCGAGGTTCGGGTAGACCGCCGCGCCCGGCACCACGGACGACGGACGGATGCGCTATCTCACCGTGGCGGTGCCGCCCGAGTACGCCGCCCGCCTCTTCGGCGCCCGGGACGCCGGGGCGAACGAGCAGCAGCTGCGTGACATCGCCGCCGAGGGCCTCCAGGAGGTCTACTTCAAGGACCGAGGCCGCCGCGCCGGCGGCCTCCTGGTGGAGTTCACCGACGCTGAACACATCGAGTTCGCCCTGTAGGGGGCGCGCTCCGAATCGACAGCGAGCCTGGATGTGCCTGAGTGAGTGCTTCAGTTGACGAGTGGATGTATGGAAACCAGCCACCGCCAGCGCCGACGCTCGGTGACGAGGGTGGCGGCGGCCAGCAGGGTCACGGGGACCGCGGCCCAGGCGGGCCAGGCCAGCCACGAGGAGACCACGGCTGCGGCAAGCTGGAGCAGCATCAGCAGGATCGTGACCCAGCCCGGCACCGCGATGATCACGTTGGCCTTGTCCCCCGGAGTGGAGAAGAGCGTCGGAAGGCCGATCAGGGCCACCACGGACAGGGCAGCCAGCAGCCATGAGTGGCCGGCCAGGGCCCAGGGGGTAGCCACCCAGGCGACGAGTTCCGTCGCGAAGCGCAGGGCGGACGCGGTGCGGTCGTCCGGTTGTCCCGAGGTCGTTTCCCCACCAGCAGCTTCAGTCACCTACGGACGATCTCACGGCACCCGGCCAGTTGCCAGGGGTTTGGGGCGCCGCTGGCGAAACCCGCCAACTGAAGTGACCAGTCACGGTTGCTGCACTCCGCCACCGTCGTCATTCGCCCCTGGCAGAAGGAATCAGGCAATGCCGTGGCGTACCAGAATGCCCTTCACCGCGTTGCCGAGATCGCTATCGCCGAAGGCGAAGGCGACCCGCGAGTGCCTCGGCCAGGTGACGGGGTCCCCGTGATGGGGCAATGCTGCCGCAGCCAGCCCCGGCTCTGAGGAGCGAAGTTGGCCCCGAAGCATTCACGGCCGGCTGCGGGCGGTCGGCCGCGTCCTGCGCCTGGACGCGAGCACGGAGGACGTGCCCCGGTTCGGCGGGGGTCCGGCCACGCCCGCCGGGTGAGCCGCATGGCCGGACGCGCGTCGTGCGGTCGGCTAGGACTTGTCCGGGCGATCATGTTCGGAGCCAGATGGTGAGGGCGGCGGCGGCGGCAGTGCCCAGGTAGACGTAGTGCCGCTTGATGCCCCTATGGATGTCAAGCAGCGACTCCGGCGGGTCTTGTCTGGTCAGCCGGAGTGGTGGCGGGGACGATGAGTCGGTAGATCTCTCGTG
>NZ_JBVIGX010000072.1:0-8050 GCF_055570595.1 Streptomyces sp. NPDC031132
TTCCCGATCGGCATGCTCGCCCGGTAGATCTTGCCGTTGTCACCGGCGAAGAACAGGTACATGTTCTGGTCGTCACCGATGATCGTCTGGTCGATCGGGGCGGCGCCCGGGATACTGCCGGTGAACAGCGGCTGCGGCGCGGACCAGCCGTTGGGGTTGGTGGGGTCGCTCGACGTGCGGTAGATGAAGGGCCACTGACCCCACTGGTACGCGAGCACCCAGATCTTCTTGGGCGCGAAGTAGAACAGCGTGGGCGCCACCGTGGTCTGGCTCATCCCCGTCTGACCGGCCGACGCCATGTCCGGCCAGTTCGTGAAGGGGCTGAACATCATCGAGCCGTACGACGATCCCGAGGTGTTCGAGGCGTACACCAGGTGCTTGCCGTTGTACACCACGTCGGTGAAGTCCTTCAGCGAGCCCCACCCGTTCGCCGGCTGCGCCAGCGCACCCGTCGACGTCCACCGGTACGTGGACGGAAGAGAACACGCGCTGCCGGTCGGCGTCGGCGTGGTCGGGGTCGACGTCCCGGACAGGCCGGTCCACTGCTGGTTGGTGCCGGACCAGCAGGAGTACAGCTGGATCTTGGTGCGGTTGGTGGTGGCCGCGCCGACTGCGTCGAGGCACAGCCCGGACTGGACGCCGGCGATCGTGCCGTTGGTGTTGACGTTCCACTGCTGGGCGGCGCTGCCGTCGCAGTCCTCGATGACCACCGCGGTGCCGTTGCCGGTGCCCTTGGCCAGTGCGCTCAGGCACTTGTTGCCGTAGATCATCAGCTGCTTGTCGGAGGTGTAGGTCCAGCGCTGGTTGGCTTGACCGTTGCAGTCCCACAGTTGCGCCTGGGTGCCGTTGGCGGTGGTGAAGCCGTTGATGTCGATACAGCGACCCGAGGGGACGCCCTTGATCGCTCCGGTACCGGTGCCGCCGGTGGCACCGGCGGAGGCCTTGAGGGCGTTCACGACGGCGGTGTGGGCGGCTTTGGCGTTGCCGCTGTTGTCGAACAGCAGGGGGCTTTCGGCGCTGCGCCAGGAGTCGCTGTCGCGGATGCCCCATACCGTGATGCCGCTGCACCGGGCCACGGACAGGCAGGCCTTGACCGTGTTGGCGTAGTGGGTGGGGGAGGCCCCGGCGATGTCCAGCTCGGTGATCTGGACGTCGACGCCCAGGGCCGCGAAGTTGGACAGGGTGGTCTGGAAGCTGGACGGCGGGCCGCCGACGCCGAAGTGGCTCTGGAACCCGACGCAGTCGATGGGCACGCCGCGGGACGTGAAGTCCTTGACCATGTTGTAGACGCCCTGGGTCTTGGCGTCGGTCCAGTTCTCGAAGTTGTAGTCGTTGTAGCAGAGCTTGGCCGAGGAGTCAGCCGCACGGGCGGTGCGGAACGCCTCCTCGATGAAGCCGTTGCCGAGCACGTTCTGGAACACCGAACTGCGGTGCTGGGAGGAGCCGTCGGCGAACGCCTCGTTGACCACGTCCCAGGCGTAGACCTTGCCCTTGAAGTGGGTCATCTCGGTGGTGATGTGGTTGTTCATCACGCTACGCAGCGTGTTCGCGTCGCCGATGGAGCTGACCCAGGACGGGAGCTGCGAGTGCCAGACAGTGGTGTGCCCGCGCATGCGCTGGCCGTGGGCCAGGGCATGGTTGACGATCTGGTCGGCGGGACCGAAGTTGAAATTGCCGCGGGACGGCTCGACGGCGTCCCACTTCATCTCGTTCTCCGGGGTGATCATGTTGAACTCCCGGTCCGAGATCGCGGCGTACCGCGAGTCGCCGAGCCTGCCGGCCGCCACAGCGGTGCCGAAGTACCGGCCCGACGGGGCTGCCTGCGTACCCAGGCTCGCGGCTCCGGCGGAGCTGGGGAGGAAGGTCACGACACCGGCGACCAGCGCCGAGGCCGACAGTCCTATCGCGCATATCCGGCGACGCCGGCTGAGCCGGTGCAGGCCCTTCATGATTCTCCTCGGCGCTCGCGGGTCACCCTGGGTGCCGTGATCGTGCGCGCGTCGGCCGGTACGGCCCGATCCGCCGCGGGGTGGGTGCGGTGCAGGACGTGGGGCCGTTCCTGCGTACCGGTCGCCCGGAGTTCGTGCATGTGTCGCGTCATGGGAGGGCTTTCTTCAGGAGATGCGTCAACGGGAGAGTCCGGGGAACCTGCCGCGCCGACACGCATGGTGAGCGGCGGGGAAAGCACCCCACGTTATGGAGGCCCCCGAATGCGCGGTCCCGTAACAAAAAAGTCGCGCCGCCCGGACGATTGCCCCGTGATGCATCTCGCGGCGAAAAAGCGTTATGTCGCCCAGGCCCCGCGCACGATGAAGGAAGCCTGGCCGGCGAAGGTGCGAGTGCCGTCGGAGCCGTCTAGCCGGATGCCACCGTCGCGGTGGCGCAGGACCGATCCGGGATAGTTGTGCGCGTGCAGGGTCACCGACCCGATGACCGCCCCGGGGCTGGGACAGAAGGTGGCGTCTTCACGGAACAGTTCGCTGCCGTCGTTGGTGCTCAGCTGGAGCCGCAGTTCACGATGGCGCAGATAGCGGCCGTCGGCGGCCCGGAAGGTGACGCACCGTGCGTCCGCCAGCCCCCCGACGACCGTGAAGGTGGCCCGCTGCCTCGTCTGCGTGCTGCTGGGTGCGGAGACCGGGCCGAGCGTCGCGAAGTCGTCGGCGTACGTGAGGTACAGGGCGGGGTCCTCCACGGACTCCAGCGACCGGGCGCCCAGCGGAACGGTGCCCGCTACGGCGGACGGACCCACCGGGGAGGGTCCGGCTGATGTGGCAGTGCGCGACGGTATCGACGTGGGATCGGCGACCGTGGGAGCGGCGATGGCGCCGGGCGCCCGATGCTCCGGTTCGGGCCAGGCCGCGTAGGTGGCGGTCCCGGCTATGAGCACCGCGCCGGTGGCGAGGCTCACCAGTGGATGAGCGGTCACCGCGGAAAGTTTGGCGACCAGCGCGCTGTGCAGAGCGCCTCCGCCCGCAGCGGTGGCGGTGGCGACGGGGACCGTGGCCAGCCCGGCGGCGCTCGCGGCCGTACCCGACAGCAGGCCCTTGGCGGCCAGCGCGGCGACGAGTCCGGCCGGGACGGCCAGCGGCGCCAGGCTGAGGCCCAGGGGCAGCAGTTCGGCCGGAACCCGTTCCGCGGTCGTCGCCGTGCAGAGCGGGCAGCCGCGGGTGTGCCGGGCGATCCGCTTGCGCCACACCGATCCACGCAGACCGTCCCAGCCGACGAGGGTCTCGTCCAACTGCGGACAACGCGGGTCGGCCCCCAACGCGGCGACGATCGTGCGGCTCACATCCAGTTGCTCGCGCATGCGTTGCAGGCGTACTCCGACGTGGGCGACGGTGAGCCCCATCGCGGCGGCGATGTCGTCACGGCTCAGCGATCCGGCGCGCTCCTGCCACCACAACGACAGCAGCACCTGATGGTCCGGGTCGAGCCACCGGCCGGCTTCGAGGACCTGACGGCGCTCGTCCGATACGTGCAGACGCAGGATCGTCACGTCCTCGGGTTCGGCGCCGGCGTCCGGTAGCTGGAGCGCCTCGTCGATGACCGTGGTCCGGTCGGCGAAGGCGCGTTGCCGCTGCCAGTGGGCATTGACCTGGCGGAGCGTGATCGACACGAGCCAGGACCGGAAGCTCTCCGGAGCACGCAGCGCAGGCAGGTCGCGCACCACGCGCAGCAGGGTTTCCTGGACGACGTCGTCGACGTCGGCATGTCCGCTCAGCGTTCGTCGGACGATGTTGTAGAGCAACGGCAGGTACGCGGCGATCAGCTCCTCGCGCGCCCGATCGTCACCGGCCTGCGCCGCGACAACCAGCCCCGTGTGATCCGTATCCATGAGACCCATTCACACCTCTCTCAGGGGAGCGATCCGCCGAGTACGGCGCAACACCTTGGCGTCGGCAAGGGTATGCGTGCAAAGCCTGTGCTTTGGGCCGGGGTTGACGTCCGCGTTCCAGCCGCGGCACCAGGCGTCAAACCCGGCCACGGATCAACGCCCTACGCGCACCTCGAGGTGCCCTGTAAAAGTTCCCGGCTCAAGGCAACCTTTGCAGGGCCTGTGACCACAAGGAGTCGGATCCGGCCGTCCGGTAGCCGGATCCACTTTTCCTCTGGTGGCATGCAAGGAGAACACCCCCCATGAAGAAACCCACGAACGACGGGCGCCGCGGGCGTCACCGCCGTCGCTGGACCGCGACCGGTCTGCTGCTCGGCGTGCCCGCCGGCGTCGTGCCGTATCTCCTGTTCGTGCAGGAGGACTCGCAGGCCGCTACGGTCGACGGCAACGCCTACTACCGGCTGGTTTCCGTACGCAGCGGCAAGGCGCTGGACGTCAACGCCTTCTCCACCGCCGACGGCACCCGCATCCAGCAGTGGACCGACCAGAACACCGCCAACCAGCAGTGGAAGCTGCGACCCACTGGGGACGGCTACTACGAGCTGGTGAACCGCAACAGCGGCAAGGTACTGGGCATGGCGGGCGATTCGACAGCTCAGGCGGCCGCTGCCGAGCAGCAGACCGACAGCTCCTCCACCTCCCAGGAATGGCGGATCGACGAGGTGAGCGGTTCCGGCGCCGTCGTCCTCACCTCCCGCAGGAGCGGCCAGGTCCTGGACGTCTCCGCAGGCTCCACGGCCGACGGCGCGGCAGTCATCCAGTATCGCGGCCACGGCGGCACCAACCAGCAGTGGAAGCTGGTGAAGACGGCCGAGAGCCAGGCGCCCGGATCCGGACCGTATACGTGGCGAAACGCCCAGGTGGTGGGCGGCGGTTACGTCACCGGCCTGGTGTTCAACCCGCGGGAGAAGGGCCTGCTGTACGCACGTACCGACATGGGTGGCGCCTACCGCTGGGACACCGGGGCCGAGCAGTGGATCCCGCTGACCGACTGGCTCGGCGAGAAGGACTGGAACCTGCTGGGCATCGACGCGCTGGCCACCGATCCGGTCGACGCCGACCGGCTCTACCTCGCCACGGGCACCTACACCAACAACTGGGCCGGCAACGGCGCGATCCTGCGCTCCAAGGACCGCGGCCGCACCTTCCAGCGCACCGACCTGCCGTTCAAGCTGGGCGGCAACGAGGACGGCCGCGGGGCGGGCGAACGGCTGGCGATCAACCCCGCGGACAACAGCACCCTGCTGCTGGGCACACGCAAGAACGGGCTGTGGCGCAGCACCGACCACGGCGCGACATGGAGCCAGGTCTCCTCGTTCCCCGTCAAGGACGGGGCGAGCAGCGGCGCGGGCATCTCCTTCGTGACGTACGGCCCGGCCGGCAGCAAGACGGTCTACGTCGGCGTTGCCGACGGGTCCACCTCCCTCTACCGCTCCACCGACGGCGGCAGCACCTGGCAGGCCGTCCCCGGGCAACCCACCGGCCAGATGCCGCAGCACGGCGTGCTCTCCGGTGACGGCTCGCTGTACCTGTCGTACACCAACGCCCTCGGCCCCAACGGCGTGACGGCGGGCTCGGTGTGGAAGCACACGCCGGCCGGCGGGGCCTGGAAGAACATCTCCCCGTCCCAGGGCAGTTACGGGTTCTCCGGTCTGGCCGTCGACCCGCGCAAGCCCTCCACGGTGATGGTCACCACCCTCGACCGCTGGTGGCCGGAGGACGAGATCTACCGGACCACCGACGGCGGCACGACATGGAAGGCCCTGGCCGGCAAATCGGTACGGGACGCCTCCGCCGCTCCGTACGTAGGCACCGGCACCGGGCACTGGATGACCGCCCTGGCCATCGATCCCTTCGACTCCGGGCACGTGCTGTACGGCACCGGAAGCGGCATCCTGCGCAGCAAGGACGCCAACGCCTCCGACAGCGGCGGCACCAGCCACTGGAGCGTGGGGGCCCGCGGCCTGGAGGAGACCGCACTGCTGGATGCGATTGCCCCGCCCGGCGGCGCCCATGTCATCACGGCCATGGGCGACCTGGGCGGATTCCACCACGACTCTCTGACCGAGGTGCCCGCCGGGCGACTGAAGAACCCGATGATGACCAACAGCACGTCCATCGACTTCGCACAGTCCAACCCCGCGATGATGGTCCGCGTCGGCCGTGGCGGCGCGCAGGACGGCGCCTACTCCACCGACGGCGGCCGCAGCTGGAACGGCTTCACGTCAGAACCGGTGGCCGGCGCCGACAGCGGCCGCGTAGCGCTCTCCGCCGACGGCTCGGCCATCGTCTGGACGCAGACCGGCCAGGCCCCCTACCGCTCGACCGACAAGGGAGCGAGCTGGTCGAAGGTCAGCGGCCTGGGCACCGACGCCGTCGTCGTCGCCGACCGCTCCTCGGCCAGGGAGTTCTACTCACTGGTCGGCGGCACGCTCTACGCCAGCACCGACGGCGGGGCGACCTTCAGCGCCCGGGCCGCCAACCTGCCCGCCGACGGCCGGCTCGAGGCCGTTCCCGGAGTCGCGGGGGACCTGTGGATCGCCGGCGGCGGCCAGGGACTCCTGCATTCCACCGACGGTGGCCGCACCTTCACCCGGCTCGCCGCGGTGAAGTCCGCCTCGGCCCTCGGCTTCGGCAAGGCCGCACCGGGCGCCTCCTACCAGGCCCTGTACCTGATCGGCACCGTCGAGGACGTCGCTGGCGTCTTCCGCTCCACCGACAAGGGTGCCACCTGGCTCCGGGTCAACGACGACGCCCACCAGTGGGGCAGCATCGGCGGCACCGGCGTCATCACCGGCGACCCCGACGCCTTCGGCCGCGTGTACGTGGGCACCAACGGACGTGGCCTGCAGTACGGCGACCCGTCCTGACCCCGACGCTCCGGCAGGGCCGCAGGCACAACGGCCTGCGGCCCCGCCACGGCCGAGGGACCTGGGGAGACGTCGCTGCCGGACGCGGATAACCGGCTCCGCGGGGAACAAATCCTCGTGGTCCAGCCCCCTGTGAGAGGCCTGCGGACAGGCTGAGCTGAGTGCCGTCGGTGGTGCTGGCGCCGGGCACGTCCAGGCAGCGGCCGGAACCGACGTTGCCAACGCTCAGCGGCCAAGACCTCGCGCTGGACCGGACAGCCGCGATCCGCTGGGCGCCACGCAGAGCGGCACACGTGCTGCTCTTCGGCGCGGTCGTCGGCACGGTGCTGCTGACCGTGCAGACCATGGGCGAGTCCATGGCCACCACCGCGTTCGTCGTCCGAGACAGCGCGGGCCTGATGGGACTGGTCGCCCTGGGCGCGGCGCTCTCGGGCGGCCAGTACGCCTGGACGCTGCCGTTCGCCTGGCTCGCGTTCTCGTTCTTCGCCCCGCCCCCGACGAGTGTGCCGACGCAGGTGGCGACCTGGATGCTGCTGCCCCCCGGCACGGCAGCGGGCACCTGGACGGCCCTGGTCCTCACGGTCGCCGGCACCACGGCCTACGCTGCCGCAGGACCGAGACGGTGACGATCGCAGCGCGGTCGCGTGCGGCATGCGCACGCATCGGATCGAGCCCCACCACGCCGCCTCGTTCATCTGGGACCCGGGAGTACTTCAGCGTGTCTCCGTGACCGATCGTCGGAGGTGTCCGCCCAACTGCGGGGGCGGGGCACCGTGAGCCCCAGGTCGAGTCGCTGGTCCATGTCCAGGCGGAAGGTGCCGTACGGGTTGACATGGATCAGAACGGCGCGGTCAGGCCACGCCGGTCCTCGTCGCTGAGCTTCTTCGCCCATTTCGGCGGCCAGGACCTGCTGGCAGCATTGTGCTGACGTGCACGACGCTGGACTGGAGCAGGTGCATCCAGGAGGCGAGGAGGTTGGCCCGCAAAGCCGGACGGGGTCCGGGCCCGGGGCCTCGACGTCACGGTGCACATGGCTCCGCTATGACGAAACCTTCAGTCCTTCAGGCAGTAGTGGCGGCGGACGGCGCCGCAGCGGTGCGCCCGGCCAACAGCAGCGGCCGCTGGTACCGCTGGTAGCGCGGCCTGCGGCAGTGCCCAGCCGAGCTACGCCATGGTGGGCCGCTCCCCCCGACGGGGGGGGCGGGCCACCGCCGGTGTTGGTCCTCCTGTTGGAATTGCTCTTCGAAGGAGAGGAAATGGGGTGAGGACGTTCGCCGATGATCGG
>NZ_JBVIGX010000072.1:8060-12411 GCF_055570595.1 Streptomyces sp. NPDC031132
TCCCCAGCCAAACAGCGTTAGCGCTTCTGACCTGTGGGGGTCTTGTCTCCCCCCCCCCCCCCCCCCCCACCCCCCCCCTCCCCCCCCCCCCCCCCCGCCCCCCCCCCCCCCCACCGCCGGTGTTGGTCCTCCTGTCGCACTTGCTCCTCGAAGCCGAGGACATGGGGTGAGGACTTTCGCCGATGATCGGCGGCCGTCGCGGTCGTGCCCGAGGACGAGAAGGGCGCAGGCCGATGGCGGCGGACTCGTTGGGCGTCCAGGTGAGATTTCAGTGGCTTGAGCGGCTCCGCTCGATGCCGTCACCGGCCGGACCGATGCATTCCGTCGCGACACTTGGGGACGCGCTTCGGCAGCGGAGGTGTTGAGGTCGCGCGTGCTCTCTTCGGTGCGGGCACGCCGGCCGGCCCGACGCGGCTGGCGGCTGGCGGCTGGCGGAGCGTATGCCGGCTCAGGCGGGCCGTGGTGGTCCCAGTGTGACGGGTCCGACGCCGGGGGAGGTGTGAGCCAGGGGTTGCGCGTATGGGTCGGGCAGTCCTGCGGCGCGGGTGAGTGACTGCCTGGCCGACACGACGGTCGCCTGGAACAGCGGCCACGGTTCGTGCCGGACGGGAAAGCGCCACAGTACTCCGGCGCGCCTGGAGTAGGCGTGGAAGCGGTCGGTGAGCCATACGTCGAGGGGACGGGCAGCTTCGGTTTGCGAGGCCCGTACCACGATGTCGTAGGCCGGCCCTGCGTGTCTGCGGCGGCCGGTGTAGCGGCAGTCGGCCCCGCCCGGGGCGATGGTGAGCCCGGCGAGGCTGTAGGGCACTGCGAACAGGCGGGCCGCGAGCAGCAGGGGCTGCGTGACATCGAGGGAGAAGAACCAGATGCCAGGCGGCCTGCCCGGGCGCCGGACGTAGGTGCGCAAATTGGTCTCTGGGAAGGTGTCCTGGACCATCGGCACCCCACACACCCGCACGGCGGACATCACGAATGGCGTCAGGCTCACCCACGCCCGTCCGTCGAACAGATCGCACTCAAGGCCCGGCGGCAGCAGGGCTTGGACATCATCGCGACGGTAGGGCCAGTGCATGAACGCCTGCCGCCGCCACTGCATGGACAGCACCGGCATCCGAACACGAGGCGCGACCACCGCGCCGTCACCCCCGGGCACGTCAGTCACCACGAGGAATCCTTGGGTTGACGCCGAGCTTCTCTTTCGACGCTACGCTCCGCCTTCGGGTTCGGCGATACGCCGCCACGACCTCCGGCTATCCGCGCACAGCCTCGGCGCATCCTACGAGCGCACCCACTTCATGGCCTGGGCCGGCGCCGCCATCGGCGTCTGGACGTGCATCGCCCCCTGAGTCGTCGCCGGCGACGTCCCGCACACCGGGTCGATCACCAGCAACCCTGATCGTTGGCGCCATCGCCACCGTGCTCGCTCTCGCCGCCTCCTTTGGCACTCGTGGCAAGAGCCAACGCGCCTACACCGGCGTGGACGACCAGCGCATGCCCGGGCCCGGCAGGCCTTGTCGTCAACGGTTCAGAGGCTGGGAGCGGACGTTGGTCGCCAGGCGGTACGCAGGAGGCGGTGAAGGTGGCGGGGGAGCGGGCCGCCGGGACGAGCGCGGTGGTCGACGGGAGCCTGCAGCAGGGCTGTGGACGAGCGAGCTGTCGGCAAGACGCCCCCTCCTGAGGTCGACGACGATGGGGTCCGTGCCCATGGCGCGCAGGGCGTCGGTGAAGAGGCGCACGGTGTCGCGGCGAACTTTGGGAGGGGATCGCGATCTCATCCCGGCCGCTTTTCATCGCTGACCTCGGTCACTGGGTGGCCGTGGGCCGCTCAACGTGAGAGGTGTCTTCGGGCAGGCGGCTCCCGCGGCGGGGCGGGGCGGCGGGATGCGGGGGGCCGGAGCCGCTCTCCGGAGCGACGCCTACTGCCCTGCCCTGTCTTCGCGCGCGCCGGAGAGCGCGCTGCGGCGGCGCCGGTTACTGGTCTGCGCTGGGGACGGCGAGGGGGTCGGTGGGAGCCGCCTTCTTCGCCGCTTCCATTTCCTCGCCGAGTTCGGTGAGGCGGTTGCGGCCCATGGCCTTACGTACGTCTGGAAACCACTCCTTCTCCTCTTCCTCGACGTGGTGGCGCACGTTCTCCATCAAGACCGACATCTTGGCGTCGAACCGCTCGTCAGTCGGGTCGAGGCCCCTGAGTTCGGAGAGCATCCACAGCACGACGTGGTGCTCCTCAACGCTTTCCAGGACGTGGTCCTTGGTGTCGGGGGCGGCTTCCCGGGCGGCGGGATAGAAGATCTTCTCCTCGATCCATGTGTGAATGGTGAGTTCCTCGATGACCGCGTCGGCGATCTCGCGCTTCTCGGCGTGGGCGTCTTCATCGGCCTTCTCGAAGCGCTTGAACAGCTTCTCAACCGTCTTGTGGTCTTCCTTCAGCAGTACGATCCCGTCCACGGCACTTCCTCACGTCGACCCACCAGGGCGGCCGGTACCGCCCCGCAGCCGTGTACCCGCCGGGGCCGGTGTCAGACAGGCGGGAGGGGCGGGATACCCCAGAATGACGACGGGATTCGGCCGTCCGCCGATCCGAGGCCGACGGAGCGCGTTGGTCGTGGTCACGCCATGGTCCTCCTTCGGCTCTCCGGAGCCGGCCCGCCGGAGGACTGCGCGTATCGGAGCGCGGCCAGCGAACCGCGCCCGCGGAACCTCGGGCGGGTCCAGCCGGATCAGCCTCTGTGGCGCCGTGCAGGAGCGCGGGCGTGTCCGACCCTGGCCTGAGTAGAGGGTTCCGGTTTGGGCAGCCCCCTTGTGGGAGCGAGAGGTGGTCGCCATGGCCTGTACGGCTCTCATCGTGATCGACATGCTTAACACCTACGAGCACCAGGACGCGGAGTCACTCGTCCAGTCCGTGCGCACAGCGCTGCCGGGCGTGAGCGAGATTCTGCAGCGGGCACGTGCGGGCGGGGCGCCCGTGATCTACGTGAATGACAATTTCGGCCAGTGGCGTTCCCACCAAGGCGAAATAGTGCAGGCAGCGATGTCCGGCAGACACCCGGACTTGGTCGAGCCGATCGCGCCCGACGACGACTCGCTCTTCGTCGTCAAAGCCCGGCACTCGGCGTTCTTCGAAACGCCGTTGGCCTATCTGCTGGGGCAGCTTGGCGCCGGACGGGTCGTCCTGTGCGGGCAGGTGACCGAACAGTGCGTGCTCTACTCGGCACTGGACGCCTACATTCGCCACATCGACGTCGTGATCGCGGCAGACGCCGTCGCCCACATAGACCCTGACCTGGCCGACGCGGCGCTGCGAATGATGGAACAGAACATGTCGGCCGACGTCCGCGCCGGCGGCGAAGTCACTTTCGACGCCCCGCCTGAGCCCTCACGCCACCACAGGTGATTTCGGTGGACCGCATGGCAGCCGCCCGAGACGCGCACCGTCCTTACAAACGCGTTCCCAGCGGGATGGCCAAGCCTCCACCGGCAGCCACAGACGGGAAACGATGTCCCGGCCGGGAGCGGACGACGGCGGCAGCACCCCGGCCGTCGCCCGCTGGGACACCGGCGCCGTACTCGCCGTCGTCACACGCCTCGCCGGCCGCGACCTCCTCGCCCGGATCCTCCAGCAGCTCCCGGGCGGGTACGCACTCCTCTTCGGCCAGGTAGAACTGCACCAGCACCACCATGCCGCCTGACCGTGGCAGGGCCCACGGCGCGACCTGAGAGTGTGTGCCGTTGAAAGCAAGCCCCTTCCCCGACGATCTGCTCAAGCTCCAGGAGCGGCTCCATCGCGCCCATGCTGAGCATCGCGCCTTCCCGGCCGGCCTGCCCTGGAGTGTGGAGCCGATGAAAGGGTGGCCGCGGGGGGAACGCTTCTCTTACCGCGGGGATGTCCCCGACAGCCCCGGCTGGTCCGAGGAGGAGAAGGAAACCGTGGACCGGATGGGGGCGAAAATCCGGGAGCCGGCGACCGTCGTGGCCTGCCAGAAGACCTCGTGGTCGCCCGCATGCAACTGAAGGGATCGCGAGGTCGACGCTCATCGTGTCCATCGGACCACCCTGGTCTGATCGCCGACGCAGCCTGTCTGCCCGGTCCTCCTGCCCCGTACCGCGACGGTTGAGTCGGTGGAGCCCGCCGCGCTCTCCTCTCGGCGGGAGCCGATTGTCTCCCCACTGGGCACGCGAAAATCTATGCTGGCCGGAGTAGACATTGGGCAGTGTCCTGGTTATGGTTTCTCTCGTAGCCCAGAGAGACCGAAGGGCCTGGCAGAGACGAACTGCCGGGCAGTAGGACCAGTAGTTGCAGTTCGCAGGACGGTGCGGTGGTGGAGTTTCGAAGCCAGAGCGGTTGCAGGACGGC
>NZ_JBVIGX010000073.1:0-10882 GCF_055570595.1 Streptomyces sp. NPDC031132
GCTCGGCCCCCCTGCCTCGCGACCAGCCGCAGAGACGGGAGTGGGCATCTGGGCGGCTTGTACGCCGAGCTTGGTCAGGCGCTCCTGCTGTTCGGGCAGGAGCGCGCCCAGGTGGCCGGCTGCTTCTGCTGCTGGAGCCACTTGCCGATGTCGTCGCCATCCCTCAGCACGCCGGGTGCGATGTTGGGCAGCTGGCCGTCGGCGTCGACCAGGTGGGCCAGTGGCGCTGCCAGTGGGCACGTTCATTCGTCGGAGGCCCGGCGTGCGGAGCGGCTTACGCTGCTGGAGCGGTTCGTCGAGGTGGGGGCCGAGGCGGAGCGCGCGGCCTTCAGCCGACCGCGCGAGTGGGACGACACGACCCCTTGGTTCCTCACGACCCAAGACACCATGAACAGACTCTAGGTCGCGGAACGACTGATCCGTATCCAGTTTCCGCTGCCCGTGCACGACGCGGCACGCAAGTACTTCCTCGACCTCAACCGGACCGTGTGGGAAGGCTTGCCCGACGGTGAGAGCGTACGCGACTACCTGGAGGACAACAGACTGGCCTTTCTCGACGCGGCCCGAGCGGTCATGGGATAGCCCACTGCGGGCTGCGAAGGTCATTTGCGGGACAGCCCTTAGGCGGCTTCTCGGTGCTCGATATCTCATTGCGGGGAATCGCTCCGCGAGACAATCATGGCCGCTATGGAACGGCCGAGGCAGATCATCGAGTGCGGAGACTTCAACCTGCGACGGTGGAGGGGGCAGAGCGACTTCGATCCGGCGTTCAAGCTGATCGAGGAGTCTCTGGACCACCTGCGACCGTGGATGCCGTGGGTCGCCCGTCACAGCGAGGAGAGCACTCGCAACTACCTCGCGAAGTCCGACGCGAAGTGGGACAGCGGTGATGCGTACAACTACGCCATAGCCCGGGACGACATACTGATCGGCATGTGCTCGGCCTACCGCGGGGCCGAACCTCAGGGCTGGATGATGGGCTACTGGCTGCACCCGGGCGCCACCGGCCAGGGCATTGGCACGCGAGCGGCGGCGGCCCTGGCGAACGAGGCATTCTCCCTGCCGGATGTGGAGTACCTGGAAATCGCACACGACCTGGCTAATGTCTCCAGTGGCGCCATCCCGCCGCGATTGGGCTTCGGTGAAGTCCGACGGGAGCAGATAACGCCGCCCGCAGCCCCCTCGGACAGCGGAATCGACGTGATCTGGCGCCTGAACCGCCCTACGGCACCCCTGAACGGCACTGTCCCCACCGGACTATCTAAGACCGGCTGAGTTCAACTCCAGCCACTCCTGCACCAAACGAGACGACCTCTTAACCGGAGGTGCGGGGTGTGCCCGCCCCGCCCAGCGGGCGAAGCGGGGCGGTAGGCGTCCCGGGCTGCGATTTTTGAGTGGCTAGTGCTCTGTCTGGAAAGGTCCACCGGCTTACTCGGCACGTCTAGCGTGCTCCTATGAATGATCATGGTGTTGCTCACGGTTTCACGACGGTGGACACGCAGCCCCGGCCGGCTGAGTGGATTCAGGTCCTGGACCAGCTGAGCGCGGAGCCGTTCTACGCCGCTTACAAGCAGCGGTTGCAAGAGTTCCTGCATGCCGAGACCGGTGGGCTGTTCCTTGAGGTCGGAGCGGGTACCGGGGATGCAGCCGTGGCCCTGCGCTCGCGCAGCGGGGCCGAGGTCGTCGCGGTCGACAGCTCCTTGACGATGATCGCGCAGGCACGGGACCGAGGACTGCCACGCGCCGCTGTCGCGGACGGGCACCGGCTGCCGTTCGCAGCGGGTCGGTTCGACGGCGCCTGGGCCGACCGGGTTGTGCAGCACGTCGCTGAACCGGCCCGGGTGCTCGACGAGTTGCTACGGGTGGTCCGACCCGGCGGCCGCGTCGCCCTGGCCGACCCGGACTACGACACCCAGGTACTCGACATCGACGACCAGGAGCTCGCCCGCCGGGTGCTGTGCTTCAGGGCCGACGTGAGCCTGCGCAACGGCTCGCTGGCCCACAGGCATGCCGGAATGCTCGCGGCCCGAGGCATCCACGACATCACGGTGGAAGCCCGGACCCTGGTCGTGCGCGACCCCTCGGCGGCCGACAACGTCATGGGCCTGCGCACCTGGGCGCACACAGCCGCAGCCCGGGGCTACCTCGACCCCGTGGACGCAGACCGGTTCGTGACCCAGTTCGACGACGCCGTGCGCACAGGCCGCTTCACCTATGCCGTCACGTTCTTCCTCACTGCGGGCACGCTGCCCCTGTCAGGCCGATAACCACGGGTGAAGGCGGTATGCGGCGCATCAGGCCGCGGTCGCGAGGGGGCGTCCGCCCCAGCGGATGCCTCTCTCGCTGCGGATCCGGGTGCGTTCCTTGCGTTCGGCGGCCAGAACGTCGCGGTGGCGGGCGTTGGCGTTGCGCCACCGCAGGTAGGCGTGCAGGGCCCGGGTCTGCACGGTGTGGTTGGGATGGTTCGAGTTGGCGATGGTGAACTGCCTCAGCGGTCCGAAGTGGGCTTCGATCGGGTTCGCCCAGGACGCGTAGGTCGGGGTGAAGCACAACTGGACCTTGATCTTCTTCGCCCAGCGGCGGATGTCGGCGCCCTTGTGGGCGGACAGGTTGTCCGTGATCACGTAGATCGGGGCGCCGTCCGGGCGGGCGGACCGGATCGACTTCAGCGCGGCCAAGGTGTTGGCGGCACCCTTTCTGCGGCGGTTGACGCCCCACGGGGTGTCGTCGCTGATCGAGTAGCAGCCGTGGAAGTAGCGCACCCCGTGGGTGCGGTGGTAGGTAGCGGGATGCCGCTCGGGCCGGCTTTGCTCGGCCCAGCCCGAACCCGCCGTGGGACGAATCCCGAGCGGGCCGAACTCGTCGAAGACGAAGACCCGGTCCGGGAAGAGGTCGAGGACCTCCTCGATCCGGTCCAGCTTCGCCTCACGGTCGGGGGCCGGGATTCCTTCCATGTCTTGGTGCACTGGAAGGTCACGCCGCGGCGGGCGAGCAGGCAACGCAAGGCCTCGCGGCCGATCTGGATGACCCGGCCGTGAACTTTCCGCAGATAGGCGGCGAGTTTGCGGATGGACCAGCGGGTGAAGGGCTGACCAAGTTTGGTGGGGCGGGTGGTGGCCCTACGGATGACGAAGTCCTCGTCGTCAGGCTTGAGCAGGCGGGGACGGCCTCCCGCCCACCGAGGGTCCAGGCAGGCCAGGCCGATCTCGTTGAACCGGTGAATGACGTCCCGGACGGTGTCCTCGTCGGCCTGCACCAGCTGGGCAATCACCGGCACCCGGTTCCCGCCGGCCGAGGCCAGCAGCATCGTCGCGCGCCGGTAGCGCACCGAACTGGTGCTGCCGCGGCGCACGATCTGCTGCAGCTTCTGACCCTCCTGGTCGGTCAGTCTGCGCACACGGACAGGCTCAGCCACCGCACCTCCAGCGGTCGGACGGACGCCACCGCACATCCAACCGACACGACCACCAACCAGGCGAACCTATGCGGTCAGGCACTAGGGCGCCTGCATGGGCCGCGGCGCCCCCGGCTCGGGGCCGTCACACCTCGAGGGTGCAAAGCTAAGACCTTCCCGCGGCTGCACGTCGTCCTGGCGGATCGTGCCGCGGGCTCCCTGTGTGGGCCAACACCCTGCCCCGCCTTCAGCGCGGCGAGCCCTGGTACGAGATCGGCGTTGACGACCCGCACCGGCGCCGTGCCCGCTATCCCGAAGCCGTCGGCCGCTGACCGGCGCCGGACAAGCCCAAGGGGAGCCTGGGCAAGCCGCCCCAAACACCGGCTTGCCCACCCTGGCCGGAGGCGCTCCGGCCAGGCGGCGTCGGTAACGGCCGTCCCTGGGCTTCCCGGCGCACTGCAGCTGGCCGATGACGGGTGATCGACGACCGGTGCCGCCTCGGTCGGGAGTTGCACGGGTCGGTCACGGCACCACGTGCTGTTTGACCGATCGTGGGATACGGATCGGTCGCGGGTTCTGCTGGGCAAGCCCCCGGCACGGAGGGCTTGCCCAGCGTCCGGAGCGCGTGGCGGGATGTTCCCGAGGTCGTGGCGTCACCGTCTGGAGCGCGGCGGCCCGGACTCCGTCCCAAACGGAGATGGCGAGCTGGGAGTCATCCCAGGTAGTAGAAGTTGATCTTGTCGCAGTTGAAGTCCATGCCGCCGCTGGAGATCCTGCTCGACCGGCGCCACCAACTCGCTCTCCACACGGCCCATGTCGATGGCCTCACCCAGCTCCTGCGCCAGGCCATCGGCACCATCGGGGCCCGCAGCCCGCCCGGGGGCGGCCGGTGCGTCCATTGCGGACGGCACCGGCCGTGCCCGCCCGTTGTGGGAGCCGGCTGCCGGACAAGCCGGTGGCGGCTTGTTGGCTACGCGGGCCGCGCCACGGAGAGTGATCTGGTAGGCCCGGACCGAACAGCATGGGGTGATGCCGACTTCAGGCGGCTAGGTCCGCATGCACGCTGTCGACTCCTCCAGACCGTCAAGTAGTTGCTGCTATGGCAAGTAGATGCCGGGATGCAAAAGGGGATGCCTCGGCGGCGACGGGAGGGGCGTGTCATGAGTGAACAGGCTGATGCAGCTGCAGCGTTGAAGGGGACTGCCCGGATCGAGGCGACCGCGCGGGTGCGAAGCCGCTGGTACATGGGCTACCTGTGGCTGTTCGCCGTACGACAGCCTGTGACTCCGCGCGGCTACGGCGGCTTGCACATCAAAGTGATGGTCGCTTGGACGGCCGCCTACGTCTTGGCCCTCGTGCTCGGCTACACGGTCTTCATGAACAGCGTCGCCTTCGCCGCCGTAGCTGCTCTCGTATGCGCGCTGCCGGCTGCCGCGGCGGCCTGGCGGGAAGCGCGCGCCGCATGACGCAGGAAGCCTCGGCCGGCGCAGGGCACAGCCCTCACCCCCGACACGGCCTCGCTCCTCTTCTGGCCTCGCCTGTGCGTCTGTCGATCGTCGCGGCTCTCGCTGCTGTGGAGAAGGCCGAGTTCGCCTACGTGCGGGATCTCGTGGAGATCACCGACTCCGCCTTGTCGAAACAGGTCTCGCGCCTGGAGCAAGCGGACTGGGTGACAGTTGAGAAAGGGCAGGTCGGACGTCGGCCGCGGACCTGGTTGCATCTGACCGAGGACGGAGCGGATGCCTACCGGCGCCACCTTGCCGCGCTGACGGCGATCGCGGGCCCACTGGAATTGAAGTGAGATGGACGGGTGAGAACGGCTGGCCACGGCGTGAGCAGCCGTTCTCAGTCAGCCCGTCGACTTCTCCTCAGTGTCGCCCGGATGCCTTCTACGATCCGATGCATGCTGGATCCCGAACTGCTGGAACGGATCACCGCGCGACGTGCGGAACTGGACGAGCTCGAAGAACAGCTGGCCAAGCAGCTGGAAGCGGTGCGGGCTGAGCGGGATGAGCTCGCCGTCGCCGAACGCGTCCTTGAGAGGGTGAGCGAACAGCTCGCCGAGGAACGCGCCTCCGCCCGGCTGGCGCCCGGGCAGGCGCGCCATCGCCGCCGTGCGGCAGGCCGCCGGACCGGTCATGGCCCGCGAGGTCGGCGAGGTGGTGGGGGTGGACGTCGGCGTGAAGGCCAAGCTGGAACCGCTGCGCAGTAAACTGGTCAGACTCGTCGATCGCGGCTGGCTGCGGAAACTGCCGGACGGCCGGTTCACCACCCGCCTGTGACCGGGAGCGCCGCCATTCGGAGCGGCTCGGCACGGGCGTAACCGGGGCGCCCCCGGCGGCCGTTGGAATTGTGTGACGAACACCAAACAGCGCGCCGAGGACACCTGCCCGCTTGTCTACCAGTGCCGCCTACCGCTGTCCACGCGCACGGTCAACCACCTCGCGACCTGCTGCGGCGTCATCTGAAGGCAATTCGGTCCAGGTGGACGATCCTGCCGCCGGGGAAGATCGCGGTGTCCTGGCCGTACTGCGGCACGACCAGCGCCTGGCCGACCTGGCCGGCGGCAACAACGTGTCCGAGTCCACCGTACGCCGCTGGCGCGACGAGCTGGGACCGTGATCAAGCGCACATTACGGGGAGCGATGACTTTGCTGATCTCGGCCGGTCGGATGAGCGACAACGCAACTTGAGGAAGGCTCGGTCATGACCCCCACGCGCAGTGCATCCCGACATGTCGCTCCCGTAGCGCCCGCGTCCCGCGCGGCGGTAGGCCGGTGGCATCGCGGCCGGTGTCGCGCAGGGCGTCGCCCGTGACGGCTTCGATTTCAGCCGGAACGCGCTCAGCCAGCTTGCGCTCGGCGAGGCGGGCTGGGTGCAGACAGTGAACTTCCTGCTCGCTGGCACCCTGCTGGTTATGGGGGCGGTCGGTCTTCGCCGAGTGCTGGGCGGGACCCCAGGCGGCACCTGGGGTCCCGCCCTGATCGGTGTCTTCGGTGCCTCGTTCTGGGCCGCGGCGGTCTTCCCGGCCGACGCCGGAGCGGGCTTTCCCGCCGGAGCTCCCGACGCGACCGTGATGAGCAGCCACGGTGCAGTCCACATGGCCGCAGGCATGGCCGGCTACCTCGCTCTGTGTGCCGCCCTGGTCGTGCTCGCCGGCTCGCTCTCGGCCGGGGCCACCACCGGTGGGCCGTGGCCTCGCGTCTCGTTCCCGTCGCCGTCCTTGTCGGTTTCGCCGCCTCCGCCGCTTCCGTCCTGGCTTTCACAGCCGGAGCAGGCCTCGGCCTGCTGTGGCTGACAGCGGTCACGACACGCCTGGCTTCCGACCCGGTTAATCACTGACCGCTGGCCGACGGCCGCTCCCGCTACGCCCCCTCGTCGCTCACGCCCTCGCCGAGGACTCCGATACGTACTCGGGCTAGAGCGCTGCGTCGGGTGACGCTTTGCCCAGGCGGGCCGGGAGCCCGAAGAGCGGGAAAAGGCGTTCGGTGTCACGGTAGGCCGTGATGCCGCTGATCCGGTCGCCGCGGAACTCGAGGACTTGGAGGGCCCAGGGCACGTAGCCGGTGCCGTCTGCCTGGGGGCGGTACTGGCCGAAGCCGGGGGATCCGTTTGCCACGGTCGGGACGAGCCGTGAGCCGCGGCAGCCGATCGCGGGGCCGGTGAGCCAGGCGTGAATGTCGGGGAGGCCGCGCATCCACTTGGAGTACGGGGGCAGGCACAGGGTGGCGTCGACGTGGAGGAGCATGTTCAGCTCCTCCACGTCGTGGCGGGAGAAGGCCGTGGCGTACCGCTCGGCCAGCACCTGGCGGACGCTGTCGCCGGACGGCCGGGCTACCGGCCCGTCCGGCGTGTTGCGGCAGTCGTCCAGCGTGGCTCGGGCCCGCTGGAGGGAACTGTTGGCTGAGGCGACGGTGCAGCTGTGCAGGTCGGCGACCTCGCGTGCCGAGAAGCACAGGACGTCCCGCAGGATCAGAGTGGCCCGCTGCCTGGGCGGCAGGTGCTGCAGCGCGGCGACGAATGCCAGCCGCACCGACTCGCCCGCCGTTGCGGCCGCCTCCGGATCACCGCTGGGGCAGGGTTCCACCCACAGGACGGTCTCCTGCGGGGGCGCTGGCGGGGTGCCGCCTCCGCTCGGGCTGGACAAGTCCATCGGCAGCGCCCGCCGCTTGCCCGATGCGAGGGCGTCCAGACACACGTTGGTGGCGATGCGGTACACCCAGGTCCGCAAGCCTGACCGGCCCTCGAAGCGGTCGATGCTCCGCCACGCTCGAACCAGAGCCTCCTGCACAGCGTCCTCGGCCTCGGCGTAAGACCCCAACATCCGGTAGCAGTACCCGGTCAGCTCCCTCCGGCACTCCTCAAGCCCCTCGGCCACTGCGCCGGGCGCCCCGGTATCCCCCATGCCGCACTCCTCCAAAAAGACAGTCCCAGGCCGCTGACCTGGCGCTCCACTGTAGGAGCAGCACCCCAAGGTGGAGGCGCGGGGCTCCTCCGAGGATCTGCTTGGGAACCTTGAGCGCGTAGTTGGCCGGACGGGCCGACTACGACCCTCAGTCACAAGTCTCGAGGGCACCCTGCTGTGCTGGTTCGTCCGGCGGCGTGTGCCGGGCCGGGGCCGCTTGCCGGGGGCAGGCTGATGGTGGGGGCTGCGAGGGTGGAGGAGGCCCCGGGGATGGTGTTGGGAGTTCACCCCCGCCCCGTAGGCGGCTGGCCCGGAGCAGGGCCGTGCCCTGCGCGGTGGCGGCCCGTTCCCGGCGGAGCGGAGCCCAGGCGGTCAGCCAGGCGCGCACCAGTGCCCTGCCGGCCCTCGGTGACCAGCCGCCGGCCGACCACCTGTTGGCCGCCGTGCTGGTCTCCAGGCCCGGCACGGAGCCGGACGCGGCTATCGGTGCCACGATTGCGCCGCATCTTCGTGGCCGTGACCGGAGTCGTGAGGCAGGGCGAGGCGGGGGCCGAGTCGGAAGCGCATCTCCCCGGCGGCCTGTCGTACTTCTTCGGAGCGGGTTTCGTCTTCGAGGGCACCGAGGAGCATCATGACCGCTCTTGCTTCGTCTGCGGTCAGCAGCTTCAGGCGGGTGTTGGTCGCGGCGTCCAGGAGCACGCCGAGGAAGTCTTCGTCCATGCCGGGACAACGCGTTCGTTGCACCGCCGTTCACCCGGTGCCGGTGTTCGTGCCGGGCTGCCCTCCGGGGGTGGGGTCAGGTGTGGAGGCGGCTGTTTGCGCCGTCGTGCCCGTCGGCGTGTTCGTCGTTGAACCAGTAGTCGCCGGCGGCGAGGTAGCGGAAGGTGTGCGTGCTGTGGGTGGGCAGGGATACCTCGGCGGTGCGGGTGCCGTCGCCTCGGGGTGTGAGGGGGTGGGCGGCGGGGTTCCAGTGGTTGAAGTCTCCGACGACGCTGACTGGGCCGTCCGGGTCGCCTTCGGGCAGGACGAAGGTGACCTTGGTGCGGTCGTTGACCTTCTTGCGTTCCAGCACGGTGTTCTCCAGCCATAGGCGGTCGGGCGGGCTCGGGCATCGTCGCGTGTGTGGGCCCGGCCCCGGTGGGACGCGGCCGGTGGTCTGGACGCCGGTCACCTGTCCGGGTCTCGGCCGATGAGTGCAGGTGACAGCGATAGACCGTCTTCGGCGGCGGAGCGCGGGTTTTGGGTGCGGTGCGGGGCCCGGCCGGGGTGGCTTCTTCGACCGGCCGGGCCCCGCGTGCGGGGACCTCACCTCGCCCTGCCACCGTGCCACGGCCCTGCCCGTACCGCTCGCGCGAAGCGGGGCCGCGTAGGCCGTTCGGGAGTGCGGGCACGCGTTGGACGGCGTCTGGCGTGGCGCTGGTCGGCGCATCACGGAGCACCTTGTCCTGGGTCAGGCGTCCGTGATCGGGAAGAGGCTGTCGGTACCGGTGATTTCCAGGAGGCGCAGGAACTGCAGCTGCGGGTTGCGGAGGCTGATCTGCTTGCCGTGCACCTCGGCTGTGTGCCGGGCCCGGATGAAGGCGTTGAGGCCGGCCGAGTCGCAGAACGACAGCTCGGCGAGGTCGATGATGATCAGGCTCGGGCCGCCGGGCTGGGTGATCGCGGTATGCAGCACGTCGTACAGCATCGGGGCCCGGTCGATGTCCATCTCACCGCCGACGGGCACGACCACGCGCCGGTTCGCGTCGCCCACGCCCACACCGCGCTCGCGGTCTTGATCTTCCATGCCACCCAATATGCGGCACGCTGCGCTGCAGGGGGACGTATGGACGGGCAGGCCTCCTGGCGGCGTTGCAGCCACTGCAGATCGTGCGGGTGGGCCCTGGTCTGGTCGGCGCTGACACCACGCCGCCCGCATCGCGAGGCAGCCCGGCTCTGGGGCCGCGCCGGCGCGCCCGGCTGCAGCACCGGTGCTGGCGGCGCCCATGCCCGCGGCTCCTTCACCCGCGGCCCTGGCATCAGCTGTGCGGGAGGCTGATTCAGCGGCGGCTGCTCCTGCACCGTTGAGTGCCACGGCGGCCAGGGTGGCGGGTTCGTGGGACGGCTGCCGGGGGGCATCGCTTGCAATGGGGTGAGTGCGGAAACCCGTGCGGCAAGGCGGTGGCGGACGCGACGGACGGGTGGACGCGTGAACTGCACCGGACGGGCTGCCTGCTGGGGGTTCTACTTCAGCATCGCCTCGGGTGCCCGGGATGTGACCGGTGGGGGTAGACGGAGTGCTCGACGATGCCGGCGTAGGCGCACCGGTCGGAGGCCGGCCCTGTGGCGGCTCGATTCCTCCGCCGGCTACCGCAGGCTGGTGCGCCTGCGGCATTCCATCCTGGCGTCGCGGCCCCCAGCGCCGGGCGAGCGACGCTGCCGCGCGCGGGCAGCCACGGTCCCGGGGTGGTTGTCGGGCGAATGCCGTTACTGGTCGAGGGCAGGGGGCATCCATCTGTCTCGTGGCCTGTCTGCGTGAGCGGGCTGGCCTGCACCCGTTCACACGAGGACGAAGGAGTACGACGGATGGCAACGGCTCGCGAGATCATGACGGCGGACGCGACGTGTATTGGCGCCCAGGAGACGGTCCTTGAGGCCGCGAAGAAGCTGACCCAGCTGAAGGTCGGAGCTCTGCCGATCTGCGGCACGGACGAGAAGCTCAAGGGCATGCTCACCGACCGGGACATCGTGGTGAAGGTCCTGGGAGCGGGCAAGGACCCGGGCTCGGTCAAGGCTGGCGACCTCGCACAAGGCGAAGCGGTGACCATCGGCGCCGACGATGACGCCGCGGAGATCCTGCGCACCATGAGCGAGCACCAGGTTCGCAGGCTGCCGGTCATCGACGGGCACACGCTGGTCGGCATCGTCGCGCTTGCCGATGTCGCCCGCGCGCTGCCGGATGCGAAGGTCGGCGACCTGCTCCAGACGATCTCGGAGAACTGACCAGCCCCTACGTATCGAGTGCCTGGGTATCTGCATGGCGCGGGCCCCCACCGGCCGGTGGGGGCCCGCGCCATGCAGATACCCAGGCACTCGATACGTAG
>NZ_JBVIGX010000074.1:0-8456 GCF_055570595.1 Streptomyces sp. NPDC031132
ATGAGCTTGGCCTTGACCGCCCAGTCGGACTCGGTCTTCAGCGTGGACGCCAGCGGGTCGTCGGTGACCAAGATGGACTGCCAGGCCGGGTCGATGACCTTGGCGTCCAGGGGCTTGCCGCCTTCGGCGGCGAGCTTGGCGTTGGCGGAGGCCTTGGCCTTGTCGGGGTTGGCGTTGATCCACTCGTTGGTCTTCACCGTGCCGGCCAGGACGGCCTCCACGACGTCGGGGTGCTCCTTGAGGAACTTCTGCGACACGATGACGTTCGTGATCACGAACTTCTTGTCGGGCCACAGGGTGGTTTCGTCGAGGAGGACGCTGCCGCCGTCGGCGACGAGCTTGGAGGCCGTGGGCTCGGGGACCCAGGCGCCGTCGATCGAGCCCTGCTTGAAGGCGTCCGGGGTCACCTTGTTGTCCGTACGGACGACGGAGACGTCGCCCTTGCCGGACTCGGGGTCGACCGTCCAGCCCTTCTCGGCGATCCAGTTGAGGAACGCGACGTCCTGGGTGTTGCCCTTCTGCGGGGTGGCGATCTTCTTGCCCTTGAGGTCGTCCAGGGTCTTGATCTTGTCCGGGTTCACGACCAGCTTGACGCCGCCGGAGGCGGAGCCGGAGATGATCCGCAGGTTGGAGCCCTTGGACTTGACGTAGCCGTTGATGGAGGGCGAGGGGCCGATGAAGCCGATGTCGAGGGAGCCGCCGTTGAGGGCCTCGATCTCGGACGGGCCGGCGTTGAAGGACTGCGGCTTGATGGTGGTGGCGCCGAGCTCCTTGGCGATCAGGCCCTCCTGGAGGCCGACCAGGGCGGTGGCGTGCGTCAGGTTCGGGAAGTACCCGATACGGACCTCGGAAGCCGACAGCTTCTTGTCGCCGGTGGCCGCGACGCTGGCCTTGTCGTCGCCCTTCTTCGCCTCGGAGCCGTAGCCGCAGGCGGTGAGCAGCAGGGGAAGGGTGGCGGTGACGGCGATGGCGCGCAGGGTGATGAGCGGTCTGGCGGCAGACACGGAGGTGTCCTTTCACGGGATGGGTGCAGGGAGGTACAGAAGTACGGAGGTGGCAAGGCAAAGACGGCGGCCAGGGCGGCGATCGGCACGCACGTGATCCGTTCCCGGCCGTCGGCAGGCAAGGGGGTGGGTGCGCGAAACCGCACTCGAAGGGGAGCGGGTCGGGTCGGCTGCGGGTTGGTCCGGCCGGTGGAGGGCGGGTCGGCACCGCGCTGGGCGGTGCTCCGCGTGCGGACCGGAGCCGGCCGATCGTGTCAGGAGGGCTGACAGATGGCGCTGGACGTACGGACCAGGTCGATGTGCCGACGGGAGGTCAGGGGCAGGATCCGGCCAACGTGATGCAGTGTTCGCATGGCCACCCCACCTCATTCCTAGTTTTCCCACCTGGTTGGTAGGCATCTTGGCAGGGGGAGGCGCCCACCCCAAGAGGGTGACCACATGATGGACGCGTTGATCTCGCGATGCGAGAACATGCAGGTGGGGCGAGGGTCAGCAGGTCAGGGGTTGGTCCAGGCATCGGGGGTACGGGTCAGCGCGGAGACGTCGGCGGGCAGGTCGGACGAGGCGACGTCCGCGAGCGACACTCCGTCGAGGATCTCGCGTACGTTGGCCCGCAGGGCGATCCACAGGGGCAGCAGTGACTCGGCGGGGCCGGAATAGGACAGGTCCGGAGGACGGACCCCGCGCACCGAGACGAGTGGTCCGTCCACGACGCGGATGACGTCCGCGATGCTGATGGACCGGGCCGGCTTGGCCAGCCGGTAGCCGCCGTTGCCGCCGCGCTGGCTGACCACGAGACCGCCCCGGCGCATGTCGTTCAGGATGCCCTCGAGAAACTTGTGCGGGATGTCCTGCGCGTCGGCGATGGCTTCGGCCTTCACCGGCCCGTCATCCTGTGACGCGGCAAGCTGCAGTGCGGCACGTACCGCGTAGTCCGCCCTGGCTGAGATCCGCATACGGACATTATCTTGCATGCCCTCGGTCGGTGTCCGCCGCGGGTGGCCGTCGGCCGCCGGGGAGGTAGGTGTGCGTGCCCGGCGGCCGGGGCCCGGGTTCGGATCGGGGTCCCGCGTGGTGCCCCCGTCAGGGGGTGTCGGAGGGGTCAGAGGAAGGCGGCCGCCACCGCGCGCTGCGAGCCGTTGAGGTAGTGCTCGCCGATGGAACGCAGGCGGTGCGCGACCGGGCGGTGGGCCGTCAGGACGCGGGCGTTGCGCCAGAACCGGTCCAGGCCGGGGGCGTCGGCGAGTTCCAGCACCCGGGCGGTGATGTGCAGGGCGGCCTTCGACGTCACGGTCTCGGCGGTGGCGACCAGAGCGGCGACGGCCGCGGGTTCCTCGGGATCGAGGTGCGTACCCGTGTCCAGGGCCCGCGCCATCACCTCCGTCGCCCGGTCGACCACGGCGGTGGCCGTCTGGGCGGCGGAGGCGAGCTCTCCGTACGTCAGGAACAGGTCCGGGTCCGCGCCGGGCGACCGGTGTGCGCGGCCGCCCCGGCTGAGGTCGCGCGCTTCGGTGAGGGCGCCCTCGGCGATGCCGAGGCCGACGTGGCACAGGGCGAGCCGGAGCGCCGGCTCGGCGAGCGCGGTGAAGGGCGCGGTGGACTCCTCGTCCTGCGGCCGGCGGCCCAGCACCTGCGCGGGCGCGACGGCGACCCGCTCGAGGGCCACCCGGCCCGCGCCGGCGACGCGCTGCCCGAGGCGGTCGTGGGCGGGCTCGATGGTCACGCCCGGCGCCTTGGAGGGGATCCGTACGACCAGCACGTCACCGGTCGTGGTGCAGGCGGCGTCCAGCACGATCTGGTCGGCGACGGCCACCGCCGTTTCCACGGACCGGGACCCGTTCAGCACGTAGCCGCCGCCGCGCGGCCTGAGCGTCAGGTCCGGCCCAGAGGTTTCGTCGTCGGGGGAGGGGGCGTGGACCGCGCCGGTCCACAGCCACTGCCCGCGCACCGACCCCTCCTCGAGGGCGGCGGCGAGGTGGTGACCCGCGTAGAAGCGCCCGCTCCAGGCGTGCACGTAGTGGCGTGCGAGGACGTCCCCGACGGAGCTGTCCGCCGCGGCTATCTCCCGTATGACGGCGCATCCGGTGCGCCAGTCCGCCCCGCGGCCCGGCCCGGGCGGGGTGAGGGCCGCGGGCAGGCCCGCCTCGCGCAGCCTGGCCGTCTCGTCGGTCGGCGGCCTGCCGGCCTGGTCTCTGGCGATGGCGTCCGCGGCGAGGTCGTCCGCCACGTCGCGGGCGGTACGCAGGAGTGCGCCCCGCCGCTCGTCGGCGGAGCGCCCGCCGGCGGCGCTCGGCGTCGTCGGCACGGGCGTCACCGACAGGCCCGCGTGCCGCTGCGGGGCGCGGGGGATGGGCGGGCAGCGGTGTCGGGGGGAATCGCGGTGCTCATGTCGGCTACTCCGGAAACGTTGTCGGGCGGCGTCGGCCGGTTGGCGGGAGGTGTCCGGCTCAGCGGGTGCGGGCGGCGCCGGAGGCCTGGCTGACGGCACTTCACCAAACCCCACCTTTCCCATCGGATTGATAGGGATCCTCGTCCGAAGCGGCCTTCCCGGCAAGAGTGTGGCCGCATGGTGGACAGTTCGGTCTTGGGATGCAAGACGGCGCAGGTCACAAGCCTGTCGGCTCGAAGCCGGGGGAGGGGAGCGCGGCAGGACCGCCCGTCAGGGGGCGGGTGAACGCGGGGAGTTCGCCTACGCGTTCGCGATGACCAGCAAGGTGCGCGCGGCGTCGGGGCCCGTCAGGCGGCACCGGTGCGGGACTTCGCCCCGGTGGTGGGCGCTCTGGCCGGCGCGCAGGGTCAGCGGTGCCTCCCCCTCGACCTCCAGGACGATCTCGCCCTCCAGTACGTAGAGGAAGTCCTCGCCGGGGTGTTCGAACCAGCCGCGCTCGCCCTGGCCGGGCTCGAAGTGGTGCTCGTAGGCCTCCATCAGCGCGCTGCGCCCGCCGGGGATGAGGACCTGGGCGGTCTGCCCCGCGGCCTCGTTCACGCGGATCACCTGCGGGTCGCTCTCGTGGCTGACCGCACCCGGGCGTGCGGGCGGTCGCAGGAAGGCTCCCGGGGCGACGTCCAGCGCGTCCGCGATCCGGTAGATCGAGGTGAGGCTGGGTGTGGCGAGGCCGCGTTCGAGCTGACTGAGGAACGGCTGGGAGAGGCCCGAGCGGGTGGCGAGGACGGCCATGGAGACGCCGCGCTGCTTGCGGCAGCTCCGGATCACCCGTCCGACCTCGATCGCCTCCGGCGTGGGTTCGGGTCGAGACACGCAGGTGAACGTACCTCATCGCCGATGGGGGGCGGCCGGGCGCCCGGGCGAGGCTTTGCACTGCCGCAATGCTCCCTTCATAAGCGTGGTCAATTATTGACCTCGCTTATCAACGAACGAGGAACCGAACGAGGAGCCGCCCCGTGCACGCCACCCCCTCACCGCCCGGCAGGGCCGTCAGCCGGCTCGGCCCGGCCCTGGGCGCCGCAGGTGCCGTGCTCGCGCTGTGGTACCTGCTCGCCAGGTCCGGAGCGGTGTCTCCCGGGCTGCTGCCCACACCCGGTGAGACCGCGGCCGCGCTCGCGGACGGTGCCCGCAGCGGCATGCTGGCCGCCGATCTCGGCGCCAGCCTCGCCCGCGCCGGGCAGGGATTCGCGCTGGGCGCCCTGGCCGGCAGCGCACTGGGCTTCGCCACCGGCTACCTGCCGAGGCTGTCCGCCGCCGTCTCCCCGGTGATCTCCTTCCTGCGGCCGATCCCGGCCATCGCGCTGGTGCCCCTCGCGACCGCCTGGTTCGGCATCGGGGAGACCGCCAAGCGCCTGCTCATCGCGTACGCCGTGCTGCTCGCCGTCTGGCTGTACGTTCACGACGGGGTCTCGCGGGTGCCGGCGACCCACCTGAGGGCCGCCCGGTCCCTGGGGGCGCCGCTCCACCGGCGGTTCACCGAGGTGCTGCTGCCCGCCGCCGCCCCCGCGCTGCTCGCCGCACTGCGCTACGGCGCATCGGTGGCGCTGCTCGCACTGGTGGCAGCGGAACTGGGCGGCGCGGACAGCGGGCTGGCGTACCGGCTCCAAGTGGACGGCCAGTTCCTGCGCGTGGACCGCATGTTCGCGGGACTGCTCGTCCTCGGGCTGCTCGGCGTGGCCGTCGACCTCGTACTGGCCGCGATCGGCCGCCGATTCGTGCACTGGAGCGCCCCATGAGCCTGGGCGTACGACTGGAGGGACTGTCGGTCCGCTACGGGGCCGTCCCGGTCCTGGAGCCCACCGATCTGGAGCTCCCGGCGGGCTCCTTCACGGCGCTGCTGGGGCCGAGCGGGTGCGGCAAGTCCACGGTACTCAACCAGGTGGCCGGTTTCCTGCGGCCCGCCGGAGGGCGGGTGACGGTGGGTTCCGACCCGGTACGGGGGCCGGGCCCGGAGCGGGGCGTCGTCTTCCAGCACTATGCGCTCTTCCCCTGGCGCACTGCCCGCGGCAACGTCGAGTTCGCCCTCAAGCGGCTCGGCCTGCCGCGCCCGGAGCGCCGCCGGCGCGCCCTCGCGGCACTGGCCGAGGTGGGGCTCGCGGACGGTGCCGAGAAGTACCCGGGGCAGCTGTCCGGAGGCATGCAGCAACGCGTGGCACTGGCCAGGGCCCTGGCCGCAGAACCCGAAGTACTGCTGCTGGACGAGCCGTTCGGAGCGCTGGACGCGCTGACCCGGACCCGGATGCAGACCCTGCTGCGGGAACTGTGGCAGCGCCGCGGCACCACCGTCCTGTTCGTCACGCACGACATCGACGAGGCACTGGCCCTCTCCGAGCGGGTCGTCGTCCTCGGCGGGACACCCGGCCGGGTGGTGGCCGACCACGCCGTCCCCGCCGGGCCGCCCGACCCGGACCTGCGCTCGCTGATCGCACGTCACCTCGGCTCCGACTGAGCCAGAAGACCAGTACCCCCGACCCCCAAGCCCAGCAGCCCCGACCCCGTACCAGACCCTGCTCCACCTCCGTCCCCGGAAGGACAACCCTCCCCATGCTCAGACCCCGCGCCGTGGCCGCCCTGTTGGCGGCAGCCCTGCTCTGCACGCTCACCTCGGCCTGCGGCTCCGCCTCCGGTCCCGCGGGCGGCGACCGCCCCGCCGTATCCCTCGCCGGGAGCGACCACCTCGGCGGAGCGCCCGTCTACGTGGCCCAAGAGCGCGGGCTGTGGTCCGCCGAGGGCATCGACGCCACCGTCACCACCCAGCCCACCGGGCGGGACGCGCTGAACGCCGTGCTCGGCGGCCAGGCGCAGCTCGGCGTCGTCGGTGACCTGCCCGCCGTGACGGCCGCACTGGGCGGGCGCGAGCTGCGGATCGTCGCCGACCTGTCCCGGTTCTCCGACTGGCGCCTGCTGTCCCGCACCGACCGGCAGATCACCGGTTTCGCCGCGCTGAAGGGCCGCAAGGTCGGGGTCCCCCAGGGCACGAACGTCGAGTACGCCCTGTCGCGGATGCTCGCCTCCGTACAGCTGACGGCCGCCGACGTGACCGTCGTGAACCTCGCCCCGAACCAGGTCACTTCGGCGCTGGCCCGTGGGGACGTCGACGCCGGGGTCACCTTCCCCAGCTTCTACGACTCCGCCCGCACCACCCTCGGCGACCGCTACGCCGAGCTTCCCTTCACCGGCTACACGGCCCGGACCCTGCTCGTCGCCGGTCCGAAGGCGACCGAGCAGACCACCACGGCCGTGCTCCGGGCGCTGCTGAAGGCCCAGCACGAGATCACCGCCGACCCGGCCGCCGCGCGCAGCGCCGTACTGGCCCAGTCCAAGGGCGCGCTCCAGGCCGGCTACGTGGACGCCTTCCAACCCCGCTACGCCTACGGCGCGACCCTCTCGCCCGAGCTGCTGGACCAGTTGGAGCACGAGGCCGCCTGGGCGAAGACCGCCCAGAGCCTGCCGGGCTCCGCCGACCGCGCCGCCCTGCAGCGGCATCTGAACCCCGGCCCCCTGACGGCCGTCGACCCGGCCGCTGTCACCGTCCGCTGACCCACACCCCACCCGAGGAGATACGCATGACCGTCGACCAGAACACCCTGCGCCGCCGCGGCGTCGGCCTGATCGCCCACGACCCCGCCCGCAGCTACGGCGGCTACACCCTCTACACCCCGATCACCAGCGCCGGCGAGATCCACCTCGTCGACATCGAGGGCCGGCCCGCCCACACCTGGAACTCCCCGCACCCGCCCGGCCGCCAGGCGCAGCTCCTGCCCAACGGGAACCTCTTCTACGCGGCCAAGGACACGAACAGCCCCACCCTCTTCCCCATCTGGGACGTCTACCACGGCGGCATCTTCCAGGAACTGGCCCCCGACTCCACGGTCCTGCGCGAGGTCCGCCACCCCTTCCACCACCACGACGCCTCGATCCTGCGCAACGGCAACCTCATCGTCACCGTCGTCGAACCCCTGGACCCGGCCGACGCCGCCCGCATCCGGGGCGGCATCCCCGGCTCCGAAGCGGCCGGCGGGGTGATCTACGGGGACGTGGTGTACGAGCTGACCTGGGAGGGCGAGGAGGTGTGGCGCTGGGCCGCCATCGAGCACCTCGACCCCGAGGAGTTCCCCCTCAACCCGCACTTCGCCCGCGAGCACTGGCCCATGGCCAACACCGTCAACGAGCGCGCCGACGGCTCGATCGTGCTCGGTTTCCGCAGCGCCTCCTCCACCGTGGCCGTCGACCGCGCCGACGGGTCCGTCCTCTGGCACATCGGCCCCGACGTCCTCGCCCAGCAGCACCACCCGCACGAGCTGGCGAACGGCAACATCTTGGTCTTCGACAACGGCACCTACCGCGAGACGACTTCCGTGCCGTACTCGCGGGTGCTCGAGCTCGACCCGCGCACCGGCAACGAGGTGTGGTCGTACGAGGACAACCCGCCGCAGAACTTCTACAGCCCGTACATGTCCAGCGCGCAGCGGCTTCCCAACGGGAACACCTTCATCGCCGAGGGCTCCTTCGGGCGGCTCTTCGAGGTGACCCCGAGCGGGGACGTGGTCTGGGAGTTCGTGGTCCCGCAGTTCCGGTCCTTCGGCGACGGTGTGGGCCTGGAGTCCTCGGCCGGCGCCCAGAACGCCGTGTTCCGCGCCTACCGCCACTCCGCCGACCAACTGCCCTGGCTCTAATCGGAAGCCGCGTTTTATTTCAGCGGAGGGCGTTCTGTGTACGGCAGATGACAATGCCGTCCGCTTTCGCATCCACCGAGATCAGGTCCGTTGACAGCCCTTTTGCGGGCTGCCTAGCTTAGGCCGCAGATCACGACATCAGCGGCCTCTTCCGTCCGGCATGACGGCTGCTTTTCGATTCTTCGCTCATCGAATGCTGCTGGAGTGTCCTTGACCGAATCGCTCGTCCTCACTGCACGGCCGAAGCCGCCGGCGGGGGGGGGGGGGGGGGGGGGATCGGCTACCCATGATGTGGGCGGGGCTCAGAGCCGCATGCGTGTGGCTGGTGGC
>NZ_JBVIGX010000075.1:0-8394 GCF_055570595.1 Streptomyces sp. NPDC031132
AGATCAAACGCAAGGCATAAGAGCCAGTCGTAGCGCGAGTCAGGCCACCGCCCAGAGCGGCACCCGAACATCCTCACAGTCGTAGCGGGTGGCCATGCCGCGCCATTGCTTGAGGCGGTGGAAGCACCGTTCGACCACGTTGCGGCGCCGGTAGTGGGCCTTGTCGAAGTGGCAGGGCGGTTCCCGGCGCGTGGCCCGGCCTGCGAGCTGGTCGACGCGTTCGGGGATCGTGGCTTTGATTCCGCGCCTGCGGAGGTAGGCGCGGAACGTGCGGGATGAGTAGCCCTTGTCCGCGACGACCCGCTCGGGCCGGGTCCTGGGCCGGCCGGGCCCGGGCCTTGCGATGCGGATGAGGCTGATGACGGTCTCGGCCTGGGTGCAGTCGTTGCGGGTGCCCGCGGTCAGCACGAAGGACAAGGGCCGGCCGCGTCCGTCGCAGGCGAGGTGGATTTTGCTGGTCAGTCCGCCGCGGGAGCGTCCCAGGGCCCGTTCCTCCAGCCCCCTTTGGCGGCGGTGTGCTGGTGGGCCCGCACGATCGTGGAGTCGATGGCGACCAGCCAGTCCACCTCCGCCCGTCCCTGGGCGGCGGCCAGGAGACGGTCGAAGGTGCCGTCGGCGGCCCAGCGGGCGAAGCGTCCGTGGACGGTCTGCCATGGACCGAACCGCTCGGGCAGGTCCCGCCAGGGCACACCGGTACGGAACTTGAACACGATGCCTTCCAGCACCTGACGGTGATCACGCCACCGGCCACGGGCACGGCCCACCGGCGGCAACAACGGCGCGATCGCCGCCCACGCCGCATCGGACAACTCAACTTCCCTCACCACCGGACCAACGATCCGATGATCGGCAAGACACCCCCTAGTGCCGCGTCAGGCAGCGTTCGCCCCGGTGGTCAGACACACTGACGCGTTCCTTGGCCAGAGTGGAGAGGCTGAGCCTCTTCTTCTGGGTGGTGGGCCTGCTCGGCCGGATGCTGCCGGGCCTCGACGGCGCTGGCCGCGAGCGCGCCCTTGGCGGCCTGCTTTCGGTCTACTGGCTATCCTCGCGGACGTGATCTACGAGGAAGCAGTGGGTACGGCCGAGGGCCCGCCGACAACGGCTCGGGTGCAGGATGTGCTGAATCGGGCTGCGCGCGTCGTGATCGTCGAAGGATCGCCTGGCGAGGTCGAATCCGTCGACCTGGAGCGGACCGTGGTGACCGGTGACGGGATCGCTGCCCTGGCCCGGCTGCTGGCCATCGTGGACGGCGGGACGGGTGACCGGTGCCTGTGCCACGGCTGGCCAACGATCACGGTCCACGACTCGGACGGCGGACTGATCGCCTGCTGGACGCTGCACCACCAGTCCGGTCTGCGAGGGGTCGGCGATTGCGACGCCGACCTGATCGACGGTCCGGCGCTCACCGAATGGCTGGCTGAGCGGGGTCTGACCCGATCGCGAGAGGTTCAGGCAGAGCTGGCTGCCCAGGAGGCCGAGACCGAGCGGCGCCGGATGCGTTGGGTACAGGCTGCGCCGGCCGGACTGGCAGGCGCAGCCGCGGACGTGGCTCAGCCATCGGGCCGTGGTTACGAAGCCTCGTCACGTCAAATGCAGAACGCCGGGGACCGGCTCGCCGCGCTCACCCGGCACCGCTACCCCGACGGCATCGAGCGGGTTCGCGCCCTGCTGGCATGGGCGGGGAGCTCCTCGAGGGAGTCCACCGGCGGCCTGAAGTGGTACGACATGGCGGTGCAACGCCAGCTCCTGGCCGAATCCCCTGACCTCGTCCTCGCCGCGCTCCTCGCACGACCTCCGAGCCCGGTCCAGCTCGACGGGGCAGCCCAACTGTTCGGCTCCCTCGAATGGACGGGCGCATACGGCAGGCAGCTGTCCGAACCGCTGAGGTCCGTGCTGATCGGGCACATCCGGGCCAACGGCACCGACGCTAGGAGGTTCCGGTTGCGTCACGGCTACTACGGTGCCGAACGGTCTGTCTGACAGCACCCTGCAGTGATGGCCGCCGACCTGCTGATCCCAGTCGTCCCCTCGAGGAGATTCCCAAGTGACCGAAGAAGACCTCGACGTGGTGGTCGGTTGGACCCGGGGCGACACCACGGTCCGCTGGAGCGGCCCTGCCGGAGACGTCGAGAAGTCGTACGAGCGTCCGCCGCAGGACGTCATGGCGTGGCGGGAGTACGGCGAGACGCTGGTCGTGGTGGTGGAAGCCATCAGCACTGCACCGTTCACCCCGCTGTTGGACCTCGTCTTGTGACGCGAGCTTCCGCTTACTCCAGATAGAGAGCTGCCAAGCGGGGCAGTCGGCGGGTCATTTCGTCGTGGTCATCGAAATCGAAGTTCCAGGTGGGGTCCAGCTCCCGGTAGCGCATGGTGGGTGGGCTCGCTGGGAGCTGATCACCGGTCGCCGAGATGTGTGCGTTCCAGGCGATGCCCAGCATGTCCTCACCCTCCAGGTCGACGCCGTCGGCTGCGGAGGCTTGAACGATGGGCAGTTCTGCCAGGGCGTCGGGATCAGCGACTACGCGTTCGAAGACTTCACAGCCCTGAGCGATCAGCCAGCCGCGGAAGTAGTCGAAGCCGTCGTCAGAGCACCCACCGTTGGCAAGGTAAGCAGCGGCCCAAAGAGGATTGCTGTAGGAGTCAACCATCAGGTCCCACAGAACCTGCTCAGCTGCGACGATCTCCTCGACCGGCCGGGAGGCCAGCAGCGAGGTCGCCTCGCGAGCGACCGCTTCGCCGTCGTTCGGGTTGGACGCTTGATTGCGGGCTGCCTCAATGAGCTGCCAGAACTGCTGCTTGTTCATGGAGGCAGAGCCTGCCACCTGGTACTGACATCGGGCCGGTCGCGGGAGCTTGGCTCACCAGAGCAGCCACGTCGCTCCTGTCAGCGTGTGTGGTCGCCAGGTGCATATCGACTCCAGGTTCCTCCGGCATCGGTGACCAGGCGGATGGCGGTCTTGTCGTGGTAGCCGAGTGCCTTCGCGATGATGGGTGCCGGGGCTTGGAGGACGAGCTGGCGGATCGCGGAGGTCCTGCCTCGTTGCGGCGGGACGCCGATCTTTCGCGTTCCACGCGTCGCTACACCCGTCCGTCGTCGTACGTCTGTCACGCTGATCGCGGAATCACCCTGTTCGCCAGACGCTGGCCCGATTCACTGGATGCCGGCTCGTCTGCGATCGATGTGCCGGCGCGGTCGCCGGTGCCCGGCAGGTCCTTGGCGAGCCGGCCTGCGAGTGCGCTCACCGGGCATCGACCGGGTGAGGACGCCGAGTGTGAGCAGAGCGAGCGCCGGCAGCACGGCGACGAGGATTCCCATCGGCAAGGCGTCGGTGGCGCCACCCGCGCCGGCCAGCGGAGCAAGTGCCGCGCCGAACATGAACTGGCTGAAGCCGAGCAGAGCGGCTGCCGACCCGGCGTGTCCGCCGTGGTCGGCCAGGGCCTGGGCCGCGGCGTTCGGCATGACCAGGCCCACGCTGGAGACCAGGACGAACAGGCCGATCAGGAGCACGGGCAGGGGTGCCCGTGTCAGCACCGCGCCCAGGACCGTGGTGCCACCGGCTGTCGCGCCCAGCAGACCGGCGAGCAGCAGCACGCGGGCGCCGGCCTGGGCCACCAGCCGGCCGCTGATCTGGGCGGCCGCAACGAGTCCGGCGGCGTTGACGGCGAACACGGCGCTGTACTGCTGCGGTGACAGGCCGTGGATTTCCTGCAGGACGAACGGCGAGCCGGAGATGTAGGCGAACATCGCGGCGAAGACCAGGCCGTTGGCCAGGACGTACCCGGTGAAGACCCGGTCGCTGAGCAGCTGCCCGACGACAGCCGGCAGCGGCTGGCGTGACGCGGAGGACCGGGTCTCCGGCAGTCCTGCGGCGGAGGCCGCCAGCATCACGGCGCCGAGTACGGCCAGGCTCACGAAGATCCCCGGCCAGGCCGTGACGCGCAGTAGCTGGCCGCCGAGGACCGGCGCGAACACCGGCGCCAGGCCGGTGATCAAGGTCAGTGCGGAGAAGAGACGTGCGGTGCGGGTTCCGGAGGTGCGGTCGCGGACCATGGCGTTGGCGATGACGATGCCGAACGCCCCGCCGATGCCCTGGACCAGGCGTAGGCCGACGAAGGTCCGGACGTCGGGCGCCACCGCGCAGAGCGCGCTGGCGATCGTGTAGAGGGCGAGGCCCGCCAGCAACGGACGCCGCCGGCCGTAGGTGTCGCTCAGCGGCCCGGCGATCAGCTGCCCGATGGCCAGCCCGGCCAGGCAGGCGGTGATGGTGAGCTGGGTGGCCGCGGCGCTGGCGCGCAGGTCGCCGGCGAGGTCCGGCAGTCCGGGCAGGTAGCCGTCGATGGACAGTGGTCCCAGGGCCACGAGCGCTGCGAGCAGGACGATGAATCGGGTTTGCCGGCCGGCGGCGTCGTTGCTCATGGCTCAGTACGCCACGGTGATGCGGCGGCGGATCGCGGTGCCGCTCTCGATCGTGTCGGCCAAGGCGACCGCGTAGTCGGCGTACGAGATGCGGCTGTTGCCGTCGTTGTCGGTGAGCAGGGTGTCCCCGGCGCTGCGGTAGGCCCCGGTCCGCTCGCCTGCTCCGATAACCGCGGCGGGCGACACGTACGTCCAGTCGAGGTCGTGCACGCCGCGGTAGAGGTCGAGCGCTTCGGACTGGGCCTCGGCGTTGGCCTTCCACAGCGCGGGGAAGTCCGGGTCGTCCATGACCCGGGCGCCGGTCGGCGTGCGCAGGCTACCGGCACCGCCGATGGTGACCAGGCGGGTGACGCCGGCTCGGCGGAGTCCGTCGATCAGCGCACGGGCGGCACCGACGATCGTGGCGCGGTCGTTCTCCTGGCCGATCCGGGGGCCGACGGCCGACAGTACGGCGTCGTGGGAGGCGGCGAGGCCGGCGACCGCGGCGGCGTCTGTGACGTCACCGGTGGTCACGGTCAGGGCCTTGTGCTTGAGTCCGTCGACGTGGCCGGCTCGGGTGACCGCGGTGACGGTGTGGCCGCGACGCAGTAGTTCCTCGGTGGTGGGCCGGCCGATGTTGCCGCTGGCACCGAACAGGACGATCTTCATCTGTTGCTCCTTGTTTCTGATGGTCAGAGGACGGGCTGGCCGTCGGCGATGATGGCCGCGGTGATGCCGCGCTCGTCGGCGGCGTGCTGGAAGCGCTGCTCGATGTCGGGTTGTTCGGTGTAGAACGGCGGGTTGTGGAACAGGCCGTAGTGCATGGCGCAGACGGTGCCGGCGCCGAGTGCGACGGCGGCCTCGACGCCCTGCTCGGGGGTCATGGTCGCCGGGACGTTGGCCGCGTAGCCCTCGAAGTGGGCGATGACGCCGTTGACCGGGACGAAGGCGACGTCGAACGGGCCGTGGTCGCGGGCGATCTGCCACCAGCTGCCGTGCCACTGGGTGTCGCCGCAGTGGATGACCCGCCGGCCGGTGCCTTCGACGACCCAGGCGACCTGGTCACAGTCGTTGCCGCGCCAGTCCAGCGAGGTCACCGGGGTGACGGTCAGCTCTCCGATGCGGCGTGACTGGCCCAGGTCCTGGGCAACGGGGGTGATGCCCACCTCGTGCAGCGCCGCCGCGCTCGGGGTGTGGCAGCCGATCGTGCCGGTGGCCGCGATACGGGCGATCAGGTCGTGGTCGTAGTGGTCGGGGTGCAGGTGGGTGATGAGGGCGTGGGTGCCGGGCGGGGTATCGACCGGGTCGACCGGCCGGTGCGGCGGCCCCATCACCGGCGCCAGCGGAGCGACGTTCTCAAGCGGGTCGATCAGCAGGCGGGTGTCGCCGAGACGGATCTCGACGCCGGCCCAGGCCAGCCGACGCACGGAAAGGGTGGGGGTCATGGGCAGCGACGCTAGACCGACGTTGTTGAGAAAGTCAACAAGAGAGTTTTGAATCTCAACACCACGATGTAGGGTGGTGGCATGCGCACCTACGGGCAGTACTGCGGCATCGCGAAATCACTGGACACCATCGGCGACCGATGGACCCTGCTGATCGTCCGCGAACTGCTCGCCCTGGGTCCTTGCCGGCACACCGACCTGCGCAACGGGCTGCCCGGGATCGCCAGCAACCTGTTGGTCGACCGGCTCCGCGAACTCGAGGAAGCCGGCGTGATCCACCGCGAGGCCGCCCCGCCGCCGGTGGCCACCACCCTGTTCTCCCTCACCGAGCGTGGCCGCGAGCTGGAGCCGGTGCTGCGGGAGCTGAGCCGGTGGGGCGTGCCGCTGTTGCGTGAGCCGGGCGGCAACGACACCTTCCGCACCCACTGGCTGGACATGCCCGCCCGGGCACTGACCGACCACCGCCCCGACCAGCCGGCAATCGCCCTGCAACTGCACGCCGACGGCAACGAGGACCTGGTCATCGAAGTAAAGGACGGCTCGGTGCACACACACGCCGGCCGGGTCGACCACCCCACCGCGTCACTGACCGGACCGCCGCACCTGCTGGCCGCGACCCTGCTCGGCGACCTCGATCTGAGCGCCGCAGTACAGCAAGGCCTGCGGCTCAGCGGCGAACGCGAGGCAGTACTGCGCATCCTGCCCCGCTGATCCGGGTGTGAGACTGGTAGGAACATCGGTACAGCCGTTGGCGCTGAGAACGATCATGGTCAGCTAGCACACAGGCTGAGGACTCCGCTGGGGTTCACCCGAGCTTCATTGTGGAGGTCGCTCGCGGAGTCGAGGCCTTAAAGGACGGTCGGAGCGAGTTCGGCGATCAGGCGGGCAAGGTCGGCTGGCCAGGTGGCGGTTTCGTCGAGGTCGACGGTGTCGGGTGCGGTCACCGGACAGGCATACCGAATCGGGGGCGGTTCCGTAACCCGGTGGTGCGCTTCGCGTGCAGGTCGTGCAGCGGGCCATCCATCACCGCCAGATAGCGGTACAGGTCGTCGGCCCACACGGGCACTCCCCGTGCTGAGGTACGGCCGGGGTCCGTACCGCGCAGCGGGGACGGGGTGGCCGGGTGCGGAGCCTGGGCTGGCCCGGCATCCTTGTCGTCTTCGTCTTCGTCTTCGTCTTCAGCCCCCGCTGACTCCGTTCTCACAGCCCTATGACGGACCTTCGGCATTGTCGACGCTCGCTCGGCCTGGCGGGAGAATGCCCGGCCAGGGCGAAGGTGAGACGACGCGGCCCCCCGGCATCGAGGACGCCCGGCCGGGAGACCCAGCCAGAGCTACTCAAGCTCGCGGCCTTCCGAGTTCCTTCACTCCGGGCCAGCGGGACCGGCCGGTCATGCGCGAAACCGGCCACAGTTGGCGGCGCCGTTGCTCCGTTCGGCCCACACCCTGGCGCCTGAGATCGCTTCCACGACTAGCGTCTGTTCCATGAGCGGGCTGAGAAAGCCGGGCGATGGGCAGGGACCCCCGCTGCCCGACGAAATCCAGGCCATACTCGGGAAGCGCCTGGACGATGTGGCCAAGATCCTCGCCGGGGCCCTGGTCACTGTAGCGGGCGTCATGACCGCTCTCGGGCTCACCAGCGACGTCGTCTTCGTCGCGCTCAACAACGAGTCGTGGCCCATCTACGTGGCGTCGCTCTGCGCCATCCTGGCGATTGTCTGCAGCATCGTGTCATTGCTGATTCGTCCCACGCGGCGGGGCAACATGTGGGAGACCGCCGTGCTCATCCTCGGAGTCATCTTCTACATGGTCGCGCTGAGTGTGGCGGTGATCGGTGCCGCGAAGGCGGCGGGCGGGAACGGGCGGCCGTCTGTTATCGATGTCAGCCTCACGGGGCCCCGGTCCGATCCGAGGCTGAGGTTCGGCGTGCACGCCGACGGCGTCGATACATGGTCCACCATCGAGGTGTACGCGTATGCCGTGGATGCGGACGGGGAAGCTCTGAAGCCGCCGGTGGACTTCTTCCGCAGCAATCTCCGGCCCAATGACCGGGGCGTGATCGAGCACCGGGTCGACACACCGGTCACCATTCCGGCCGGGGCGTGGGGCATCGCTATCAACGCCGTGGCCGCCAACGGGGCGGAGGCTTGCGAGGCGCTCTCGGAGCGCGGGCCCACATGTGTGGTGATCCAGCTGCCCTGACGTGTCTCAGGCCGGCGGGCGCAAGTCCAGGCACCCCCGCCGGCAGCGGCTCGCGACGGTGTACGCGGTCCTCAACGACGTACTCGACCAGCACCTCTCCCCGTCACCGTCATGCGCATGCTGCGTGAACACGACGAGCACACAACCGCGATGGAAACACCGGCTGAACCGCGGCCCAGCCCTTGATGCAGCGGCCGCATGCGAGCCGATCAGCGTGCCCCCGCCTTCGCCGCCGGGCGTCGCCGCCGTCACCGACCGGGCTCGCTACGCCGGCGGTGGTGTCCAGCAGTCGGGGCCGCCGCCGCGCCAGTCGACCAGGGTGGGGTCCGTGACGTCGAAGTCCTCGGCGTTC
>NZ_JBVIGX010000076.1:0-7732 GCF_055570595.1 Streptomyces sp. NPDC031132
TCCAGTGCCAGCTCGACCACGTTGCGGTGCGTGTTCACCACACCCTTCGGCGTCCCGCTCGACCCCGACGTGTACATCACGTACGCCGCCTGGTCCGGGGAGACCGGCAGCCCCAGCGGCGCGGCCTCCTCGTACTCCACGGCGGTCTCCGCGCCCACCCGCAGGACGGGCAGCTCCCCGGCGAACTCCACCTCTTCGGGCCGGCGGTCGGTCACCAACAGCGCGGCCTTCGTGTCGCGCAGGATCCATGCGAGGCGCTCCTGCGGCTGGCGCGCATCCAGCGGGACGAACGTGCCGCCCGCTTTCAGGACCGCCAGCATGGCGACGACGTAAGCGAGGGAGCGGTCCTGCAGGAGGGCGACCTTGTCCCAGGGGCGTACGCCGGCCTCGACGAGCCGTCGGGCGAGCGCCTCGGACGCCCCGTCCAGCTGCCCGTAAGTCAGCTCCTGCTCTCCGCAGACCAGTGCGACGGCTTGCGGTGACCTGGCCGCCCGGGCGGTGAACAACTCGTGCAGCGGCAGCTCCGGAAGGGCCACCGCCGTGCTGTTGTACCCGTCGATGTCGACCGGGTGGGCCTGACCGGCCTGCTGCTGGGGCATCTCGACACACCATTCTCGAAGGTTCGGGGCCTTGCACCGCGGGCGCGCGGCGTACGGGGAGCCGCTGCGGCCACGACCGGCGCAGGGGGTGAGGCGGGGGAAAAGCGGGGTGCGGGACCAGGGCCTGTCTTTTGGATCAGGCCCTAGCCCGCGAACGGGGAGGGGCCGCCGGCGGGAAGCAGGAGGTCCTCCGGCGCCAGGTCACCGGTCCGGTACTTGCCCACGGCGCTGGTCAGCATCCGCAGCTCCAGCGCGATGCTCTCGACCAGCCGCCGCAGTCCGGCGTCGCCGTCCTCGTCGACGGCCAGCAGCGCCGCCCTGCCGAGCCCGACCGCCCTGGCTCCGAGGGCGAGGGCCTTGGCCGCGCGGGTGCCCTCCCACATACGGCCGCTGGCGAGCAGGCAGTCGTCGGTGCGGCCGATGCGCAGCAGGGCATCGCCGAGCGGCAGGCCGACCTGGCCGAGGAAGGCGGTGGGGGCCCAGGCGGTGCCGGCCTCCGCGCCGTCGATGGTGACGGAGTCAGCTCCCGCCGCCCACGCGATCCGCGCGGCCTCGGCGACGTCCCGGCCCGGGTGCAGCTTGACCCACACCTTCACGCGGGGGAAGTTGTTGCGCATCAGCATGACCTGCCGCCGCAGGATCTCCTCGGTGAACGTACCGGGGCTGCTGACCCGCAAGATCCGCTCGCTGTCACTGCCGAAGACCTCGTCGGTGGCGTACTGCTCGTCGACCCTGAGAGCCGTGTCCCGGTCGAGGACGGTGAGGCCGCCCAGACCGGGCTTCGCGCCCTGCCCGACCTTGAGTTCGAAGGCGAGGCGGCCGGTCGCCAGCAGGGGCTCGGCGACCGGATCGCTGTAGAGCAGGTTCCACACCTCGGCGTCCGCGTCTTCAGTGGACTGCTGCACCGCCACGCCGCCGTACGTGTCGTCCGCGGCTGCCGCATAGGCGGCGATCCGGCCCAGCAGCGGGGAGGCCTGGGCGTCGAAGGAGGCACGGTAGCCGTTCACGGGGACGACGTTCTCGCCGATCACCATGGGGATGCCGAGGGCTCCGGCCTGCCGGCCGGCGGCCTCCCCGAGGTCGTGGCTCGCGACCTGGGTGGAGCCGAAGGCCGACACGTACAGCGGCAGCCGGGAGGTGAAACCGCCGACCCGGGTGGACAGGTCGACGTCCGTGTACAGGGGTTCGCGGGCCAGGTCGATGAGCTTCTTCAGCCGGTCGGGCATGAAGACGGGCGGCACGATGCGGCAGTTCTCCAGCAGGTCGTGCGGGTCGTGACCGGCCGGTACGGAACCCAGCATCCCGTTCCCGTAGCGCGCGAGTTCGGGGAACGCCGCCTCCGCACCGTGCCGGGCGCGGCGGCGTACCTCATCCTGCGGGAAGCCCGCGGCGGTGAGGGTGGAGCTCATGCGGAGACCACCCCCGGGAGCTTCGGGTAGGCGCTGGCCTGCCAGACGCTGGGGCGGCCGGTGACGTACCGGGTGAAGCGCTCCAGGCCGATGCCGAATCCGGAGCTCGCAGGAATGCCGCGGCGGGCCAGGTCCAGGTACCAGCCGTACTTGGCGGGGTTCTCGCCGGTCTCCCGGATGCGGGTGACCAGGGTGGCGTAGTCGTGCTCGCGCTCGCTGCCGCTGGCGAGTTCGCCGTAGCCCTCGGGGGCGATCAGGTCGAAGTTGCACAGGACGCCCGGGGCGTCGGTGCGCTCGCAGTCGTAGAAGCCGCGCGAGCCCTTGGGGTAGTCGACGACGAAGAACGGACGGGTCGACTTGGCGGAGATCATTTCCTCGCCCTGCCAGTCGATCTCGGCGCCCGGGTCCTGGGGGTGGCCGACGGCGATGAGGTCGGCCGTGGCCTCCTGGTGGGTCATGCGGCCGAAGGCCTGCGTGACGAGCTCGCGGAAGGCGTCCGTGTCCCGGCCGAGCAGCTCCAGCTCGGCGGGCATCTCCCGGACGACGTCGGCCACCACGTGGGAGACCAGGGCTTCGGCGACCGCCATCGCGTCCTCGCGGCGGGCATCCCGTATCTCCACGTCGATCTGGTGGAACTCGGCCAGGTGGCGGTGGGTGACGGCGGTCTCCAGCGGCTCCAGCCGCACGTTGGGAGCGATGTAGAAGATCTTGTCGAAGGCCGTCAGCGAGGCCTGCTTGTACAGGATCGCGCTGGTCATCAGCTTGTACTTGTTGCCGTAGAAGTCGACGTCCACCTGCTTGGACCCCCGGGTGCCGGGGTCCGTCACCGGGCCGATGACGGGCGGCAGGAGCTCCTGGAAGCCCTGGCCGGTCAGGAAGGCGCGGGTGGCGGTGAGCATCCGGCTCTGGACGCGCAGGGTGGCACGGGTCTCCTCGGAGGCCAGGTGCACATCGGGCGAGGCGGGGAAGGCGGGCGAGGCCGGCCCGGTGATTTCGGCGGATACCGCGGTCATGGGTGCTAACTCCTGGAAGTACTGCCGGACACGCCGGCGAGGGAACGGGGCCGGGTCGGCGAAGCGGGCGGGGTGAGGGAGGGGTTGTCGTGCCGGCTCTGGACGAACGACAGGGCGTCGTAGAGCCCGCGGGCGGTGAGCCGGCCGCTGCTCTCGCCGGTCCTGCCGATGGGCATCGACCCGATCTCCGACCAGGCCAGCCGGCCGGATTCGTCGATGTAGCTCCGCGTCCGGCCTGCGTTGTCGGGGTGCAGACAGAAGGGGACGTCCAGATAGCCGCGTGCGAAGGCCTTCAACAGGCCCCGCCCGAGATCGGCGTCGAGGTTGAGTACGGCGTCGACCAGGGCGCGGGCCTCGGCGTAGACCGGATTGTCGGCGGCCTCGGCCGCTTCGACGGCGGTGCTGATCGTGGCGGACCGCCGGGCGGCGGCCGCCGAGGCGGTGCGCAGCGCCTCGACGTTCTCGGCGACGGTGGGGATGCGGTGCGCTTCCGAGACCGTCTTGACGATCAGCCTGGCCGCGCCGGTCTCCACGGCGAGTTCGGCCGAACGCTCCAGCAGTTCCAGCGCCCCCTCCCGGGAGCGCGGGTAGAGCCCCATGTAGGTGTAGAGGACGATGTGCCACTCGGTGTCCGGCAGCAGCTCGGCCGCGAGCCGGCGCAGGGCGTGGACCGCCTGCCGGTCCTGTGCCGGGCTGGTCTGCTGGGCGTAGCTGAGCGAGAGGGACCGCAGGCCCGCCCGGTGGAAGAAGAGCGCCTCGAGCGCACTGATCGCCACCAGGAGGCCGGGCGGACAGAGCTGGCCCAGCATGCAGCCGCCGAACGTCTCCAGGTGGGGCTCCGCTCCCGTGGAGCGCAGCGAGGCCAGGAACTCGCAGCTCTGCTGCCAGTTGCGCACGGACTCGGCCAGCGGGGTCCGCCCGTACGGAAGGCAGTACGAGACGGGTCCGCCCTCGGTGGCGTCCAGGCCGAGCGCCGCCAGGGCGGCGACGATGCGCTGGGGCCGTGCAGACCCGTGCCGGATCTGCACGGGGAACGACGCGTCGCGCACCCCCTCCAGGACCCAGCGCGAGGTGTGCGGGCTGAACGAGGTGATCGGGTAACCGTTGAGGGGGAAGTCGTCGTTGAGCGCGCGCACCGCTGACCGCTCGTCACCCACGCGGGTGTAGCTGTCGATGGTGATGGTCCCGACGACGGCCTCGGCCGCCCCCTTGGTGGCCTGCAGTCCCGAGCGCATCAGGGTGGGGTCCGAGAACCCCATCCGCGGTTGCACCACGAGGGAACCCCGGGCCTGGGCGTCCGCCACGTACCGCGAGAAGGACGTGCGCGCCGCGTGCACGGTGGCCGTGTTGCGCGGTGCGGCCGGCCGGAGCGGCGCCGTCGGCATCGCCGTGCGTTCGAACCGGGCGGTCAAGGTGCCACCTCCCGGTGGAGCGAGCCGACGAAGGCTTCGAAGGAGGCCAGTTCCACACCCTCTTGGAAGACGGCGTCGAATCCGGCAGCCATCAGCTCTCGTGCCTGCGCCTCCTGCCCGTCACCCGAGACACCGAGCTTGCCGCCGATGACGACCGGCAGGCCGTCCAGTTCCGGCCGGGACCGGAGGCCGGCGATCAGCGGCTTGGCGTCGTTGAACCCGTGGCCGTTGACGCTGCTGACGACCAGCAGGTCGGGCTGGTGCTTCAGACAGGACTCGACGATTTCGTCCTCGGGAATACAGGGCCCCAGGTTGACGACCTCGTGCCCGAGGTCTTCGAGCATCAGCTGGATGAATACGAGATTCCACGTGTGCGCATCGGACGGCAATCCCGTGACGACCACATCGAGTGACGCCGAGCGGTTACAGGTCGCCAATTCGGCAGGCTTCATTCTTCGCTTCGTCCACATCATTGATGACGGCGGGAGAAGGAGGTTCTCGCGCGTTCGGAACTCCCCATGCCCACGACCCTAGGAGCCGGGCGGGCGCGCCACCGGCGTCGTCGGCGGCAGCGCAGCGGCAGTTGCGCCCCGGGAACGGCGGTCTCGCCCTTCCCGGCGTATCGGGATCGCTCCGGGAAGCGATCAGGAAGAAGGCGGCGGAGTCTTCTCCCGTAAGCATCCAGACCAGGGGGGACAGCGATGACGAACCGCCAGGCTCCGTCGGCCGAGTTCGGGGCCGTACTGCGAAGAGCCCGCGGAACGGCCGGGCTCACCCAGGAACAGCTCGCCGGGCTTTCGACGGTCAGCATCCGAGCGATCCGCAATTTGGAGCAGGGCCAGGTGAGGCGTCCCCGCAGGGACACCATCAGGCTCCTGGCCGACGCCATGCGCCTCAGCGACACGCGCCGCGCCACGCTGGAACTCGCCGTCGACGGCGCCTCGACGGGCGTGGCACTGCGCGATGTCTACAGCGCCGAGTTCGCCTCCCCGCCCACCCCCCTGCGGAGCCTGTTCGGCCGCGGCTTCGAACTGCGCGCACTGGGTGACCTGCTCGGCAGCGAGCGGGAGCGCCTGGTGACCATCGTGGGGCTGCCCGGCGTGGGGAAGTCCCGCCTCGCCCAGGAGGCCGCCCTGCAGGTCCACGCCGCGGGAGGGACTCCCGTGCTGTGGCTGCCCATGGACCGTGCGGACGACGTGTCCGCCAACGCACCGGGAAGACCGCAGTCGGCGCTGGTGAACTGGGTCAGGACGCTCATTTCGGAGGGCGGCGACCCCGACGAACTGGTTTCGCTCATCGGGGACAAGGCCACCTTGCTGGTCCTGGACGGTCACGAGGTGTCGCCGGCCGCCGGCACTGCCCTGCTGCACCTGCTCCATTCCTGCAAGCGGCTCAAGGTCCTGGTCACCACCCGGCGCTCGGGCCACGTCCCGGCCGGCCGGCTGCTGCCCCTCGCACCGCTGCCGACGACGTGCGAGTCCGGGGCATCGGCCCTGCCCCCGCTGCCGGGCGACTCGCTGTCGGCGAACCGGCCCGCCGTCGAGCTGATGCTGTCGTACGTCAGCCACATGCGGCCCGACCTGCTGCTCACCGACTCCGTCACGGCCACGGCGGCCGAGGTCTGCGACGCGCTGGACGGCATACCGCAGGCCCTCGAAGCGGCCGCTTCGTGGCTGCTGCTCTACTCACTCGATCAATTGCTGGCGATGGCCCGCGCCAAGCCGCTGGCCCTGGTCGACGGCCCCTCTTCGTTCTCCCTGGGCAGCGCCGCCACCCTGGGCGGCCTGCTGGCCGCTGCCGTCGATGAACTCCGCCCGCCTCGGAAGGCCCTGCTGACCGCGGCGGTGTCACTGGACGCCCCGTGGACCGTCGAGGACGTGGCCCGGGCGCTGGGCATTCCCGCACCCGAGGCGGCCCAGGACGTGCACGCCCTGCTCCTGAACGGCCTGATCCGCCAGCTTCCCGCCGAGCCGGGCGCCGCCGCCGACCCCGGCCGCTTCGCGGTGCTCCACCTCGTACGCGGCCTCGTCAGCGGTGAGCGCGCGGCCGACGAGAGCGCGGCGCCCTGGGCCGCGCACCTCGTGACCGACGGCGCCGCATAGCCGGCCGGCTGCCTCCCGGCCGACCGCCCCCAGACCCCTGTTCCCCTCCGCAGCTGCTCTCCCGCAAAGAAAGGTGGCGGTACTCCGTCATGCGCAATCTGATCTCCCTCTCCGATCTGACCTCCGAGGAACTCGCCCTCATCGTCCGGCGCGCGGTCGACTTCGGCCGCGGGGAGACCGAGGAGCGGCCGCTGGCCGGCCGCAGGGTCGGCGTCTTCTTCCGCAAGTCCTCCACCCGTACGCGCACCTCGTTCTGGAGCGGCGCCACCCGGCTCGGTGCCGACGTCATCACCTTCGGCCCGGACGAGCTCCAGCTCAGCACCGGGGAGACGGTGGAGGACACCGCCCGGGTGCTGGCCGAGTACCTGGACGCACTCGTCGTGCGCACCAACGGGGACGTGGAGGAGATCCGGCGGCTGGGCAGCAGCCCGGACCTCGCCGTGGTCAACGCCCTGAGCCTGGACGAGCACCCGACCCAGGCCATCGCCGACCTGGCCACGCTCGCCGAGGAGTTCGGCGACCTGGCGGGCCTGCACGTGCTGTGCGTGGGCGAGGGGAACAGCTCGGCTGCGGCCCTCGCGCTGGCCGCGGCGCTCACGCCCGGCTTGCGGCTGACCCTGCTGTGCCCCAAGGGGTACGAGGTGCCCCGGGCCACCCTCGACCTCGTCGACGAACTCAGCGCCGGCCAGGCCCTGGTCACCCAGGTCACGTCGGCCGACGAGGTGGCCGGCCCCGTGGACGCGGTCTACACGAGCCGCTGGCAGACGATGGGGGTTCCCAAGGCGAACCCCGACTGGCTGGCCGACTTCGAGGGGTTCCAGATCGGCCGAGGGTTCCTCGACCGGTTCAGCGGGCCGCGCACGGTCTTCTTGCACGACCTGCCCGCCGTACGCGGCCAGGAGGTCACCGACGAGGTCCTGGACGGGGAGCGAAGCCTCGCCTGGCGCCAGGCACACCACAAGATGACGGCCGCCATGGCGGTGCTGGAGTGGTGCGTCGTCGGCGCGGACGCCCCGGCGGCCTCCTGAACCGGGACCGCGTGTCGCGACCGTGAACCGGGCAGCGGTCGCATGGCGCCCCGTGGGGCAGGTGCCCGGCAGCACGAAAGCGGGGGGGGGGGGGGGGGGGGGGGGGGGGGGGGGGGGGGGGGGGGGGGGGGGGGGGGGGGGGGGGGGGGGGGGGGGGGGGGGGGGGGGG
>NZ_JBVIGX010000077.1:0-6946 GCF_055570595.1 Streptomyces sp. NPDC031132
CCCCCCCCCCCCCCCCCCCCCCCCCCCCCCCCCCCCCCCCCCCCCCCCCCCCCCCCCCCCCCCCCCCCCCCCCCCCCCCCCCCCCCCCCCGCCGCCAGGGCGTCGTATCCGTCACCGGCCGTCCGCACCCGGTACGGCGCGCAGGCCGGCCGCGAGGCCGGTGCGCCCGCCCGCGGCCGCGGCGAGTCCGGCTGCGTCCTGCCGGGAGGGCAGCGCCCACCAGGCCGCCAGGCCGATGATCACCCCGGTCAGGACGGTGGACGGGCCGCCGATGTCCGCGTACAGGAAGTCGGTGAGCTGCCAGACGAACAGCCCGATCGCGATCAGCCCGCAGTCCTGGAGCCCGGACCCGCCCGTGGCGCACCGCCGCAGTCCCGCGACCAGCAGCGCCGCCCAGCCCCCGGCAAGCGTCATCAGCCCGACCAGGCCCTGCTCGCTCAGCACCAGCAGGTACATGTTGTGCGGGGAGAGCAGCGGCTGGCGGATGTACGCCTGCCCCGCGCCCGCGGTGTCACTGCCGGAGGACAGCCCCAGCGAGGAGTGCCCGTCCCGGTTGGCCGGGAAGCCCTTGAGGCCCACCCCGACCGCCGGCCGCTCGCGCCACATCGACTCGGCGGCGGCCCACATCGTGTAGCGGTCGGTCACCGACTGGTCGGGGGCGCTGGAGACCTGGGTGATCGAGGTCAGCCGCTCCGCCACCATCTCGGAGCCGACCCCGAGCCCGCCCACCAGGACCACCCCGGCCGCGGCCAGCGCGAGGAGCACCTTCAGGGCCCGCCGGATCCCGGCCAGCAGCATCACCAGCACCGCCGCGCCGGCAGTGGCGATCCAGGCGCCCCGGCTGAACGACAGCACCAGCGGCACCACCAGGACCAGGGCCGCGGCGCCCGCCGTCTGCCGTACCCGGCGCGGCAGCCCCGGAGCCAGCGCCGCGGCGGTCGCCACGACCAGCCCGTACGCCACCACCGTGGCCATGCCCATCACGTCGCCGGGGCCGAAGGTGCCGACGGCCCGGACGTCCTCGCCCTGGTACGAGGCCCCGGTGTGGGTCGCGTACTGCACGACCCCCACCGCGCCCTGCACCAGCGCCAGCACCACGAAGCAGCCGGCCGCCAGCCGGAACTCCCCGGCGTCGCGCACCAGCAGCACGATCGCCGCCGGGACCAGCACGAACACCTGGAGGTAGCGCACGAAGCCGGGCAGCGCCGCGTACGGGTCCCCGGCGGTCACGGTCGCGACGGCCAGCCCCACGGCGGGCACGCCCAGCACCAGCACGCCCAGCGGGCTCAGCTCCCGCACCCGCCCGCGCAGCGCCTGTACAGCGCACACGAACACCAGCAGCAGCGAGGCGGCATCGGCCGGGCCCACCTTGCCGGAGGTGCTCGCGTCGCCCGCCGCGATCGGGGCGAGGAGCAGCAGGACGGTGGCGGCGAGCGGCAGCAGCGGCCAGTGCCGCCGCAGCAGCCCCGCCGCGTCGGGCGGCCGCGAGCCGCCCATGGATACGGCGACGCTCATCAGCTGCCCCCCAGCCGGAAGCGGAAGAAGGAGGCCGCGGTGCGGGCGAGGATCCACAGGTCCTGCCACAGCGACCAGGTGTCGATGTAGTGGTTGTCGAAGCGGGCCCGGTCCTCGATGGAGGTGTCCCCGCGCAGGCCGTTGATCTGGGCGAGTCCGGTGATGCCGACGGGCATCCGGTGCCGGGCCTCGTAACCGGGGTGCACGGCGGCGAACTTCGCCACGAAGAAGGGCCGTTCCGGCCGCGGTCCGACCAGGCTCATGTCACCCCGTACGACGTTCCACAGCTGCGGCAGCTCGTCGAGCGAGGACTTGCGCAGGAAGGCCCCGATGGGGCTCATCCGGTGGTCGCCCGCGACCGTCCACCGGGTGGCGGACTCGTGCTCGTCGGCGCGCAGGGTACGGAACTTCAGCAGGGTGAACGGGCGCCCGTACAGGCCGACCCGCTCCTGCCGGAAGATCACCCCGGGCCCGTCGGAGACCCGTACCGCGAGCGCGCACAGGCCCATCACGGGCCCGGCCGCGATCAGCGCGATCGCGGCCAGCAGCCCGTCGACGGCCCGCTTCACCCAGCGCTCCACCGGGCGGGACGGGCGGGGCAGCAGCGGCTGTACGGCGTACCCCCACAGCTGGTCGGCAGGCTGCGCCACCCGCATGCCGGTCACCTTGGCGGTGCCGGCCGGGTCGGCGAGCCAGAGCCGGCAGCCGTGGTCGTGGAAGAGCCGGACGAGGGAGGCGGTGCGCTCGTCGGCCTCCGGCGGGCGGGTGAACACCGCGTGCCGGACCGAGTTCTGGATGACCGCGCGCCGGATGTCCTCGTGGGTGGCGAGCACCGGCACGCTGCCGCTGCCCTGCTCGGCGGCGCCGGTGTCGGCGAGCCCGACGGGCCGCAGCCCGTACTCGGGGCGCCCGTGCAGGGCGGCGGCGACGGCGCTCGCCCCGGCGCCGGGGCCGACGACGAGGGCGGAGGCGGGGCGGAGCCGGGCGGAGCGGCGACGGAGCCGGTTGGCGAACGCGCGGCCCGTGCACGTCAGGACGATCTGCAGGCACACGGCGCTCAGCAGGGCGGACCAGCCCAGCGCCCGGCCCGGTGCCGCGGCGGCCACGACCGCGGCGACCCCGCACCACAGGACGGCGGCCCGCCCGGCCAGAGCGGGCAGTTCGAGCAGCGCGGAGGGCGCGAGCCGCGGCCGGTACAGCCCGGCCTGCGCGTGCAGCGCGGCGGCCAGCACGGCGATCGGGGCGGCCGCCTCGACCGGCAGCGCCGCCCCTGGCCGGGCCAGGGCCGTCGTGGTGAGTACGGCGGCCAGCGCATCGGCGGTCAGCAGCGGGAGGACCCCGTCGCGGCGCCGGACCCGCTGCGGCCGCACCAGCGTCCGGGCCTGGTCGACCCTGGGCCGGCGTGGGGGGTGGATGGCGGTCACGGACCGTCGGACGGCTGCGGTGCCGGCGGTGCCGCCGGCGGGCCCCGTGCCGCCCTGCCCGGTGTGCCGGGCGGGTGCGCTGTCCATCGTCATCGGCTGATGCGCTCCTGGTTCAAGGGCCGGGGCCTGCCCAGCAGTTCGTGGTACAGACCGGTGACCGCGTCCGTGGTCCGCCGCACGTCGAAGTCGGTCCGGGCGTGCTGCTGGGCCTGCTCCCCGAGTTCGGCGAGCAGCCGCGGTTCTGCGAGCAGCCGTCCCAGGGCCTTGGCCAGCGCCGTCGGGTCCTCCGGCGGTACCAGGCAGAGCCGTCCCTGGCCGGGCGGCAGACTCTCCCGGGCACCGCTGACGTCGGAGACCAGGACCGGTCGGCCGCAGGCCATGGCTTCGAGCGGGGCGAGCGCCATGCCCTCCCACCGCGACGGCAGTACAACGAGATCGGCGGCCCGAAGCCACGGTCGGATGTCGCAGGCGGCTCCGGCGAAGAGCACCCCGGGCGGCGCGGTGCGGCGCAGCCGCTCGGTGTCGGGGCCGTCGCCGACGAGCGCGAGGCGGGCTTCGGGGATGTTGCCGAGCACCTCCCGCCAGGCCCGGAGCAGGATGTCCTGGCCCTTCTGCTGGCAGAGCCGGCCCACGCAGACGGCGAGCGGCCCGTCGCCCAGGAAGGCGGCGGGCAACGGGAGTTCGGTACGCGCCCGGGCCCGGTCGGCGGCCCGGTCGGGCCCGCCGGGGCGGAAGTGGTCGAGGTCGACGCCGTTGCGGATCACCGACCAGTGGGCGGCGATCCCCTCGGCCTCGCCGGCCCGGCGTTCGGCCTCGCTGACGCAGAGCACCCGGTCGGCCCAACGGGCTCCGAACCGCTCCCAGCGCAGGGCGAGCGCGGCGGTGGCCCCGCCGACGGCGTCGAAGGACCAGGCGTGCGGCTGGAAGACGGTGGGCACGGCCCCGCGCACGGCGAGCCGCCCGGCGAGGCCCGCCTTGGCGCTGTGGGCGTGCAGGACGTCGGGCCGGAACCGGCCGATCACCCGCCGGGCGCCGAGCACTTCGGCGGGCAGGTCGGGCCCGGGGGCTCGCCCGGCGCGCCAGGTGAGCACCTCGGCACCGGCGGCGCGTGCGGCGTCGGCGAGCTGCCCGCCGCGCGGGCAGCCGACGGCGGTCCGCAGGCCGGCGGCCGTCTGGGCGCGGACGAGGTCGACGACGACGCGGGCGACACCGCCGTCGACGGGCTGGACGAGATGCAGGACGGACAGGGGGCGGGGAATCGGGACCTGCGCACGGGAGGGCTGAGCAGGGGGAGGCTGTGTCGGCACGCGGAGCGGTCTCCTACGTTCAGCGGCGCGCGTCTGTTTGAACGAAGAGCACGCCGAGGAATTGACCCTGACTTTCGCCCGCGAACCTGAAGCTCAGGCTGCGGGCGCCACCGGACAGGGCGGGACTCAGATCGAACACGTCCGCGTCATATCCGAGATTATTCATATGTTCGGGCTGTCGCACGAAAGATTGATGCCCGAATTCCGTGATCGTGGAATTCATAACATCATTAAAAGGATTTTCAGCATCGCTGACGTTGACCCGGCGGCCGCTGTCGGCGGTCACCGTGAGTGAGTCACCCAGGGTCCCGCGGTCCCCGTCGTACGCGACCACACCGGCCTTCCCCGCGGACCCGGCGGCCGCGTCCAGGCCGGGGATCTCGACCGTCTCGCCGGCCGCCTCGCCCGCACCCGCGGCGAGCGATGCGAAGCCGTCCCACAGCGAGACCCGGCGTACCGGCTCCTGCGGGTGCTCGTAGGCCACGACCAGCGTCCAGCCGCCCCAGGCACCCACCTCGGAGTTGCCCATCGCGATGTTCAGCTGGGCGACCGTCCACATCCCGCCGCCGCCCTTGCGGACCAGCGGGGTGACGTCGGCCGAGGCCTGGTAGGCATCGCTGCCCGCGTCCGTGCGGTGGCCGATCACGGTGTCGGCGAGGACCTCCTTGTACGCACCGCCCGGCTCGGCCACCAGCACCCGGCCGTTGTCCTGCGGCGGCTTCTGCTCGCCCACCCTCAGGTTCCCGCCCCAGTACAGGCGGGCATACGAGACCTTCGCGCCCTGCGGGACCTTGAGCTCGGCCCGGGTGGAGTTGTAGGTGTCCGGGTCCTTGTCGACCTCGCTGTAGAACATGTCGAAATCGCTGTTGACCCCGGCCGCGCCCCGCTTGACCTCGGCGCACGGCTCGGCGTCCGGCGCCTCTTCCCGGCGGCAGGCGATGGAGGAGTTGGAGGCCCGGACCAGCCCGCCGCGCTGGACGGCCTGGTAACGCTGGGTGAACGGGACCTTGGGCATTTCCCGCACGGCGGGCGCCGCCGGGCCCGGCGGGGCTGTGGCAGCTGCGGCCTCGGCCGCAGCGGGAACGTTCGCCGAAAGTACGAGGCAGGACAGCAGACCGAGCGTGCCGAGGATTCTGCGGGACGAACCCATGACCCTGTCTCCATTTTCGATCAAGGGGACAAAACAGGAGTGAACTTTGTCAGAAGTCAGGCGGGAAATCACGCCGGACTCGCTCGTACGGCCTTTTGGGCGATAACACGCACCCTCGCAGTCGGCGGGTCGTTATGCGGTTGCACCACCGTTCGAACCGAAAGGAAAATCGGAGATGAAGAAGAGGCTGATGCGCGGCGCCACGACGGCGGTCGCGGGCGCTGCGGTCCTGATGGGCGGCGCGGGCCTCGCCTCCGCGGACAGCTCGGCGGAGGGCGTCGCGGCGGGGTCCCCCGGCGTGCTGAGCGGCAACCTGGCCCAGGTCCCGGTCCACATCCCGGTGAACGTCTGCGGCCTGACCGCCAACCTGGTCGGCGTGCTCAACCCGGCGTTCGGCAACACCTGCGTCAACGCCTGAGCGTCACCCGGGCTGTCAACGGCGCTGCCCGAAACGACGGCATCCGAGTGAAGCCACGCAACCCGAACCGGGGCCCGGGCGTTGATCCGGGTGCTCCACCACCGGGCAATCCAGCAAAAAAGGGACGACAATGATCAAGAAGATGATGGCCACCGCGGCTGCTGCAGCCTCGGTCGTGGGCATCGGTGCCGCCATGGCCCCGCAGGCGATGGCCATCGGCAACGACAACGGCGTCAACACCGTCAACGGCAACGGCGCCTCGCAGATCTACGGCAACCAGGCCACGTACGGCACCATGAGCCCCCAGATGGCGCTCATCCAGGGCTCGTTCAACAAGCCCTGCATCGCCCTGCCGGCCAAGGTCAACGCCCAGTCGATCCTCGCGCTCCTCAACGTCGGCGTCCAGGACATCCCGGTCCTGTCCAACCCGATGAACCAGCAGTGCACCGAGAACTCCACCCAGGCCAAGGGCGACGAGCCGCTCTCCCACATCCTGGACAACATCCCGGTCCTGTCGGGCAACGGATCCGTCCGCAGCTGACCGCACCCCGCGTCAGCGAGGCCGCCGCACCCTCCGGGTCGCGGCGGCCTCGCCGCTTGTCGGCGCCGCAATAGCGTCGTGAATTCACCGCACTTTCCGGCCGCCGGGCGTTGAGGTGAATTACGGTGAATTACGGAGCCGACCGCGAAAATCTGCGGTTTCTTTTTCCGGACCCACTCGTTGTTATTTCTGCAGTGGACACGCCTCTGCGGGAAGGATCGAAAACAAATGACGTACAAGAAGGCAGTGGTGCTGGCCGCCGGCGTTCTGATGGCCGCCGGTGCCGCCTCGCCCGCCATGGCCGACTCGGTCGCCGACGGCAAGGCCATCGGCTCCCCCGGCGTGCTGTCCGGCAACCTCGTCCAGGTTCCGGTCCACGTCCCGGTCAACGTCTGCGGCAACACCGTGAACATCATCGCGCTGCTGAACCCCGCGTTCGGCAACACCTGCGTCAACGCCTGACGAAGCGCCCGCCCGCAAGGGCAAACCTCCTCGGAGTGGGGGGGGGGGGGGGGGGGGGGGGGGGGGGGGGGGGGGGGGGGGGGGGGGGGGGGGGGGGGGGGGGGGGGGGGGGGGGGGGGGGGGGGGGGG
>NZ_JBVIGX010000078.1:0-6021 GCF_055570595.1 Streptomyces sp. NPDC031132
AGGGCCCATAGGCACCCTTTCCGCGTCCGGGCGGGGTCAACCTGCACCAGACAGCGACCAGATGCCCATGCCGGTAGGGGTGGGCCCGCAGGCGCACCAAATCGCTACGCGCTTCTCTCTGTTTGGCGTCCGACGGCCGTCTGGGGCCGGTCATAAGCCGCCCACGGCCGCCGCACATCTCCGACGACGCGAGTGCGGGGTGTTTGTCCCGTTTCGACGACCGGTTGAGGGGTAAATGGGCGCTTGCCGGAGTGGGAGGTTGAGAAATCCGGCATCAGGCTCCCCCTCGCCCGCTTTTCGCCCCAACTGGCCTGCAGGCGCCTGGAAACCCGCCCATGGGAGGCGTGTGGGCGGCCTATGTCCAGCCCCAGACGGCCGCCGGGCGCCGAGAGATGAGAAGCGCGTAGCGATCTGGGGCGTCCACGGTCCAACCGGCACCGCATCGTCATCTCATCGCTGTCTGGTTCAGGTTGACCCTGCCCGGGTGCGGAAAGGGCACCCTATGGGCCCTTCAGGGAGCCGTGCCCTCCCCCTGGCCCCATCCCGCTCCGCCTGGGTGGTCCTGGTGAGCGGACTCCGGATGACAGGGGCTCCTGGGCGGCATCTCTGATGGGCCCTTATGGGAACGTGAACCCCCCGGCCATCCTTCGGGGGCTTCCCGGCAGTCTTATGGCATTCCGGGGCGGGTCGGTCGGTCAAGGGTGGCCGTAGGCCATCGCGTAGCGACGCGACGAAGGAGCGCCCTTGAGGGGCCGGCACGACACGGAAGGACAGTGGACTGACGGGACGCCCCCGGACACCCTCCGACACCGCTCACACAGACCCCGCCACCCCCCCGCCCCCGATGCGTGGGCGGGCGCCGGGTGTGTTGCTCCCGTCCGTTGTCCCCGCCCGGCCCGTTCGCCGCCGGGTGCGTGGTTCCTGCTCGTCGTCTCCCGCCCGGCCCGTTCGCCCCGGGAGGGTGGCTGCGGCCCGTTGTTCCCGGGCCGGTGCGTTCGCTGCCGGGTGTGTTGCTCCCGTCCGTTGTCCTCGCTCGGTCCGTCCGCCGCCGGGTGCGTGGTTCCTGCTCGTCGTCCCCCGCCCGGCCCGTCCGCCCCCGGGAGGGTGGCTCCGGCCCGTTGTCCCCCCGGCCGATCCGTGCGCCCCTGCGAGGGGGGCTGCAGCCCGTCCTCCCCCCGGCTCGTCCGTCCCGAAGGGCGTGGGCTCGCCCGCCGTCGCCTGGGCAGTCCACCCGGCCCCCGAGGGCGGGGACTCGTCCGTCCGCTCCCGGCTGGCCCACTCGCCCCGGTGCGGGCGTCCCGTCCGGGGTCCGGCGGGGCCGTTCGGCCCCGGCCGTGCGTCTCCCGCCGACAGGGTCCGGGTGGTCCCTTCGACGCCGACCGTGTTGGCTCCCGGCCGTCCTCACCCTGTCGGTCCATCCGACCCCACCCCCTCACACCCCCTCCACCCGCCCCCTGACCGGCGACAGGGACAGCGGGAGCCAGGCCAGGGCCATGATCGTCGCTCCCGTCCAGAGAGTGGTGTGGAGGGTCGTGAGGTCTGTCAGGAGGCCCGACAGGGCTGCGCCCAGGGCCAGGGCGCCGGTCAGCATGAAGCGGAAGGTGGCGTTCATGCGGCCCAGCAGGGGGTGCGGGGTCAGGTGCTGGCGGAGGCTGACGCCCAGGACGTTGTTCGAGCCGATCTTCATCATGGCCAGCAGCCACCCGGCGCCCGCCACCCAGAGCCAGACTCCGCGGTCCAGCAGCGGTACCAGCAGGGTCGCCGGGGTCAGGCTCAGGACCAGGGCGCGGCCGTACCCCACGCGGGCCGCGAAGGGCCGGGCCAGCCGGGCGCCCAGCAGCAGGCCCACGCCGCCCGCGGCCCAGAAGAGGCCGAGGGCGGCCGGGGACAGCCCGAGCTCCCGTACGAAGAGCACCGGCAGCATGGTGTTGATGATCGCGCCGCCCAGGTTGCTGAGGGCGGCGTTGAGTGCCAGGGCCCGCAGCTCGGGGTGGCCCAGTACGTGCCGCAGCCCCTCCCGGATCTGTGCCCGCAGCGGTGTCCTGTCGGCGGCCGGCGGGGCCGGGGTGGGGTCTATGCGGGTCAGGCGGAGCGCGGAGGCGAGGTACGCGGCCGCGGCGAAGGCCAGTGCAAGGGGCGCCGAGAGGGCGGCGACCAAGGCTCCGCCCGCCCCGCGGCCGGCGATGTTGGCGACGGCCATCAGGGTGACGACGGCCGCGTTGGCCCGGACCAGCCCCGCGCGGCCGATCAGCCGGGGCAGCACGCTCTGCGCGCCGACCTCCGAGAAGACGGTGGCGCAGCCGCCGAGCAGCACCACGGCGTACAGCTGCGCGAGCGTGAGCACGTCCAGCCACCGGGCGAGGGGGAGCGAGGCGAACAGGGCCGCGCGGGCGAGGTCCGCGGCGATCAGGACCCGGCGGGTGCGCAGGCGGTCCACCCAGGCGCCGGCGGGCAGCCCGATGAGGAGGAACGCGGTGGTGGACAGTGCGGCGAGGGTGCCGACCTGGCCGGCGGTCGCGTCGAGGGCGGTGAGGGCGAGCAGAGGGACGGCCACGTGGCCGGTGTTGGTGCCGAGCTGGCTGAGGGTGGTGGCGGAGAAGAGGGTGCGGAAGTCCTTGGTGCGCCAGGGCGAGGGGTCGGTGGTCCCGGACTGGGTCTCGGTCTCGGTGGCGGGTGTCATGCGGAGAACCGTGCCGGAAGACGATCTCTAAGAACAATTTAATTGTTCTCCGGTATTGGTTAAGCGTCGCTACGTCCGTCTCGAGTTCCGGGGTCGTGGCCGGAAGTGCGCGGAGGCATGGCAGGCTTGGGGCATGGCCGCTCAGATTAATCCCAGCATCCTGTCCGCCGACTTCGCGCGCCTCGCCGAGGAGGTGAAGGCCGTCGAGGGGGCCGACTGGCTGCACGTCGACGTCATGGACAACCATTTCGTCCCGAACCTCACCCTCGGCGTGCCCGTCGTGGAGTCCCTGAGCCGCGCCACGGACATCCCGCTCGATCTGCACCTCATGATCGAGGACCCGGACCGCTGGGCCCCGCAGTACGTCGAGGCGGGAGCCGGGTCGGTCACCTTCCACGCCGAGGCCGCCGCCGCGCCCGTGCGGCTCGCGCGGGAGATCCGGGCCAAGGGGGCGCGGGCGTCGATGGCGCTCAAGCCCGCCACGCCGATCGAGCAGTACGAGGACCTCCTCCCCGAGCTCGACATGCTGCTGATCATGACGGTCGAGCCGGGCTTCGGCGGCCAGCCCTTTCTCGACATCATGCTCCCCAAGATCCGCCGTACCCGGGAGCTGATCGCCAAGCACGGCCTGGAGCTGTGGCTCCAGGTCGACGGCGGGGTCTCGGCCTCGACGATCGAACGGTGCGCCGAGGCCGGAGCCGACGTCTTCGTCGCGGGAAGCGCGGTCTACGGGGCGGTCGACCCGGCCGCTGCCGTACGTACCCTGCGGGAGCAGGCGGACGTCGCGATCGCCGCGGCGCCCTGGGCCTGCGACCACTGAGACAAGGGTTGGTGAACAGCTCGGTGAACGGAAGCTGTCCAGGCTGATCAACGGTCGCCGGATCTGACAGGATGAACGGCGAGTCGAGAGTGTGAACAGCAGTGAGGAGAACGCGGTGTCTGCAATGTCGGCGGGACGGTCAGCCCTGCGGATGGGACCCGCGGAGCTGGTGCAGGCGGCGGCCATGGCCCGCCGCTTCTACCTGGAGGGCAAGTCCAAGATCCAGATCGCCGAGGAGTTCGGCGTGAGCCGCTTCAAGGTGGCCCGGGTCCTGGAGACCGCCCTCGAGCGCGATCTCGTGCGGATCGAGATCCGGGTGCCCGCCGAGCTCGATGCGGAGCGGTCCGACGCGCTGCGGTCCCGGTACGGGCTCCGGCACGCCGTGGTGGTCGAATCCCCGGCGGATGCGACCGAGGACGCGCCGGATCCGGAGAACCTGGGCGCGGTCGCCGCCGACCTGCTCGGCGAGCTCGTCAACGAGGGCGACGTACTGGGCCTGGCCTGGGGGCGGTCGACCATCCACATGGCCGCCTCCCTGCACCGGCTCCCGCAGTGCACCGTGGTGCAGCTGACGGGCGTGTACGACGCCGGTACGGCCGAGCGCGGGTCCGTGGAGGCCGTACGGCGGGCCGCCCAGGTCTCCGGCGGCGACGCCCACCCGATCTACGCGCCGATGCTGCTCCCCGACCCGGCGACCGCGGCGGCGCTGCGGAACCAGACGGGGATCGCCCGGGCCTTCGAGTACTTCGACAAGGTGACCGTCGCCGCGGTGTCGATCGGGTCGTGGGAGCCGGGGATCTCGACCGTCCACGACATGCTCACGGACGAGGAGCGCGCGCACTACGCCTCGCTGGGTGTCGCAGCCGAAATGTCCGCCCACCTGTTCGACTCCGAGGGGCGGCGCGTCGGGCGGGACCTCGGCGAGCGCTGCATCACCGTCGAGGCGGACCGGTTGCGCCGGATCCCCGAGGTGGTGGCGATCGCGGGCGGGCTGCGCAAGGCCTCCGCGATCGGGGCGGTGCTCCGGTCCGGCCTGGTGACCAGCCTGGTCACGGACACGGCGGTCGCGGACTACCTGCTCACCGAGTCGGCCCCGGGGCTGCGGCCGGCGCTGGAGCGGGCCGACCCGGACGACTGATCCGGGGCGGCGGGCCCCGCGGCGGGCGCCGTGGGACGCCGTGAGGCGGATGGTGCCGCAATTGAGATCCGAACAGCGGGCCGTGCGGCGGCCTGTGGGGCGCATACTGGTCTCAATGACAAAGTCCGCAGTACCTCGCCGCCATTTGCCGTCCAGCCCGTTCAAGGCCCCCGTGGAACCGCCGCTCCGGCAGTTCAGCGTCGGCGACCGGGTCTCTCACGATGAGCACGGCCTCGGCCGTGTCGTCGGTATCGAGGAGGGGATCGCCGTCCTGGTCGACTTCGGGTCGGTCCAGAAGAGAATTCTGAGCCCTTACACCAAGATGTCCGCCCTCTGAGGGTGCCGCCGTCGCGGAGACCGTTACCGCGCGATTCGCGGGCGAATCGGATATTTGGCACGATCGGTGCATGATCTTCAGGGACGTGCCCCGGTCGTTGCTGCGTTGCGTCGTGGGAGCGGTGTTCCTTTGCGTCGCGCTGGTCGGCGCGGCGGGGTGCGGTGGGGAGAAGGCCGCGCCGTCCGCCGCGGCCGGGGTGAGTTCGAGGGCTGATGCCCCTGCGCCCGTCTGGGCCGAGGGGATGGCCACCGTACGGGCCGATGCGCTGCCTTCGCAGGCGCGGGACGTGCTCGTGCTCATCGACAAGGGCGGACCGTACCCGTACCGGCAGGACGGGACCGTCTTCGGGAACTTCGAGAAGGTCCTGCCGAAGCAGAAGCGCGGCTACTATCACGAGTTCACCGTGAAGACGCCGGGTGAGCGTGACCGCGGGCCCCGGCGGATCGTGACCGGGGAGGGTGGGGAGTTCTTCTACACGGACGACCACTACGACACCTTCAAGGCGGTTCTGCGATGACCCTGGATCCGCAGCCGGCCGCCCCGGCGGTCGCCGCCGCCGAGAAGGCGGGCTGGACGACCCTCCGGGTGGACCTGGCCGGCGTACGCAGCAAGGCCGAGCTGATGCGGCGGTGGGGGGCGGCGTTGGCCGCGCCGGCGTGGTTCGGGGGGAACTGGGACGCACTGGCCGATGCGCTGATCGACTTGTCGTGGCTGCCGGAGGTGCCGGGACGGTTGGTGGTGGTGACCTCGTGGTCCTCGTACGCGGGGGCGCGACCGGGGGACTGGGAGACGCTCCAGGAGGTTCTGGAGGGCGCGCTGGAGTACTGGCGGGACGCCGATGACGGGGCGTTGGCCGTGCTCCTGGCCGAGCCGCCGCCCGCCGGCTGAGAACCCGGACAAGACCGTGGGGGCGGAGGCGATGCCTCCGCCCCCACGGGGGCGCCAGGGGGTGGGGGGGGGGGGGGGGGTGGGGGGGGGGGGGGGGGGGGGGGGGGGGGGGGGGGGGGGGGGGGGGGGGGGGGGGGGGGGGGGGGGGGGGGGGGGGG
>NZ_JBVIGX010000079.1:0-5339 GCF_055570595.1 Streptomyces sp. NPDC031132
GGGAGTCGACGCGGAGCGTCGGCGAGTGACGAGAACGCGGCGAGCGCGCGTTGCCGGACGCCGCGAGCCCGGCCTGATCGACAAGACGCCCCCTAAGGGGGTGTCCGCACAGTCCTGCCTGGCCCGCGGTGTCTGGTGCCGCACCTTGCCGCGTTGTCGGGGGGGGGGGGGGGGGGGGGGGGGGGGGGGGGGGGGGTGCCCCCCCCCCCCCCCCCCCCGGCACACCCTCAGCCGGGCCAGCCCTCGACACCCACCGGCTGGATCAGCCAGGCGAAATCGCCCAGCCCGCCGCGGGCGGTGAGTTCCGCCGCCTCGCCGGCCGAGGCCAGGGCCCGGACGTAGGCCGCCGGGTCCGTCGACGCCATGGCCAGCGGCGGGCGCGAGCCCGAGACGCCGAGGGCGGTCAGGGCCTCGCGCTGCGACACCAGCACCGCCCCCTCTCCCGCGCACGCGTCCAGCGCCACGTGAGCCGTCACGTCGCACGTGCCGTCCGGCACCGGCGCGACCTCCCGCCCCCCGCGGAATCCCGTCAGGGTGCCGTACGGGGGCCGGGCCTCCCGAACGTGCGCGTAGTCCACCGCCACCGCCAGCCCCCGCTCGACCGAGCGAACGGCAACCGCCCACGCCTCGTCCCGGGCCCGCCCGATCTCCGCCCGGCCGGGCCCGGGCCACCACCGCTCCAGCCACGCCAGGTCCGCGCCGTCCACCGCCGGCCCGCGGCTCTCCGTACCCGCCCGGTCGACCAGTACGTAGTGCCCGTCCTCCGCGATCTCCAGCGGTACGTTGTCCAGCCACTCGTTCGCGAACAGCAGGCCCCGCGTCCCCCCGGGCGGCTCCGGCACCCACCGGATCCGCGGGTCCAGGCCGTCCGGCCGCTCCGCCCGCTCCACCGCCCAGGCCCGCACCCGCGCCGCGACCTCCGCCGGGAGCGCGCCCAGCACCCCGGTCAGCAGTTCCCCCCGCCCGGCCCCGACGTCGACCAGGTCCAGCCCCTGCGGGTGCCCGAGCTCGGTGTCCACCCACTGCAGCAGGCGGGCCACCGCCCCCGCGTACAGCGGCGAGGCGTGCACGGAGGTGCGGAAGTGCCCGGCCGGGCCCGGCCCGCCCGGCCGTACGTAGAACCCGTCCGGCCCGTACAGCGCGGCCTCCATCGCCGTCCGCCACCGGACCGGAACCGGAACCGGAACGGGATCCGCGACTTCTCCCTGAGTGCTCATCCCCGAAAGATTAAGCTGGGCCTCCACCTTGGGGAGTACACCTCCGTCACACGGATCGCACCTGTGGTTGACTCCAGCACCTATCTCCTTTGCCTACTCTGGGTTACGTGCAGCGCCTCTACGACTTCCTCCGCAGACACCCGACGGGCGTCGACAGCTTCTGGGCTGTCCTCCTCGTCGGGCTCGGGATGCTGCAAGTCGCCGAAGACAGCTTCAGCAGCACCACCGCGCGGCTGATCGCCGTCCCCTCGGTGCTCGCGATGGGCGTCGTCGTGGCCCTGCGCCGCAAGTGGACGCAGCCGATGTTCTGGCTCGCCGTCGGCACCGGCGCCTACAAGCTGGTCACCCACACCGAGGTGATCAACTCCGACCTCGCGATGCTGATCATCCTGTACACGGTCGCGGCCTCGGCAGAGATCTCGCGCCGGCTGTCCCGTACCGCGCTCGCCATCGGATTCCTCGCCTCCCCCCTCTACGCCCTGCGCTTCCAGGTGGACAAGGGCGACGCCCGCGCCGACTTCCTGTTCACGCTCTTCGCCATCGTCCCGTTCGCCCTCGCCTGGGTGCTCGGCGACTCCCTGCGCACCCGCCGGGCGTACTACGCCCAGCTCGTCGAGCGGAACCAGCGGCTGGAGAAGGAGCGCGAGGCCCAGGCCAAGGTGGCCGTCGCCGCCGAGCGCGCCCGGATCGCCCGCGAGCTGCACGACGTCGTCGCGCACAACGTCTCGGTGATGGTGGTCCAGGCCGACGGCGCCGCGTACGTCATGGACGTGGCTCCCGATCAGGCCAAGGAGGCCCTGCAGACGATCTCCGGCACCGGCCGCCAGGCCCTGGCCGAGATGCGCCGCCTGCTCGGCGTCCTGCGCACCGGGGAGCCCCAGGAGTCCGAGGACTACGTGCCCCAGCCGGACGTCGAGCAGATCGAGGTCCTGGTCGAGCAGGTACGGGCGGCCGGGCTCACGGTGGACTTCGAGGTCGAGGGCGCACCGCGCCGGCTGCCCAGCGGCGTCGAGCTCACCGCGTACCGGATCGTGCAGGAAGCACTGACGAACACCCGCAAGCACGGTGGCCCGGACGCCACGGCGAGCGTCCGGCTGGTCTACTTCGACGACGGGCTCGGCCTGCTGATCGAGGACGACGGCCGGGGCGCGGCCCACGAGCTGTACGAGGACGGCGGCGCCGACGGCGCCGGGCACGGACTGATCGGCATGCGCGAGCGGATCGGCATGGTCGGCGGCACCCTGGACGCGGGCCCGCGGCCCGGTGGCGGCTTCCGGATCAGCGCACTGCTCCCGCTCAAGACGAGATGACGAGGTCGAGGTAACTGATGTCCATCCGAGTGATGCTGGTCGATGACCAGGTGCTGCTGCGCACGGGCTTCCGGATGGTGCTCGCCGCCCAGCCGGACATGGAGGTCGTCGCCGAGGCCGGCGACGGCCTGGAGGCGCTGGAGGTGCTGCGGGCCACGAAGGTGGACGTGGTGCTGATGGACGTCCGGATGCCGAAGCTCGACGGGGTCGAGGCCACGCGCCGGATCTGCGAGCGCGACGAGCACCCCGACGTGATCATCCTGACCACCTTCGACCTGGACGAGTACGCCTTCTCGGGTCTGAAGGCGGGCGCGAGCGGGTTCATGCTGAAGGACGTGCCGCCGGCGGAGCTGCTGGCCGCGATCCGCTCGGTGCACAGCGGGGACGCGGTGGTGGCCCCCTCCACGACCCGGCGCCTGCTGGACCGCTTCGCGCCGATGCTCCCGACGACCACGCAGGAGCCGCAGAACAAGGAGATCGAGCGGCTGACGGAGCGCGAGCGCGAGGTCATGCTGCTGGTGGCCCAGGGCCTGTCGAACGGCGAGATCGCCGCCCGCCTGGTCCTGTCCGAGGCCACGGTGAAGACGCACGTGGGCCGCATCCTGACCAAGCTGAACCTGCGCGACCGCGTCCAGGTCGTGGTCCTCGCGTACGAGACGGGCCTGGTCCGCGCCGGCGGCGCCTGAGGGGGTGTCCGCAAGGTCCTGCCTGGCCCGCGGCGGGCGGCGCCCTTCGGGCGCCCGGCACGACTTCGCGGACACCCCCTAAGCATCCTGCGCCCGTCTCCGGCCGCCGGTCAGGTCATCCAGCGGTCCGGGCGGGCGTCCGCGCGGGAGGTGCGGGAGCGGGCCGCCTGGGCGTCCAGCAGGGCGGCGGCCTCGGCGGCCGGCCGCAGCCGGGCCGTGACCGTGCCGTTCGCGCCGGTGTCCACATGGACGTCGGCCACGCCCCGGGCGCGCTCCCACGGGCCCTGGGTGAGCCGGACGCTCTGCACCTTGGCGTGCGGGACGATCTCCGTACGGCGGCACAGCAGCCCCTTGCGGGCGGCGAACACGTCCGCCGAGACGGCCAGGGCGTAGCCCTTCCACCACACCGGGACCACCCACCGCGACCCGGTCTTCGGGGACCGGTCGAAGGCGAGGGCCGCGAGGTCCACGCCCGGCAGCACCCGGGCGACGACCGCCTGGGCGGCGGCCCGCGAGGCCACCGGGACGAGGACCTCGTTCTTCGAGCCGGCCACCGCCAGCTCCACCCGCACCCAGTCCCGGCGCCGCCACAGCAGCGGCTCCACGATCCGTACGGTCTGCACCCGCCCCGGCGGCACGGTCTCGTGGGCCCGGTCCAGCAGCCCGTGGTCCAGGCGCAGCCCGTCCGGGGACTCGGCGACCCGCCAGTCGAACTCGGCGAGGAAGCGCCCGGCCGTACCCGACCAGAGCCCGCCCAGCATGGGCAGCAGGGTGGCGATCGTCGCCCAGGGGTTCCCGCTGAACCACCACACGGCGACCGGGGCGATCAGCCCGGCGGCCAGCGCCGCCCACGCCGAGAGGGTGAGCAGCAGCGACACCGCCAGGTCCGCGGGGCGGACCCGCAGCAGCTCGCGCTGCGGGGCCTCGCCGAGCGCGACGGCCTCGGCGGGGGCGAAACCGGCGGCCCGGGCCAGCAGCTCGGCGCGCAGCGCCACGGCCTCCCGCTCGTCGAGGAAGGCCAGCTCGTCCTTGTCCTCGGTGCCGATCACGTCGAGCCGCAGCTTGGCGACCCCGGCCACCCGGGCCAGCAGCGGCCGGGTCACGTCCACCGCCTGGATCCGGTCGAGCCGGATGTGCGCGGTGCGCCGGAAGAAGAGCCCGCTGCGGATGCGCAGCTCGGTGTCGGTCACCGCGTAGTGGGTGAACCACCAGCTCAGGAACCCGTACAGGCCGAACACCACGACCAGGCCGGCCAGGGTCAGGGCCCGCAGGCCGGGCGACAGCCCGACCACCCACCGCTCGACCTGCTCGCCCTGCTGGACGACGACGCCGACGGTCGCGGCGATCGGCACCCATGCCCGGCGCAGCGGCGTGAGCACGTGCAGCCGCCGCTCCACGGCGGGCGCGTCCTTGGATCCGGCCGCGGATCCGGCCGCGGACTCGACCCCGGCTCGAGTCCCGGTCGCGGACTCGGCCCCGGCTCCGCTCCCGGATCCGGCTGCGGATCCGGCCGCGGATTCGGCGGTCACAGGCCCGCCGACCTTGCTTCGCCGAGCTCCGTCAGCCGGTCCCGCAGCCGCTCCGCCTCGGCCGGGACCAGGCCCGGAATCTTGGCGTCCGTGGCCGCGGCCGCCGTGTGCAGCTGGACGGAGGCCAGCCCGAAGCGCCGCTCCAGCGGCCCCGAGGTCACCTCGACCAGCTGCATCCGCCCGTACGGGACCACCGTCTGCGCCCGCCACAGCACCCCCCGGCTGATCAGCAGGTCGTCGGCGCGCTCCGCGTACCTCCAGGACCGCCAGTTGCGGCCGAGCAGCACCCAGCCCCAGGCCAGGCCCCCGAGCCAGAACGCCCCCGCGGCCGCCCACACCGGGCCTGCCGTCAGCCCGAGCAGCAGGGCCGTCCCGGCCGCGAGCGGCACCGTCCACATCACCAGCAGCAGCCGCCGCAGGGTGAGCAGCCCGCCCGGCAGCCCCACCCACTCGGGCCGGCTCGTCCCGCCCGTGGTCCCCGTTTCCATGCGCTCAGCGTAGGGGGGCGGGGGGGGGGGGGGGGGGGGGGGGGGGGGGGGGGGGGGGGGGGGGGGGGGGGGGGGGGGGGGGGGGGGGGGGGGGGGGGGGGGGGGGGGG
>NZ_JBVIGX010000080.1:0-5090 GCF_055570595.1 Streptomyces sp. NPDC031132
GTGAGGTCGCGGTTCGCCGTGATGCTTGCAGGCAATTACACAGCGAGGACGCAGTGGTCAGTCGGTCATATTCCGACCATGACTGGCCCGCTCAACGTGTGTGTGCACCGGATTACCGGTAAACATTCATGGAGAGTTTGATCCTGGCTCAGGACGAACGCTGGCGGCGTGCTTAACACATGCAAGTCGAACGATGAAGCCCTTCGGGGTGGATTAGTGGCGAACGGGTGAGTAACACGTGGGCAATCTGCCCTTCACTCTGGGACAAGCCCTGGAAACGGGGTCTAATACCGGATAATACTCCTGCCTGCATGGGCGGGGGTTGAAAGCTCCGGCGGTGAAGGATGAGCCCGCGGCCTATCAGCTTGTTGGTGGGGTAATGGCCCACCAAGGCGACGACGGGTAGCCGGCCTGAGAGGGCGACCGGCCACACTGGGACTGAGACACGGCCCAGACTCCTACGGGAGGCAGCAGTGGGGAATATTGCACAATGGGCGAAAGCCTGATGCAGCGACGCCGCGTGAGGGATGACGGCCTTCGGGTTGTAAACCTCTTTCAGCAGGGAAGAAGCGAAAGTGACGGTACCTGCAGAAGAAGCGCCGGCTAACTACGTGCCAGCAGCCGCGGTAATACGTAGGGCGCAAGCGTTGTCCGGAATTATTGGGCGTAAAGAGCTCGTAGGCGGCTTGTCACGTCGGATGTGAAAGCCCGAGGCTTAACCTCGGGTCTGCATTCGATACGGGCTAGCTAGAGTGTGGTAGGGGAGATCGGAATTCCTGGTGTAGCGGTGAAATGCGCAGATATCAGGAGGAACACCGGTGGCGAAGGCGGATCTCTGGGCCATTACTGACGCTGAGGAGCGAAAGCGTGGGGAGCGAACAGGATTAGATACCCTGGTAGTCCACGCCGTAAACGTTGGGAACTAGGTGTTGGCGACATTCCACGTCGTCGGTGCCGCAGCTAACGCATTAAGTTCCCCGCCTGGGGAGTACGGCCGCAAGGCTAAAACTCAAAGGAATTGACGGGGGCCCGCACAAGCGGCGGAGCATGTGGCTTAATTCGACGCAACGCGAAGAACCTTACCAAGGCTTGACATATACCGGAAAGCATTAGAGATAGTGCCCCCCTTGTGGTCGGTATACAGGTGGTGCATGGCTGTCGTCAGCTCGTGTCGTGAGATGTTGGGTTAAGTCCCGCAACGAGCGCAACCCTTGTCCTGTGTTGCCAGCATGCCCTTCGGGGTGATGGGGACTCACAGGAGACCGCCGGGGTCAACTCGGAGGAAGGTGGGGACGACGTCAAGTCATCATGCCCCTTATGTCTTGGGCTGCACACGTGCTACAATGGCCGGTACAATGAGCTGCGATACCGTGAGGTGGAGCGAATCTCAAAAAGCCGGTCTCAGTTCGGATTGGGGTCTGCAACTCGACCCCATGAAGTCGGAGTCGCTAGTAATCGCAGATCAGCATTGCTGCGGTGAATACGTTCCCGGGCCTTGTACACACCGCCCGTCACGTCACGAAAGTCGGTAACACCCGAAGCCGGTGGCCCAACCCGTAAGGGAGGGAGCTGTCGAAGGTGGGACTGGCGATTGGGACGAAGTCGTAACAAGGTAGCCGTACCGGAAGGTGCGGCTGGATCACCTCCTTTCTAAGGAGCACAGTACCGATTGCAGACAAACGTTCTGCACGGTCAGCTCATGGGTGGAACGTTGATTAGTTGGCACCAGACGGTCTGATGGTTCTCGAGTACTGCTTCGGCGTGGAAAGAGGAGACGGAAGACTGACTGGTGCTTGGCACGTTGTTGGGTCCTGAAGGTACGGCCGTATGGTCATGTCTTCAGTGCCGGCCCCAGTGAACTTGTTCTCCTTGAGGGAGCAGGGTGATGGGTGGCTGGTCGTTGTTTGAGAACTACACAGTGGACGCGAGCATCTGTGGCCAAGTTTTTAAGGGCGCACGGTGGATGCCTTGGCACCAGGAACCGATGAAGGACGTGAGAGGCCGCGATAGGCCCCGGGGAGCTGCCAACTGAGCTTTGATCCGGGGGTGTCCGAATGGGGAAACCCGGCAGTCGTCATGGGCTGTCACCCACTGCTGAACACATAGGCAGTGTGGAGGGAACGAGGGGAAGTGAAACATCTCAGTACCCTCAGGAAGAGAAAACAACCGTGATTCCGGGAGTAGTGGCGAGCGAAACCGGATGAGGCCAAACCGTATGCGTGTGATACCCGGCAGGGGTTGCGCATGCGGGGTTGTGGGAATGAGCTTGATCGGTCTGCCGGCCGGTCGGCGAGTCAGAAACCGTTGATGTAGTCGAAGGACATGCGAAAGGTCCGGCGTAGAGGGTAAGACCCCCGTAGACGAAACATCAGCGGCTTGCTTGCTCATCTCCCAAGTAGCACGGGGCCCGAGAAATCCCGTGTGAATCTGGCGGGACCACCCGCTAAGCCTAAATATTCCCTGGTGACCGATAGCGGATAGTACCGTGAGGGAATGGTGAAAAGTACCGCGGGAGCGGAGTGAAATAGTACCTGAAACCGTGTGCCTACAAGCCGTGGGAGCGTCGCTCATTGGGTTTACCCAATGGGTCGTGACTGCGTGCCTTTTGAAGAATGAGCCTGCGAGTTAGCGGTGTGTAGCGAGGTTAACCCGTGTGGGGAAGCCGTAGCGAAAGCGAGTCCGAATAGGGCGATTGAGTTGCACGCTCTAGACCCGAAGCGGAGTGATCTAGCCATGGGCAGGTTGAAGCGGAGGTAAGACTTCGTGGAGGACCGAACCCACCAGGGTTGAAAACCTGGGGGATGACCTGTGGTTAGGGGTGAAAGGCCAATCAAACTCCGTGATAGCTGGTTCTCCCCGAAATGCATTTAGGTGCAGCGTCGTGTGTTTCTTGCCGGAGGTAGAGCACTGGATAGGCGATGGGCCCTACCGGGTTACTGACCTTAGCCAAACTCCGAATGCCGGTAAGTGAGAGCACGGCAGTGAGACTGTGGGGGATAAGCTCCATGGTCGAGAGGGAAACAGCCCAGAGCATCGACTAAGGCCCCTAAGCGTACGCTAAGTGGGAAAGGATGTGGAGTCGCAGAGACAACCAGGAGGTTGGCTTAGAAGCAGCCACCCTTGAAAGAGTGCGTAATAGCTCACTGGTCAAGTGATTCCGCGCCGACAATGTAGCGGGGCTCAAGCGTACCGCCGAAGTCGTGTCATTGCAGCAATAGGGCCAACGCCTGCTGTGATGGGTAGGGGAGCGTCGTGTGCCGGGTGAAGCAGCAGCGGAAGCTAGTTGTGGACGGTTCACGAGTGAGAATGCAGGCATGAGTAGCGATACACACGTGAGAAACGTGTGCGCCGATTGACTAAGGGTTCCTGGGTCAAGCTGATCTGCCCAGGGTAAGTCGGGACCTAAGGCGAGGCCGACAGGCGTAGTCGATGGACAACCGGTTGATATTCCGGTACCCGCTTTGAAACGCCCAATATCGAATCAGGCGATGCTAAGTCCGTGAAGCCGTTCCGGACCCTTCGGGGAAAGGAAAGTGGTGGAGCCGACGAACCAGACTTGTAGTAGGTAAGCGATGGGGTGACGCAGGAAGGTAGTCCAGCCCGGGCGGTGGTTGTCCCGGGGTAAGGGTGTAGGCCGAGGGGTAGGCAAATCCGTCCCTCATTAAGGCTGAGACCTGATGCCGAGCCGATTGTGGTGAAGTGGATGATCCTATGCTGTCGAGAAAAGCCTCTAGCGAGTTTCATGGCGGCCCGTACCCTAAACCGACTCAGGTGGTCAGGTAGAGAATACCGAGGCGTTCGGGTGAACTATGGTTAAGGAACTCGGCAAAATGCCCCCGTAACTTCGGGAGAAGGGGGGCCATCACTGGTGATCGGACTTGCTCCGTGAGCTGGGGGTGGCCGCAGAGACCAGCGAGAAGCGACTGTTTACTAAAAACACAGGTCCGTGCGAAGCCGTAAGGCGATGTATACGGACTGACGCCTGCCCGGTGCTGGAACGTTAAGGGGACCGGTTAGTGCGCTTTCGGGCGTGCGAAGCTGAGAACTTAAGCGCCAGTAAACGGCGGTGGTAACTATAACCATCCTAAGGTAGCGAAATTCCTTGTCGGGTAAGTTCCGACCTGCACGAATGGCGTAACGACTTCTCGACTGTCTCAACCATAGGCCCGGTGAAATTGCACTACGAGTAAAGATGCTCGTTTCGCGCAGCAGGACGGAAAGACCCCGGGACCTTTACTACAGTTTGATATTGGTGTTCGGTTCGGCTTGTGTAGGATAGGTGGGAGACTTTGAAACCCCAACGCCAGTTGGGGTGGAGTCGCCGTTGAAATACCACTCTGGTCGTGCTGGATGTCTAACCTCGGTCCGTGATCCGGATCAGGGACAGTGTCTGATGGGTAGTTTAACTGGGGCGGTTGCCTCCCAAAGGGTAACGGAGGCGCCCAAAGGTTCCCTCAGCCTGGTTGGCAATCAGGTGTTGAGTGTAAGTGCACAAGGGAGCTTGACTGTGAGACCGACGGGTCGAGCAGGGACGAAAGTCGGGACTAGTGATCCGGCGGTGGCTTGTGGAAGCGCCGTCGCTCAACGGATAAAAGGTACCCCGGGGATAACAGGCTGATCTTCCCCAAGAGTCCATATCGACGGGATGGTTTGGCACCTCGATGTCGGCTCGTCGCATCCTGGGGCTGGAGTCGGTCCCAAGGGTTGGGCTGTTCGCCCATTAAAGCGGTACGCGAGCTGGGTTTAGAACGTCGTGAGACAGTTCGGTCCCTATCCGCTGTGCGCGTAGGAATATTGAGAAGGGCTGTCCCTAGTACGAGAGGACCGGGACGGACGAACCTCTGGTGTGCCAGTTGTCCTGCCAAGGGCATGGCTGGTTGGCTACGTTCGGGAGGGATAACCGCTGAAAGCATCTAAGCGGGAAGCCTGCTTCAAGATGAGTATTCCCACCTCCTTGAGAGGGTAAGGCTCCCAGTAGACGACTGGGTTGATAGGCCAGATGTGGAAGCCCGGTAACGGGTGGAGCTGACTGGTACTAATAGGCCGAGGGCTTGTCCTCAGTTGCTCGCGTCCACTGTGTTAGTTCTGAA
>NZ_JBVIGX010000081.1:0-4758 GCF_055570595.1 Streptomyces sp. NPDC031132
GCTCGGCCCCCCTGCCTCGCGACCAGCCGCAGAGACGGGAGTGGGCATCTGGGCGGCTTGTACGCCGAGCTTGGTCAGGCGCTCCTGCTGTTCGGTCGCCGGCCTCGTCCTGACCTTGGCGTTTGCATCCCTGGCCTCACTCCTGGGCGCGCTCATGCTGCTGGTCACAGGCCCCCTCTTCGCGTGCCTCTGGGTCATCCCCGGCCGCACTCGCCAATGGGGCCTGAGGTGGTTTGACCAGCTAGTCGGCTTCACGCTGCAGTCCTTCGTCGTCACGACGGTGCTGGGCAGCGTCATGGTGATCCAAATCGGCACCACAAAAATGTTCGGCATCTACGGGTGGGGTCCTTCGACCGGCCTGTCGATCGCCGCGGCCATCGTCGCCATGCGCTTCCGCAAGGTCATCGAATCCATCGTCGGCGTCTCTGGCACGTCCACGCCCATGGGGGCCATGGTCGGAATGCTGGCCGCTCGAGCCGCAGGGCAGGTGCTGCGCCGTGGCAGCAGCGGCACCGGGAAGGGCCGGCCCTCGGCCCCGCCCTCCCGGGACACCAGCGGCGGCGCCGACGGCGCAGGGCCGGCGGGAGGACCGACCGGCCCGGGCAGCGGCCCATGGGGACAGCCCCCCGTCCTCGCTCCGCAGCCGCCGATCACCATCGTTCGCGTCCCCTACCGGCGCCCCACCCGGGGTCAGGGAAATCAAGGGGCCGGAACCACCACGCCCCCCAACCAGCCTCAAAACCCGACCACCCCGCCCGGCCCCAACCAGCCCCAGAACCCGACCACCCCGCCCGGCCCCAACCAGCCCACATCCACCACATCCAAGCCGAGCACCACCCAGATCCCGACCTCGACGACCGGCACGCCGCATACGCCCCAAACCACCAGCCGCCCGGCAATCCCCACCACTGCCTCCCAGGGCACGCCCCCCACCCAAGCCAGCCAACCCACAACATCCCTGGCACAGCAGCCGCCGACGGCAACGACCTCGAACACGACAGCTGGAACCGTCTACCGGCAGGCCGCCCGCCCAGGGACCCTCGGCCCTCGCCAAATCACCTCGAGGATCCGCACGACCCCGAACCCGCAGGCACGAACCACCAGGGCAAGCAGCCGTCGCCCTGCAACTCAACTGCCGCCGCCGCGCCCGGCTGCGTCATCCAGCACCCGCACCACGGTTCCCACCCAGCGCACCACGAGCGGGAGGTGACCGGTGCCCGACAAAGAAGACCGCACTCCGCAGGAGTGGCGGGAACTGCTCCGCACCACCTACGACTACCCGGACGACACCACGGAGGGCAGCCGGCGCCAGCGCCGCCGTGCCCGCCGCCAATACCGCCAGACGGAGCGCCAGCGCACCACAGAGCGGATCACGCAGCAGCGCCGCCGCGAACCGATCACCGCCGGCGGGGCACTTGCCGTTGTCGTCGTGCTCCTGGCCGTCGGTGTCCTGGCCCGCTGCACCCCGGGCTGGATCGGTGACAGCCAGGGAGGCGGGGCGGCAAAAGTCGTGGCCTCGCAGCCGCCGACGGCCGGGGACGATGCCAAGGCGTCGTCCCCGGCCGCTCCCTCTACGGCTCCGGTGTCTTCCCCGTCCGCTGACTTGCGGGTGCCGGAGAAGGTGGCAGAGGAGTGGGTACGGCACTACCTCACCCGCAATCCCCCGGCCGACGGTGACCACAAGGCTGCCGTGCACCGTGCCGGGCCGTGGGCGACCGCTGGCCTGACCGACAATCTGGCCGCCCACACCGACCCCGCGTTCGACAGACTCGTCAGCCGCGGCGGGGTGAGCACCGTCTCTGTGGTCCGGGTCCAGGCGGCTGACCCCAAGCTGCCCGGGGACTCACCGGTACGGGTCTGGCGGGCCGTCACGGCCACCGTCTCGGTCAAGGGCTACACCGACTACGCCGAGACCACCGACCTGCAGGTGGAAGTCACACAGACCGGCACTGGGTGGCGTGTCTCGGCGGTGCAGGGGGTCTGACGGGTGGAGGGGAGGGACGCCCTGCGGGCCGCGGCTACCGTCGCGGGCCGCGGGGCCACAGTGAAATTCGGTGCGATCGGCGCTGTCGTGTTCGTGGTGTTCCTGGCGATGCTCGGCCTGATCGGGGCCGGGGCAGGGGGAGCGCGCGCCGACGCCTGCGGCGGCCGCGGCCGGCCCGGAGCAGAGCTTCCGGGCGGCGGTGACAGCACACCGCAGCAGCCTGAAGGCGATGTGCGAGAGCAGCAGATCGGGAACGCGAATGTCATCGATGCCGTGGCGAGCGAGCGCGGGCTGCCAGGGCGAGCCACCCTCATTGCGCTCATGACTGCGCTGCAGGAAAGCACGCTGCTGAACTTGGATTATGGAGACCGTGACTCGCTGGGCTTGTTTCAACAGCGCCCGTCAGCGGGGTGGGGGACACCGGCGCAGATCATGGACCCCCGCTACTCGGCCGGGATGTTCTTCTTCGGCGGCGACAGCGGCGACCCGCCTGGACTCACCGACATAAACGGCTGGCAGACGATGAAGCTGGGCGCAGCCGCACAGGCGGTGCAGCGCTCCGCCTACCCGGACTACTACGACCGCCATGAGGGAGCGGCACGGGAGATCGCCCAGCAGGCAGGCATCGACCTGAACCGCACCGGCACCGGCACCCCCGGTGGAAGCGGCACACCCGGCCCCAGCGGCACTACGGCCCCCGGCCGCTGCGACGACGGCAACCCCGCCAACCCCGGGAAGCCGGGCGATCCCTTCCACGACGGCAAGGGCGGCTGGCCGCCGAACGTCCTCAACCCCCGCTCGACCGCGGACGCCATCGCCTGGGCCAGGCGAGAAGCCGACTCCGGCAGCGGCCGCTGGTACCGGTCCTGCCTGGCCTTCACGGCCGAGGCCTACGGCTGGTCGCACAGCGGGGTGTACTTCGCCATAGACCACTACCGCCATATGCCCGCCGACATGAAGCACGACAAGGACCGCAACCCCCCACCGGGCGCGCTCATGTACTGGGACACCGGCCAACGCGCCGGCCACGTGGCGGTCTACCTGGGCGGCGGCATGATCGCCAGCAACGACATCAGGAGGCCCGGCTACATCGACGTGGTGCCCGCCTCTGAGATCGAGAGCCGATGGGGCTCGACCTATGTCGGGTGGGCCCCGCCGTACTACCCCGAGGCCGGATAGGAAGGCGCACGCACATGGCCATCGACCCCCGGACCGTACCGGCCACCCCCGTCTACACCATCACCGTCACCGCCACAGGAGCCGCCATCGACGGCGTGCCCGTGGCCGCCCCGGCCGGCGACATTGCCACCGCCCGCCGCGCAGCGCTGGCCGAGCTCCGTATCAAGGCCGCCCTTGCCGGCCGCCCCGTCCGCGTCAGCGCGAAGGAGGTGGACGGCACCCTGTGGCCCATGCTCATTGACACGGAAGGGACCGTAACCACCCTGACGGAACCGCACCCGCCCGCTCCGCCGCGCACCCCCAACCCGCCCCCTGCTGTTGTCGCAGAGCCCGCACCGGCGCGCCCCACCTTCGGCCGCGGGATGCCGGACCCTGCATGGACCGAGCCACTGCCTGCCGCATACCGCGCGGACTGGGAGGAGATGCACGCCGCCCACGCCGCCGGCGACGTCCCCCGCGCACTTCTTCTCGCCGAGAAGCTCGAAGCGGAGATGGCAGCGCAGCTGGGGCAGCTGCACCCGTACACCGTGCGCGCGCTCAGCGCTCAGGCCTGGCTCGCCCTGAAGCAGCCCACCGACTTCGCCACGGTGGAGGTGCTGATACGGGCAGCCCTGGCCCGCCGTGAAGCCGCCGCGCAGCCGAGGACAGAGACCGCGCAGATCGTCCGGAACGCACACGCAGCATGGCGCGGCCTGGGTCGTGAGGATCCCGAAGGAGCGTTGGAACTGAGCACCCCCCTGGCAGACCTGCTGACCAAGTTCGGATGGAAGACGAGAACGGCGGATGTCATGCGCTGGGTTGATAAGGCCGCGAGCGAACCACCCTGGAGCTCTTGAGGCGACCTGGCTGCCGTGGCTCGCCCGTCATCAGCGCGGTGACGTTTCGGTGAGAGCCACGCAGCCGGGCGCTGCGGACGATCAGTCCGACGCTGGCACTACGCGGTACCAGACCATCTCGGCCACCGAGTCCCCGAGGAGCCGCCTGTATGCCGGACCTTCACCGCCCTGATAGTGCCGACCCCCGCGAGCAGCAGACTGCAGCCTCGGCCGAGCACGTCCGCCAGCTCGCCCATGAGATAGCCGCACAGGCCACGGCCCTGGCCACGTTCGCCACCAACGGCGAACCGCTGCGCGACCACACCAAGCGCCTCGCCGGCCGTATCAGCACCCTGCTCTGGGCGGCGGAGAAGCACGACACCCTCCTCAACGCCCCTTCTGCACCAATCGAGGAGGGGGCTTCTGCTACCTCCGAGGATCCAACGGTGCAACTGTTCCAAGGAGATCGCCGTATCAGGATCAGCCGCGAGGAGATGAACGCTCTGCTGAAGAGACCTCCTCACCGATAGCCGGGCTTGGCGCCAGTCTGGCTGCCGTCTTCGGCCTCGTCAGCGAGAACCGCTGACTCGAGTCCGGCGGCCGAGTGGGCCCTTTGCTCGGCCCCGACCCCGCTTCGCCGCGCAGGGCACCGTGAGTGATCCACCGCTAGGACCTGTCCGGCCGTTCATGTGACTACTCCACGCCCGGGTCGTTGATGTGGGCATGGGGCGGGGTGATCTAAGCGATGCCGAGTGGGAACGGCTGCGGCCGTTCCTGCCG
>NZ_JBVIGX010000082.1:0-4440 GCF_055570595.1 Streptomyces sp. NPDC031132
ACTGCAGGGGGGACCCTGTGGGAGAGTAGGACGCCGCCGAACAATCATTGTAGAAAAGCCCCGTACCGGGATCCGGTACGGGGCTTTTCTGCGTTCAGGGGGCTTCTGACAGGGCCGCTCGGTATCGTGGCCAGCGTTCCCCTGGAGGCACGATGACAGCACAGCACGTCGAAGACGACGGTCCGCTCATCCCCCAGCCGGCCATGACGCGCGAAGCCCTGCGGGATGCAGTGCGCCGGATCGACATGCCGCACCTCGCCGAGTTCGACCGGGAGTGCCATGCGGCGTTCGACCGCGCCGCGGAGACGGGCGCCATCAACCCGCTCCGCTTCTTCCTGATCAAGTGGGCGACGCACGTGGCCATCCACCGCTGGCCCGCGCGCTCGGCAGCGCTCCTCGAGGCCGAACGCACCGCCGGCGACCCGGCCGCCACGGAGGCGGAGTTCCGGGCAGCGATGGAGACGAGCAGCCGCATCCTCGGCGAGGCCCAGCGCGAGATCGGTCAGTGAGCACGCGGGGCTAAGGAGTGGAGAACGACGGCGGTTGGGCATGGGAATGCGATCCCAGCCGCGCGTGGGTGCTCGGCGACATGGCCGCCGAGCACCAGAGAACGGTCGGCGCCGTGATGGACGGCCTGGTCGACCTGGCCTCCCTGGGTATCGACCCCAAGGACGGCAGCCTCTACGAAGACCCGAGCCCCATGCGGCTGCGTACGTACGAGGACGAGCACCTGATGCTCTGGTACCAGACGATCCCCCACCGCAGCCGCGTCTACCTGAAGCGCGTCAACGTCTGATCACCGGGCACGTCCACGGTGATCTCGCCGAGGCAGGTGCCGCCCTCGGAGAAGGATGCGTACGGGGCGGTTGCTCCTCAGCCGTCCTCAGCGCCTCCGGCAGCTGCCGGTCATGGAGCTGTTTCAGAGTCGCCACTGATCGGGGATGCCGACGGTGTGTGCAACGCACGAGGCTCCCGTGCCGTTGGGGGAGGTGTTCGAAGTCTCAGCCCACAGGCACAGGAGCCGCGTTGGTTCCGTATTCAGCCGCACTCGACCTGCCTCATGCCCTGGTCGAGTGGGTCACCATGCTCATCGTCACCCGCGAGGGTGACCGCCGCTGCAAGCTCCCGCCGCACCAGCGTGCCCTGGTCGGCCTGGTGTACCTGCGGCGGCACGACACTCTCGCCCAACTCGCTGCAGGGTTCGGCATCTCCGTCGGCACCGCGCACGCCTACGTGGCAGCCGGCGTCGACACGCTGGCCGACCACGCGCCTGGCCTGCTGCGCACTCTGCGCGAGGCCGACCCTGACCACGTTCTGCTCGACGGCACTCTGGCGGAGTGCGACCGGGTCGGCGACAGCCGGGCCGACTACTCCCACAAGCACCGTCGGCACGGGGTGAACGTGCAGGTGGTGACCGACCCGGTTGGGCGGCTGCTGTGGATGTCGCCTGCGCTGCCCGGCCGCACGCACGACCTGACCGCGGCCCGCACTGCCCGGATCATCCGGATCTGCGAGCGTCAGGGCGTTCCAGTCCTGGCCGACCGCGCCTATGTGGGAGCCGGACCGTGGGTGACGACGCCCCTCAGACGCCCACCAGGCCGTGGCCTCACGCCCACCCAACAGACCGCCACCCGCGGCTGTCCGCGGCACGGGCTCCGGTCGAGCGTGGTGTCGCACGGCTGAAGTCGTGGCGGATCTTCCGCAAGTCCCGGTGCAGCCCGAATCGAATGTCGTCAATCGCTGCAGCCGTCCTCACCCTGGAGCGGCAACGCTGAACCCAAGGCACCGATCTATCGCGATGGGAGTCCGACGAGATCCAGGCTGTTGTTCGATGCTCTGCTGCAGCGCGGTCCTGGGATCGGCGGCAGGTTCGGGCTGAGACGGTTCGGCCGAACCGTGGGCGTCAGCCGCCTCCGCCTCCGCCGCTGGTGTTGTCCGGACCGAGGTCATACTCCCGGCTCTGGTTCGCGCCGGATCCCCAATGCTCGTAGCAGATGAGCCCCGCCCCGATGAGCAAGACGATCCCCGTGGCTATCAGCGATATCCATGCGCCAGCGTCCATGTTTGCGGATGTACCCACCGCTGTCAGCGCGAAGCCTCACCCGGGCCTCCATCGATCCGGAGCGGTTCAGTGGGCGTTGTCAACTTGGCTGACATGCCGGGTGCCTGAGACGGTTTTCTCCACGTCGTGCGGCCGGACCACGGCAACGAGGCGGCAGGGGCCCTGGCCCGCCGACTGGTGGTCCCGCCGCGCCCCTCGGGCGGTCAGGAGCGCTACCTCGACAGGTCTTTACCGGAGGAGATCGGCGCCGACCCGCTCGCCAAGGTCCTCGCCTGGGCGCTGGAGCACCTCCACGAGCAGTTCGGCATGGAGACGCCGGCCGCGCGGGCGTACATGAGCTGTCGTGACCCCGGCGTCACTCGACCGTGGCCACGTTGAAAAGGCTCACTGATCTCGCGTGGGGCGGACCGGTGGGCGTTGGGCATGGCCAAGGAGGGCCAACTGCGGAGGGGCGGATTCGGTCTACGCGCGGAAGACCTTCCGAAGGAGCTCGCCGTACGCGGCGGGGTGCGTGGTCAGGCCGGTGTGCCCGCCGGGGAAGTGCAGGAGTGGCGTGCCGAGACGCTCGGCCAGGAACGCGGCCGGGCGGTACGGCAGTTCGCCGCGTGAGTCCTGGCCGCCGGCGAGCACGAGCCGGTCCTTCAGCGTCTCCAGTCGGGTGATGTCGGGGACGTAGGACATGAAGCCGGGCACGATGCGTCCGATGAAGTACGGCAGGTTGGCCATGGTCTGCTCGGCCCGGGCTGCGGCCTGGGGCGGAAGGGTCACGTCGGCCTTCGGCTCGGCGGCCTCACCCTCCCTCTTCAAACCAGCGGCGAACTCGGCCATCGCCGGCAGGAGTCCCCGGGCGCCCAGTGTCTCCTGCACGCGTGCCAGGAGTGCACGGTGTCGGGGGGCGTCCGGAAGGATCTCCACCAGAGGCGGTTCGTGCGCCACGAGTCGCTCGACGCGTTCGGGACGGGTGGTGAGCAGGTGTACGGCGGCAATCGCGCCGGAGCTGGTGGCGAACACCCGGGCGGGCTCTCCGGGCGACAGCAGGTCCAGCATCCGCAGCGCGTCGTCGGCATGGTCGGACACTCGCTGCGCTGCCTCGGAGTCGTCCAGTGTGCTCCGGGACATGCCGCGCGGGTCGTAGGTCGCGACGGTGTATTCGTCGGCCAGGTCGTCCGTGATCCCGTCGAAGGCGGCCGCGCCGCCGGCTCCTCCGGGGATCAGCAGCAGGAGCGGGCCCTGGCCGCGCACTTCGTAGTGCAGGGTCGCGCCGTTCACGCGCAGGCCACCGATGGTCGGAACGGTCACGAGACGTCTCCCTCTCGGGACGGGGGCCAGTGCTCCAGAAGAGAGCTCAGGGCGTCGAGGGCGCGGTCCCAGGAGTGCTGGGGCGAGCGCTCGTGCGCGAACCCGCCCGCGGCCTCCAGAGCGACGAACCCGTGGAACGCGCTGCGCAGCAACCGGACCGCGTCGGTCAGGTCGGGCTCCGCCAGTCCGTAGCCGCGCAGCATGCCGTACGTCAGCTCGACCGCGCGCCGAGGTCCGGGCGCCTGTGCGGCCAGCTCGGGGTCGATCTGGATCCGGGTCTGGGTCGCCGTGTAGCGGCCCGGATGCTTGTGCGCGTAATCCCGCCAGGCGTTGGCAAAGGCGACCAGCGCTTCCTTGCCCGCCCGGCCGGCCGTGGCCTCCGCGATCAGGATGGTCTTCTCGTCCGCCGCCAGCAGCGCGATTCGACCGCGTAGGTCCGACAGGCTGCGGACGTGGGTGTAGAGGCTCGCGTCCTTCACACCGAGTCGCCGCGCCACTTGCGACATGGTCACCTGGTCGAACCCGACCTCGTCTGCCAGTTCGGCGCCCGCGAGCGTCACCCGCTCCGCCGTCAGCCCTGCCCGCGCCATGCGCCCTCCACGTTTCCTAGGGATCCTAGTTATAGCCTAGGTACCCTAGGTTTGCAGGCAGGAGGGGGTCAGCAGGCCGTGGAGTAGCCGGCTGGTGGGTGCTGCGTCGCCCCTGTCCCTGAAGGCGAGACGGCCGTGCGTCTTGGCGAAGACGCTGGTCATGGCCGGTGCCGGTGCTCGTTTTGACACCTCGGAGGGCCAGTTGTAGGGTTGAGCGGTTGCCTGGAACTGGACAAGTTCGGCAGCCAAACCAGCAAGACCCCCCTCGCACCCCGGAATCGCATTCTGTGGGTGCGTACTCGACTCCTCATCCAGGAATCTGAAGCCGGGAAATCCGGTGGAAAACTTCTGATAGAGTCGGCATCGCCGGAAAGGGAAAACGCGAAAGCGAAGGCCTGGAAAGCGAAACCCGCTTCGACCGGGAATCGGACACGAAAGAGTCTGATAGAGTCGGAAACGAAGAACGAAGCCCGGAGGAAAGCCCGAGAG
>NZ_JBVIGX010000083.1:0-4196 GCF_055570595.1 Streptomyces sp. NPDC031132
AGGCTACCGAATGCCGACCCACCCACGTCGGCCCATCGCCAACACCGGTGCACATCCCGTCCGACGGACCGGACAGACCGGACGCGGCGACACTGCCTCACGGTCGCGGGTAGCCGTGGCCCGGCGGCGGGTAGTCCTAGCCGGGAGTTGGGCGACGCCGAAGAGCGCGATTCGCTCGAACTCCGACAGCTCCCCGCGCAGCCCGTCGTCAGCGGACTCGTCGCTCGCCTTCAGCAGTTGCATCGAGCGCTCCTGGTCCGCCTTGGCCCGCGCGGAGGACGGCGGCACCGGCACAGGGACGTCCGGCGCGGGTTCGGCGGCCTGCGGGAGGTGCAGGGCGCCCGAGCGCCACGCACCTCCCAGCACCACCCTCCCGGCCAGCAGGGGCAAGGTCACGCCCACGACCTCGTACCCGGACCACTGCGCCCACCAGCCGGCCGTGGCCAGCCCGAGCCCTGTCAACCCCTGCCACCGGCCCGGCGCTGGCTGCCCGTCATCACCATCCGTCCCCCCGCTTTCTCGCGGTTCTTCCCCGGTCAGGCGCCGGGGGCGGTACCCGCCTCGCGGGCGGCGTGCCGCTGGACTTCCTCCGAGGGCGCCACCAGCGGCCCGGCCGGAGGCGGGGCGGACTGCGGCCGGTGGACGGCGCCCCGGTACAGGGTGACGACGGCCGCCGTGCCGGCCAGGACCGACAGGACGAAGTCCGCCTGCACCATGCCGAGGTGGCCCGCCCGCACCCGGTCCGTCCACGCACGGAAGGCCTGCCGTCCGGGTGCGGGAGCCTTCGCCGTCACCACGTACGCCCCGCACCCCTGGCCGGTGCGGCCTGCTGCCGGTGGGCGGGAACGGCGGCCTCCGTCGGGGCCTGCTGACCGGGGGCCGCGGCGGCGGGCGTGGTGGTGGAGCGAGAGCGGGCCGCCGCCGGGGAGACCCTCACGGGGGAGGCGGGCGCGGCCGGGGCGGAGGGCGGTGTCGTCAGGGAGCGCAGGGTCGTGGCGGGACCGTCCTTTCGATCAGCAGCGTCAGCACCACCGCGGCGCCGCCACCCCTGGCGGCGCGGGGGCCCGCTCCAGCGCGCGGGCCGAGGCGCGCCACCCGGCACGGGCGCGGCCCTCCAGGAAGCGGGCGCCGGGGGCGCGGGCGGCTTGCTCGAAGGCGTCGGCCGCCGCCCGGACGCGGGTCCGGACCAGGGCCGGGGAGTGCTCAGCGGCCACCGCCAGGAGGTCACCGAGCGCTGCGACGTCGCCCGCGCCTTCGTCCTGCCCGGCGCGACCTAGTAGCACGGACGCTTCGCGGACCCGGTGTTCGGCCAGCGGCCAGTCGGCTGGGGTGACAACGGGCTCGTAGCGTTCGCGGACGCGGGGCAGGGACAGGTCGTAGGCGAGCGTCGATCCGGCGAACCAGACCGGGCGCGTGCCGCCGTCGGCGCGGTCCCCGGGCAGCGCGACCGCGTAGCCGAGCAGGGCGCCGTCGTCGTCGCGTCGTTCGCGCACACGCAGGCCGGCGTCGCGGAGCCGATCGAGGAAGTCGGTGTCGTCATGCGCGAGCGCGGCCGCCGTGCGGACGGTGCGCTGCAGGGACTCCCGGGCGGTCTCGGCCAGGCCGCGGCGGGCCGCTTTCTCGGCCTCGCCGGTGACCGGGTGGCGGCGCGCGGTGCGGTCGAGCGGGGACATCGGGGTGAGGCCCCAGCCGGCTTCGAAGGTCCGGGCGGCGGTGTGCATCGCGGGGATGTCGCCGCGCACGCGGGGGTGCCGGCAGTCCTGGCGGGCGAGGGTCGCAAAGAGGTGGATGTGGTCGTGCGCGTGCCGTACCGCGATCCACCGGCAGGCCTGTTCGTCGCCGCGGGCGGCGATGCCCGCAGCGTGCACCATGGCGGCGGCGACCTCCGCCCACTCGGCGTCCGACAGGATCCGGTCACCGGGGGCGTTGCGGACCGAGACGTGCCACAGAGATCTCCCGGAGGGGCGTCGAAGCCGTCCACTACGTGTCGATGCAAGAGCAGCCGCCGGCAACAGTCTTCTACGCTCGGGACGGCGTGGAACTGTGTGGCTTCGGGCTGGGCGAGGACGTGGGGCAATGGGGTCGGGAGCCACTGAAATACGCAACGTGTCGGCTCACGCTTACCGCACGTCGGAGGCCGGGGGAGGCCAGTCCTGCGTTCGTACGAGCTCCCAGTTCTGGTTCACCTGGTTCCAGGCACTGAACTTGTTCACGCATCGCCACGTTTGCAGCGCAGTGCCCTGTACGGGTGGAGTGGGAGCCTTCGCGTTGGCCGCGTCCAGGCACCTGTACCTGAACCATCTGTTGTCTAGGATGGTCCGCGATCCACCAAAACACTGGTTAGGGTCGCCGCACTCGTCCGAGGTCTTGGATATAGATCGCGTCTTCCACTGCTGAGACAGGTTAAGGACCGACCGATCCTCACTGTCGCATGTCTTTTGGACCACAAGTCCTTCTCTACTCTCGGCGCTCGAGCCCGACAGGCACTTACCGGAGTGTTTGGCGATCAGAAAAAACCAACCATTGTTCGTGAATTGCTTCTTAAATTGTTCACTTTCACCGCCGTAGTTCGGCCACAGGGCCACCCACGCATTCTCGGCCTGGCTGTGGGCGAATACTTCTGCCACCATGTCGGTGCTCTCGTTGACGATGTAGAAGTATTGGTCCTCAGCCGTGGCCGTGGTAGGCACGATTACTCCGCCCGCGAAGAGTGCGCTCGCGGCAATGGGTATTACGAGACGCCTGGCCCGCATCTTCATCTAGCTCTCCCGCGTGGGACTCCGATGACTCGAGACGAGACGGGTACGTTCCGGGAAAGCGCTTTGCGGCGTAGGTGCGCCGGCGCTTCCGCCAAACATCGTGCAATTTGGGCGATGGCTGCACTACGCCCGGTTCAGCAACGAAAGTAATTCCTGTAGTTCTGTGGAATGCGCCGTCGTACGCGACGTCACCCGAACTACCGCACGCGCGGGGCGAGCCGTGCGTGGCTGAATATCCGGCAAGCGGACACCGTAGACGTCGAAATTCGCGACGCCCCCGCAGGTCACAGCCCCTTCGGGTGTCCGTCGTCGGCCTGGTCCGGGCGATGATTTCCGTCGTCTTTCGAAGGACCGAGGTGTTCATGCCTGTCATTCCCTATGGTTCATCAACTGGACTCAACCTGCCAGTTGACCGGGCACTTATGAGGTCCCTGGCCCGCCATTGAGCCTGACCCCGTGGGCAGGGTTGCCTCAAAATGCCCCGCACCGGATGATCCGGCTAATAAGTCAGTGCCCCGAACAATCCGCCCGGCGGTCTGCCGGACGCCATCGGCGACTTCCCCGTCTCATCCTGCCGCCCGGTGGCCTCGTCATCGACTAGGTTCCGTCCGGCGGATCATGTGACTGTCGGATTGCTCGCTCGTTGTGTCTGGCATGGGGCGGGGTGATCTGACGAATGCCGAGTGGGTCTGGAGCCGCACTCGCCAGCGTCGGGACAGCGTGGCGGACGGTGGGACGACCACCGCAAGGTGATCAACGGGATCTTGTTCCGGGTACATGCCGTGGCGGGACCTTCCCGAGCGTTTCGGCAGCTGGAAGACCGTTTACGAACGGCACCGGCGTTGGTCGGCGGACGGCACGTGGGACCGGATCCTGTGCGCCGTCCAGGCCGACGCCGACCTCGCGGGCCGGATCGACTGGAGCATGGTCAGCGTCGATTCGACGTCCTGCCGTGCCCATCAGCACGCGGCCGGCGCGCGCAAGAAGAAGCCACGTGTCCCGAAAAAAGCGGGAGCTGTACAAGCACTGGAACCGTCGGCCCTCGCAGAACCACGGCGGTCCCCGGCGCGAGCGGCCCGCCCCCCGCCCCTGGTGACCCGGCCTGACTGCCCCACCGGTCACCCAGTTGCAGCCCGCCCCGAGCCCGTGGGTCAGCTCGTGCCAGAACAGTGCCCCCGACGGGCTTGGTCCGGTCAGCCGCGGTGGAACAGGTCTGCACCTGCCGACCGGTGCCTTCCTTTTGGCGCGGTTCATTCGCCGCCTGGAACGTCCTAGCCTTCCTGGCGCCACTGCCGCTCGAGGGCCTCGTGGATCGGAGAATCCAACACCCACCCGCCGCGCCCGCACGTCGGCGAAACTTCTCTGCGCTGGAACGTTCCTGTGATCCATAAGCAGCCCAACGACCCCACGCCGGGGGCCGTGCGCGAGCGCGCGGGA
>NZ_JBVIGX010000084.1:0-2616 GCF_055570595.1 Streptomyces sp. NPDC031132
CGGTACGGAACTTGAACACGATGCCTTCCAGCACCTGACGGTGATCACGCCACCGGCCACGGGCACGGCCCACCGGCGGCAACAACGGCGCGATCACCGCCCACGCGGCATCAGACAATTCAACTTCCCTCACCACCGGACCAACGATGCGATGATCGGCAAGACACCCCCTAGTGCAGGCGGCCCCCTGTTGGTCCCCGACCCGCAGTTCGGTCGGCGCAACGTCCACCGGCACCCGCCCCGCGGGGACCGCAGCCCGCCCCCGTCCTCGTCCGCCTCGCGGCCGGCCGGCCGCGGTATGGCAGAAGTGGCGCGCATCCACGCTGCTGTGAGTGTGCCGGCGATCCCGGCTTCTTGTTCGGAGCTTGGGTGTCAGTGGTTGCCGGGCATGCGGTACGGCTGGGCGCCGACGTCACGTCGGGCACCGCGGTCGCGGGCGCCCGAGGCGGCAGCCAGGGCAAGGAGGGTGGCGATGACGCCGACGATCAGATTGCTGGTGATCGACCGGGTCTGCGCGACATCACCAGTGACGACCCACGGTGCCACGCAGGTCCAGACCCCGATGGCGGCCGCTGCCCAGGCCATGGAATGCGTGCGCTCGTAGGAATTGCCGAGACCGCCGAGCAACAGCATGTAGGTGATGCCGCAGATGAGGTTGGTGACGGCCAAAGTGATGGAGTCGTTGAAACCGGCGATCCAGGGAGACGCGGCCAGGTAGAGACCCGCCAGCAGCGCGAGAGCCTCGACCATCTGCGCACGCGGCGTCGCCGCCGCACGGTCGTGCCGGGCCCGCAGCTCCACCAAGTCAGGGTGCTCCTCGATCGGAGCACGGTGAGTGAATGCCATGATGACCTCCGCAACAGGAGAGATGTGCCGCCCACCGCCTACCCATAAAGAAGCCGTAAATCTGGCAAAGTTGGATTTGCGTGCACATTTGCCACAAACCGACATGCCGGTACCCTCCTCTGGCGGTCACTTTCCCTGGCCCCCTGAAGAGGAGGTCGTGGCGCCTGGCCTTGGACCTCACTCAGTCGTGATCTCCAGGCGGCGGTGGTGTTGCCAACGGGCCACGACGGCTTGCCTTCCGCTCACCGGCCCTAAAGGCCCAACCCCCTCATCCCGACCGAGCGTGACTCATAAGCCGACAGGGCCAATGGCCACCCGGTGAAGCGGGCGCCAGCCAGCTCTGAACTTAACCATTTGCACGCGGAGTGTAGAGGCGTACACATGGGGTGAAAGTCACAGCGAAACGGCCCCGCCCTCCTGAGAGGGGGAGCCGTTTTCGAGGAAAGGGATCGTTCAGGCGTGGCGGTGGTGACGGTTGCCAATGGCGAGCCGGTAGATGGCGAGGAGAATGACCGAGCCTATGATCGCGGCGATCCAGGTGGAAAGGTCGAAGAAGCCGTCGATGGAGTCGACGCCGAAGATGACCTTGCCGAGCCAGCCGCCGAGCAGACCGCCCGCGATGCCGATCAGCATCGTGATGATGACGCCGCCCGGGTCCTTGCCGGGCATCAGGGCCTTCGCGATGAAGCCCGCGAGCAGGCCGATCAAGATCCAGCCAATGATGCCCATGCGCTTCTCCTACCTCGATGAATAAAGCCGGTGTTAACCCCCGTCTTCACCGGATCGAGAATTTCAAACGCCCGTTCTCCTTGATCATGGCTTGCTGCATTCGGCTCCATGGCCGACCGGGCGCGAGTCCTACGTACTAGCAGGCCACCCGGGTGAGGTCGGCCGGGCCCCGGCGACCGGGTAGCACCAGTGGTGGCTGCAGGGCGCTCTTCCTGGTAACCACAAACGGGGAAGCCAAGCCTCGAGCCGAAGACCAGCGGGCACCCATCGCGACCACCTCCCCATGGGGAAACGTGACCACACAGGTGGGGAGTTACGTGACACTCAAACCATCGGACTTGGGGAATTGCGTGACCGTCGACACCGGCACTCGCTCCGTCTTCACCCTCACCCCTGGCTATACCTTCACCCCCTGAAACCCGCCCGATCCGGGCATCCCCCGCCACGCACGAGCGGTCAGTGCGACGTGCGTGGCACGCCGCCGACGGCGTAATGAAGCCAGACACCCGATACGAGGACGAGGCTGGTCCCGTGTGTGTTCGTGGCCGCGCGGAACAGGGGTACGGATGGAGCTACCCGACCTGTGCGATCTGTGCCGGGAAGCGATCTTCCCCGGCTAAGCCGCATACGCGCGGGTGAAAGACTCGTCCTACGGCGATCCCCTCGACCCCGCGCAGGACGGGAACCGGCTGGTGATCGCCTGCTGCGCGGAACACTTGGGCGAACTCCAGCAGCACTACCGTCGGCGCCCCTTCACCAACGAAGAACTGTGGACGGTGAAGATCGACCGCGCGATGCGCCGGCACCCAGAAGGCCTCAGTCTCGAGCAACTCGCGAAGGAAACCGGACTCAATGCCCTCCAGATCGAGGCCGCTGCCGGCTGGCAACTGCGTGGCGGCACGCCCTGCCCATGACCCAGACATCCCACGGCCCTACGCCGCATGGTGGCGGGGGGGGGGGGGGGGGGGGGGGGGGGGGGGGGGGGGGGGGGGGGGGGGGGGGGGGGGGGGGGGGGGGGGGGGGGGGGGGGGGGGGGGGGGG
>NZ_JBVIGX010000085.1:0-2431 GCF_055570595.1 Streptomyces sp. NPDC031132
ACACCGACCTCGCCGCCTGGGCACACCAAGACGTGCCCTTCGACCGGCTCGTGGAGACCCTCAACCCCGAGCGCTCCGCCTCCCGCCACCCCCTGGCCCAGGTCATGCTCTCCGTCACGGACGCGGGCGTGCCCGTCCCTCACCTCGCGGGTGTGAAGGCCGACCCGCAGTACACGTCCCTGGAGATCGCCAAGTTCGACCTCACCTTCACCTTCCAGGAACACCACGGCCCCGCGGGCCGCCCGGCCGGCGTCGACGTGCGCGTGGAGTACGCCACGGACCTCTACGACGCCCGCACCGTCGAAGCCGCCGTCAGCCGCCTCCTCCGGCTCCTCGACGCAGCCGGCGATACCCCGGACCTGCCGACCGGTGAACTCGACATGCTGGGCGACGAGGAACGCCACCGCCTGCTCGTCTCGTGGAACGGGGCCCCGGTACCCCGTACCGGAACCTCCCTGCCGGAGGCGTTCGCCGCGCAGGTCGCCCGTACGCCGGACGCCCAGGCCATCGTGATGGGTGAACGAAGCCTCAGCTACGGCGAGTTGGACGAGCGGGCCGACCAACTGGCCCAGCGGCTCATCGACGAGGGCATCCGCCCGGGCGACTGCGTCGTCCTCTACAACGAGCGGTCGCCGGAGGCGGTGATCGCGACGCTCGCCGTCGTGAAGGCGGGAGCGGTCTACGTCCCGCTGGACATCCGCTATCCCACCGACCGGATCAATCTGATCATCCGGGAGTCGAAGGCCACCGTCTTCCTCACCGACCGCCCGCTCGGAGGACTGGACCTGCCCGAGAACGCCCGGACCATCCCGGTCGCCGGGATCGCGGACCGTACGAACGGCACGGCAGGCCGGCCCGGTCCCATGGCCGCGGTCCATCCCGACCAGGCCGCGTACGCCATGTTCACCTCCGGCTCGACCGGTGTCCCCAAGGGCGTCGCCGTCACTCACCGTAACATCACCGATCTTGCCGCCGACTCGCCGTTCCCCCTGGCCTCGCGCGCCCGCATGCTGCTGCACTCGCCGATGGCCTTCGACGCCTCGACGTTCGAGATCTGGATGCCTCTGCTGTCGGGCGGCACGCTGGTGATCGCACCCCCCGGACTGCTCGACTCGGCCGCGATGAGCCGGGTGCTCTCGGAAGGACGCGTCACCGGCCTGATCCTCGCGGCAGGACTGTTCCAAATGGTGGCCGAGGAGGAGCCGGCGGCCTTCGCCGGCGTACGGACCGTCGTGACCGGCGGTGACGTGGTACCGGTGGAGGCGGTCCGACGCGTACAGGAGCACTGCCCCGACACCACCGTGCTCAACGGCTACGGCCCGACCGAGGCCACCGTGATGGCCGCCGCGCACGCCGTCCGCAGGCCCTTCGACTACCCGGGTCCCCTGCCCATCGGTACCGCCCTGGACAACACCCGGCTGTACGTCCTGGACCGGGCCATGCGCCTGGTACCGCCGCTCACGCCGGGCGAGCTCTACCTGGCCGGCGCCGGTCTCGCCGCAGGCTATCTCCACCGCCCCGGGCTCACCGCCGAGCGTTTCACGGCCGATCCGTACGGCCCGGCAGGCTCCCGCATGTACCGCACGGGGGACCTGGCCCGCTGGAACCACCGCGGGGAGATCGAGTTCCTGGGCCGCGCCGACCAGCAGGTCAAACTCCGCGGCTTCCGCATCGAACCCGGCGAGATCGAGACGGTCCTGTGCCGGCAGGCGTCGGTGGCGCAGGCCGCCGTCGTCCTGGGCGAGATCAGGCCGGGCAACAAATGCCTCATCGGATACGTGACGGCGGTCGAAGGCGCCCGCATCGACGTCGCCGAGCTGCGCGCCCACGCCTCCGCGACCCTGCCCGACTACATGGTGCCCGCGGCCTACGTCGTGCTGGACGCCCTGCCGTGGACCACCAACGGCAAGCTCGACCGACGGGCGCTTCCCGTTCCGGAACCGGCGGACGAGGGCGCCGGCGAGGGCCGTCCTCCCCGGACCCCCAAGGAAGAAATGCTCTGCGAGCTGTTCGCAGAGGTACTCGGCCGCTCGTCGGTGTCCATCGACGACAACTTCTTCCACCTGGGCGGGCACTCCCTGCTCGCCACCCGGCTCGTGCGCCGGATCAGCAGCGTCATGGGGCCCGACCTCTCGGTCGGGGCCCTCTTCGAGAATCCGACCGTGGCCACGCTGGTCGAACAGCTCAAGGGCGCTGAAAGCGCCCGGCCCAAGCTTCGGCCGATGCGCCGGATGGGAGCTTCCAAGTGATCCCCTTGTCCTACGCCCAGCAGCGGCTCTGGTTCCTGGACCAGCTGGAGGGCCCGTCGGCGACGTACAACATCTCGCTGGCGGTCTGCCTGACCGGTCCCCTCGACGCGGACGCCCTGCGCAGCGCGCTGTGCGATGTCGTGGGCCGGCACGAAGCCCTGCGGACGCTGTTCCCCGCCGAA
>NZ_JBVIGX010000086.1:0-2138 GCF_055570595.1 Streptomyces sp. NPDC031132
ACCCTCTTCGCCCAAGCCCTCGGCCGCCCCACCATCTCCACCGACGACGACTTCTTCCGACTCGGCGGCCACTCCCTCCTCGCCACCCGCCTCGTCGGACGGATCCGTACGGCGCTGGGCACGCAGCTGTCCCTGCGGGACTTCTTCCAGTACCCGACGGTCGCCCTGCTCGCCGGTCAGCTCACCGGCGGGGCCGTCGAGGAGCGTCCCGTACTGACGGCGGCCGCCGACCGCGGCGACTCGGCTCCCGTGTCTGCGGCCCAGCGCGGGCTCTGGTTCCTGGACCAGTTGGAGGGGCCGTCGGCGACGTACAACATTCCGATGGCGGTCCGCCTGACCGGTCCCCTCGACGCGGACGCCCTGCGCGGTGCGCTGTGCGATGTCGTGGGCCGACACGAGATCCTGCGGACCTGCCATCCCGTCCGGGACGGGGAGCCCCGCCAGCGGGTGGTTCCGGCCGACGAGGCGCAGGTCCCCTTCGACGTGGTCGCCGCAACCGACGAGACCCTGACGGCGGGAATCACCGAGCAGGCCGGCCGGCCGTTCGCCCTGGACGCCGAACTGCCCGTGCGCGGCGTGCTCTTCGAGCTGGCGGCGCAGGAGCACGTGCTCCTCCTGGTCGTGCACCACATCGCCTCGGACGGCTGGTCGAACACCCCGCTGATGCGGGACCTGGGTACGGCGTACACCGCCCGCGTCGAGGGCACGGCACCCGAGTGGGAGCCGCTGCCCGTCCAATACGCGGACTACACGCTCTGGCAGCAGGAACTCCTCGCCGTGGACGGGGAGCGGCAGACCGGTTTCTGGCGCGAGGCGCTGTCGGACCTGCCGGAGGAGGTGTCGCTGCCTGCGGACCGCCCGCGACCGGGCGTCGCCTCGTACCGGGGTGCGACTTCCTCGGTGTCCTGCCCGGCCGAGGTCCACGAGGCGCTGACCGTCTTGGCGCGGGAGAGCGGGACGACGTTCTTCATGGTGGTCCAGGCGGCGGTGGCCGCGCTGCTGACCCGGTCGGGGGCGGGCACGGACATCGCCATCGGCTCCCCCGTCGCAGGACGCGCGGACGAGGCCCTGGACGATCTGGTCGGGTTCTTCGTCAACACACTCGTCCTGCGCACCGACACCAGCGGAGATCCGACGTTCCGCGAGCTCCTCAAGCGGGTTCGGGACACCGACCTCGCCGCGTGGGCTCACCAGGACGTGCCCTTCGACCGGCTCGTGGAGGCGCTGAACCCCGAGCGCTCCGCCTCCCGCCACCCCCTGTTCCAGGTCATGCTCACCGTGGCCGACGCCGTGAACCCGGCCCCCGCCCTGCCCGGTGTGCAGTCCCGGATGGACCAGCTCCCGCTGGGCACCGCGAAGTTCGACCTCACGGTCAACTTCCTTGAGCACCGGACGCGTGACGGCCGGCCCGGGGGCCTTGACATCATCCTCGAGTACGCCACCGACCTCTACGACGCCCCCACCGTGCAGGCCGCCGCCGAACGCCTCACCCGGATCCTGGGCGCGGCCGTCACCGATCCCGAGACCCCCGTCTGGCGCATCGACCTGCTGGGGGACGGCGAGCGTAGGGAGCTCCTCGTCGCGTACAACGACACCGGGGCGGCCCTGCCCGTCGGGTCCTTGCCGGAACTGTTCGCGGCGCAGGCGGCGCGCACCCCCGACGCCGTCGCTCTGGTCTGCGGGGACAGCGAGCTGACGTACCGGGAGCTGGACGCGGCGTCCCAGTCCCTGGCACACCGTCTGGCCGGCTTGGGGATCAGCTCCGGCGATGCGGTCGGCGTGTTCCTGAACCGGTCCGTGGAGTACGTCGTCGCCATGCTGGCGGTCCTGAAAGCGGGCGGCGCGTACGTCCCGCTGGATGCGCGCCAGCCGCAGGAGCGCCTCGCATGGATCCTGCGCGACACGAAGGCCGCGCTGGTTCTCACCGATCCCGACGTCGAGGAGCGGCCCGCCTTCGCTGCCGGGCTGGGGGTCCTTCGCGTCCCGCCTTTGGCTGAGCTGCTGCAGAGCGTGGCCCACGGATCCCTGGCAGCTCCTTCACCCGACCAGGCGGCGTACGTGATGTACACGTCGGGGTCGAGCGGGACGCCGAAGGGTGTGGTGAACACGCACCGCAACGTGGTCGAGCTGGCACTGGA
>NZ_JBVIGX010000087.1:0-1363 GCF_055570595.1 Streptomyces sp. NPDC031132
CGCTACGACTGTGAGGATGTTCGGGTGCCGCTCTGGGCGGTGGCCTGACTCGCGCTACGACTGGCTCTTATGCCTTGCGTTTGATCTGTCGGTCACTGCTCGGGGCGGTACTTGCTGCCGCCGGGCAGGGGACGTGTCCCGATAGGGGCCTTCGCGACAGGCACCGTCACAGTCTTGACCGCCCCCGGCCCGGCGACGGCCACCGGTTCCCGAGGCGATCAGGAGACAGGCGACCTTGACCAGCACCACGCAGCCCACCGCCCCATGTCACGTCCCGGCGGACACCGAGGACGTCCTGCTCGGCGTGGACACCCACAAAGACGTCCACGCCGCAGCCGTTATCACCGTGCTCGGCGCCGCCCTGGACGGTCGCAGCTTCCCCGCGACCGCCGACGGATACCGACAACTCCTCGACTGGGCAAGATCGTTCGGTGTCCTGCAGCGGGCCGGCGTCGAGTGCACCGGCTCCTACGGAGCCGCCCTGGCCCGTCACCTGCGCGCCGAAGGCATCGAGGTGACCGAGGTCAACCAGCCCGACAAGGCCGCCCGACGCCGCCACGGCAAGACCGACGCCATCGACGCCGAGGCCGCAGCCCGCGCCGTGTTGACCGGACGCGCCACCGCCGCCGCGAAGACCAGCGACGGCCCAGTAGAGATGCTCCGGCTGTTCAAGCTGGCGAAGGGATCCGCGATCAAGTCCAGGACCCAGGCGATCAACCAGCTCAAGAGCATCCTGGTCTCAGCTGACTCGGCCCTCCGCGAGTCGCTCACCGGGCTGAGCAACCCGCACCTGTTCAAGCGGTGCGCCGACCTCGACACCCAGCACGCAAGCGGGCCGGCCGGGGCCGCCCGCCACACCTTGCGGCTGCTGGCCCGCCGCATCCGGCACCTCACCGAGGAGATCGACGATCTCAACAAACGGATAGCCGAGGCCGTCGAAGCCAGGACGCCCGGCCTGCTGGAAGTCCACGGAGTCGGCCCGGACAGCGCCGCCGCCCTGCTCATCTCAGCCGGCGACAACCCCGAGCGACTCGCCAGTGAGGCATCCTTCGCAGCCTTATGCGGCACCAGCCCGGTCGAGGCCTCCTCCGGGAAGACACAGCGGCGCAGGCTGAACCGCGGCGGCGACCGCCAGGCGAACGCCGCCCTCTACCGAATCGTCCTCAGCCGTCTGCGCTGGGACGACCGCACTCGCCACTACCTGCAACGACGTCTGACCGAAGGCAAGACACGCCGCGAAATCATCCGCTGCCTCAAACGCTACGTCGCACGAGAGATCTACCGACTCATCGTCCCCGCCACCACTCCGGCTGACCAGACAAGACCCGCCGGAGTCGCTGCTTGACATCCATAGGGGCATCAA
>NZ_JBVIGX010000088.1:0-1343 GCF_055570595.1 Streptomyces sp. NPDC031132
GGCTCCACTTGCCGGCGTTGTAGTCGGCGTCGGCGTTGTAGACGCGCTCGTCGGAGCCGATGGCGTAGAGGTGGACGGTCTTGCCCGCGGGGCTGACGGCGAGCTGCTTCCAGCCCTGGGCGCCGTCGACCTGTCCGAAGCCGCTCCAGTTGCCTGCGGCGTAGTTGCCGTTGTTGTTGTAGATCCGGTCGTCCGAGCCGACCGCGTAGAGGCGCACCACGTTGTCCGAGGTTGCCGTCGCCGCGAGCTGCTTCCATCCGGCGGCGTTGTCCGCGCCGTTGTTCACAACGGACCAGCCGGTTGCCGAAGAGTCGATGTTGTTGTTGTAGATCCGGTCGTCGGCGCCGATGGCGTAGACGCGTACGGTGCTGCCGGTGACGGTGACGCTGATCTTCTTGAAGCCGGCGGTGCCGTCGACGAGCTGGAAGTTGCTCCACTGGCCCTGTGCGTAGTCGGCGTCCTTGACGTAGACGCGGCCGTCGGAGCCGAGGGCGAACAGGCGGACCGTGTTCCCGTTCTTGACGACGGAGATCTGCTGCCAGCCCTGGGCGTTGTCGACCTGCTGGAAGGCGCCGTTGCCGACCTTTTCGTGGATGCGGCCGTCGGAGCCGATGGCGTAGAGGTGGGTCTCGTCGCCGACCTTGATCGAGGTGGTCTGGCGGTAGCCCTGCTGGGGGTCGGTGACGCCGTAGCCGGACCAGCTGCCCTTGGAGTAGTCGGCCGTGTTGCCGTAGATCCGGTCGTCCGAACCGATCCCGAACAGGTTCACCACCGGCGACACCGCGGGGGCCGGAGGCGTGGTCGGGTACGGGTCGGCGTGGTCGGCGCCCAGGCCGGCGGCGGGACCGCAGGACGGCCACGCGCCTTGGCCCTGGCCGGCGAGGATCTTCTCGCCCGTGAGGATCTGCTGCTGCTTCGTCGCCAGGTCGGGACGGGACGCGTAGTTCGCACCGCCGAAGGCGCTCCAGGTCGACATCGATATCTGGAGGCCGCCGTAGTAGCCGTTGCCGGTGTTGATGCTCCAGTTTCCGCCCGCCTCGCACTGGGCGACCTTGTCCCAGGTCGACACGGAGGCGGCGGATGCGGTGGTGGCGGTGGTGAGGAGCGGGGCGGCGATGGCGACCAGGGCGGTGGCGGTGACGGCGAGTGCGGACTTCTTGCGGGCAGCGGACAGCATGGAGGATTCCTCGGTTCGTTGTTCGAAGTGCGAAGGGGGCAGGTCACCTGTGCGGGGGGGGGGGGGGGGGGGGGGGGAAGGGGGGGGGAGGGGGGGGGGGGGGGGGGGGGGGGGGTTTCGTACACTAAGGGGTTTCTTTTGTTTTGTGTTGTGTTGGCGGGGGGGC
>NZ_JBVIGX010000089.1:0-1291 GCF_055570595.1 Streptomyces sp. NPDC031132
AAAACGTCGTTTCTTATGGCGTGATTGTTCGTTGAGCCGTGTATGACGGATTTGGTCGAGCGGCTGGTGCCAGACGAGTTGTGGATGCTGTTTCGGCGGGTGGTGCCGCCGACGGAGGTGATACGCCCGCAGGGCGGCGGCCGGCGTCGGGCGGGTGATCGTGAAGCATTAGCTGCGATCATCTTCGTGGCCACCTCGGGCTGTGCCTGGCGACAGCTCCCGCCGGTGTTCGGTCCGAGCTGGCAGACGGTCTACCGACGCTTCGCCCAGTGGAGCCGGGCCCGGGTCTGGGCTCGGCTCCACCGCGTCATCCTCGACGAACTCGGCGTCCGCGGGGAACTGGACTGGTCGCGCTGCGCGATCGACTCCGTCAGCATGCGGGCTGCAAAAGGGGGGCCTCTGACGGGACCGAATCCGACCGACCGTGGCAAGCCCGGATCGAAAATCCACCTGATCACCGACCGGAACGGACTGCCGCTCTCACTGGGCATCTCGGGCGCGAACATGCACGACAGCCTCGGTCTTGAACCGCTCGTGCCGGGGCATCCCGCCGATCCGGTCCCGACGCGGACCTCGTCGACGGCGCCCCCACAAGCTCCACGGAGACAAGGGCTATGACTACGACCACCTGCGTCGATGGCTCCGCGGCCGCGGCATCCGCCACCGCATCGCACGCAAGGGCATCGAGTCCTCACAACGTCTCGGCCGCCACCGGTGGGTGGTCGAACGGACCGTGTCCTGGCTCGCCGGTTGCCGTCGGCTCCACCGTCGATACGAGCGCAGGGCCGAGCACTTCCTCGCCTTCGTTGGCATAGCCGCAGCCCTCATCGGCTATCGCCGGTTAGCGACCCTGCTCAAGGCCTGAGCCGGTCCTGCTGTACGTCGAAACAGACCAGACCCATGGACTCTGCCACGGCTGCCGCGTAGGCCGATGCCTCCTCGGCCATGCTCCACCGCATCGGGAAGTAGATCAACGGACCACTGGCCTCGCCGATCAACGGGCCGGACGACCAGGGGGAAGTATCCTCCTCGTCCTCGGTGAGGTCGCACCACCGCTCAAGAAGCGCCGCGACGTATGCCGCTATGCGTTCGGACGGAGGCTCCCCGAGCTCTCTGTCGATATAGCGGTCGTACAGGTCGCTGAAGACCCGGCCAGCGGACTTGTCATCCGCCGGCCTCTCGCCTTCCCACACAGCCAAGTCGTAGCTCATGCCCGGAGGCTCTCACAGAGCACGGACACACGTCGTCGCTGGTCAACAGCACGGACTTCAACCAAAGGAAACGACGTCTA
>NZ_JBVIGX010000090.1:0-1207 GCF_055570595.1 Streptomyces sp. NPDC031132
GACCTTCGCCGCGACGAGGATCTGCCACACCAGCAGGACCAGGCCGACGGCGATGATCGGCGGCAGGACCTTCTTGACGAGGACCTCGCGGGCGGGGGTGCGGTGGGTCTGGACCGCGTCGAGGGCGTCCAGGCCGGCCTCCAGGCCGGCGAGGTCGTCGGCCTTGGCCTTGGGGGTGGTGTCAGTGCTGGCCATGGCGGCGGATCTCCCCACGCAGGTGTTCAGTGATCTCGACGGACAGCTCCGCGACGTCCGCGTCCTCGATGCGGCGCGGCTGCGGGATGTCCACGGTCCATTCCTTGGCGACCCGGCCGGGCCGCGAGGAGAGCAGGACCACGCGCTGGGCGAGGCGGACGGCCTCGCGCACGTTGTGCGTGACGAAGAGGACGGAGACGTCCGTCTCGGCCCAGATGCGGGTGAGTTCGCCGTGCAGCACGTCGCGGGTGATGGCGTCCAGGGCCGCGAACGGCTCGTCCATCAGCAGCAGCCGGCTGTCCTGGGCGAGGGCCCGGGCCAGGGCCACGCGCTGGCGCATGCCGCCGGACAGCTCGTGGACGCGCTTGCCGTAGGCGCCGCGCAGGCGGACCAGCTCCAGCAGCCGCTCGGCCTCCGGCTTGCGCTCGGCCTTGGCCACCCCGCGCAGGCGCAGGGCCAGTTCGATGTTCTTGCCCGCGGTCAGCCACGGGAAGAGGGCGTGCTCCTGGAACATCAGGGCGGGCCGGCCGGCGGTCTCGATGGTGCCCGCGCTGGGCTTGTCGAGTCCGGCGACCAGGTTGAGCAGGGTGGACTTTCCGCACCCCGAGGCACCCAGGATGGTGACGAACTCTCCGGGAGCGACATCGAGGCTGATGTCGTCCAGGACGAGCTGCGATCCGGCCGGGCCGGAGAAGGACTTCGAGACGTGCGCGATACGAGCGGCGTGCGTCTGCTCCGCTACCGCGCCCTCGGCAGCCTTGGCGAGTGTGGTGGCCATGGTCGTCACCTCCTGGGATTCGTACGGGCTGACTTACTTGGCGCCGAGACCGGCGTCGGAGACCTCGGGCTTGCCGGCGGCCTTGAGGACCTTGTTCAGGGGCTTCAGGTCGTAGATCCCGGCGAGGTCGGGCTGCTCGATGAGCTTGGCCTTGACCGCCCAGTCGGACTCGGTCTTCAGCGTGGACGCCAGCGGGTCGTCGGTGACCAAGATGGACTGCCAGGCCGGGTCGAT
>NZ_JBVIGX010000091.1:0-1193 GCF_055570595.1 Streptomyces sp. NPDC031132
ACCGGTGCGGTGATGGTGACCGGAATCCCGGAGGGGTCCTGGGCGCCGGTGATGCGGTTCAGGGCCTCTTCGCCCGGACGGACCTGGGTGGTCTGCGGGGTGATCCCGGCGGCGGCCATCAGACGGGTCATGTCGCGGCGCTGGCCGGGGGTGACCAGGGTGACGACGCTGCCGGACTCGCCGGCGCGGGCGGTGCGTCCGCCGCGGTGGAGGTAGTCCTTGGGGTCGGTCGGCGGGTCGATGTTCACGACGAGGTCGAGGTTGTCGACGTGGATGCCGCGCGCCGCCACGTTGGTCGCGACCAGCACGGTGACGTGTCCGGTCTTGAACTGGGCGAGGGTCCGGGTGCGCTGGGGCTGCGACTTCCCGCCGTGCAGCGCGGCGGCCCGTACTCCGCTGCTGAGCAGGTGTTCGGTCAGGCGGTCGACGGCGTGCTTGGTGTCGAGGAACATCATCACCCGGCCTTCGCGCGCCGCGATCTGCGTCGTCGTCCGCTGCTTGTCGGCGCCGTGGACGTGCAGTACGTGGTGCTCCATCGTCGTCACCGCACCGGCCGAGGGGTCCACCGAGTGCACGACCGGGTCGGTCAGGTAGCGCCGCACCAGCAGGTCGACGTTGCGGTCCAGGGTGGCGGAGAACAGCATCCGCTGGCCCTGGGGGCGCACCTGGTCGAGCAGGGCGGTGACCTGCGGCATGAAGCCCATGTCCGCCATCTGGTCGGCCTCGTCGAGGACGGTGATCGCGACCTGGTCCAGGTGGCAGTCACCACGGTCGATCAGGTCCTTCAACCGACCCGGCGTGGCCACGACGACCTCCGCGCCTCCGCGCAGCGCGCCGGCCTGCTTGCCGATGGACATGCCGCCGACGACCGTGGTCAGGCGCAGCTTCACGGAGCGGGCGTACGGGGCGAGGGCGTCCGTCACCTGCTGGGCCAGCTCGCGGGTGGGGACGAGGACCAGGGCCAGCGGCCGGCGGGGCTCGGCGCGCTGCCCGGCGGTGCGGGCCAGCAGGGCGAGGCCGAACGCCAGGGTCTTGCCGGATCCGGTCCGGCCGCGGCCGAGCACGTCACGGCCCGCGAGGGAGTTCGGCAGGGTCGCGCCCTGGATCGGGAAGGGCACGGTCACGCCCTCCGAGCCGAGGGCGGCCAGCAGCTCTGCGGGCATGGCGAGATCGGCGAAGGCCAGGGCGGCGGG
>NZ_JBVIGX010000092.1:0-1160 GCF_055570595.1 Streptomyces sp. NPDC031132
ATCTCGTCGGCGGTCTTCGTCCAGACGAAGGGCTTGGGTTGGTCGTTCCAGTCGGCGAGCCAGGCCCGGATGTCGCGTTCGAGTGCCTGGACGGAGCGGTGGACTCCACGCTTGAGTTTCTTCTGGGTGAGCTCGGCGAACCACCGCTCGACCAGGTTCAGCCAGGACGCGCTCGTGGGCGTGAAGTGCAGGTGAAAGCGCGGGTGCGCCAGCAGCCACTTCTTCACGTCCGGCGTCTTGTGGGTCGCGTAGTTGTCCAGGATCAGATGGACCTGGAGACCGGCCGGGACTTCCTTGTCGAGCTTGGCCAGAAACTTCTTGAACTCGACGGCCCGGTGCCGTCGGTGCAGTGATCCGATCACCTTGCCGGTCGCGACTTCGAGGGCTGCGAAGAGGGTGGTGGTGCCGGCCCGGATGTAGTCGTGGCTGCGGCGCTCTGGAACACCGGGCATCATCGGCAGGACCGGCTGGGACCGGTCCAAGGCCTGGATCTGCGACTTCTCGTCCACGCAGAGAACCAGGGCCTTCTCAGGCGGGTCGAGATAAAGACCGATGACATCGCGGACCTTGTCGATGAAGAACGGGTCCGTCGACAGTTTGAAGGTCTGCGAGCGGTGCGGAGCCAGGGCGAACGCCCGCCAGATCCTCGAGACCGTCGACTGCGACATCCCCGTCGCCGCGGCCATCGACCTCGTCGACCAGTGGGTCGCGTTCTTCGGTTTCTCCTCGAGTGTCCTGACGATCACCCGCTCCACATCGGCATCGGTGATCTTCCGCGGTACACCCGGCCGGGGCTCGTCGCACAGACCGTCCAAGCCGTGCTCCAGGAAACGCCGCCGCCAGGTGCGGACCGTGTCCGGAGCGATCCGCAGCCGACGGGACACCTCCATGATCGAGCAGCCGTCTGAGCACTCCAGCACGATCCGCGACCGCTGAGCCAGAGCCTGGGCCGTCGAACGACGACGTAACCAGCCCTCCAGCACAACACGCTGGGCATCGGTCACCGACAACGGCGGAATCTTCGGACCAGGACGACTCATACCGAACCAACGAGAAACCTCTGACTCAGGTCACTAGGGCCTGTCTTTCGGATCAGGCCGGATCAGGGAGCGGGGTCTGGTGCGTGCGATCGCAAGGCGGAGGAGGGAGCCAACGCGGTG